>JAQBZB010000045.1 GCA_027622275.1 Planctomycetota bacterium | reverse complement strand
CAACGTGACGGATTCGGACTCGGTGGGCATCGGCGGTCTGGTTGTCCGTAACGACGTCCGCAGCGAAGTGCTCAGCTACCTCAACAACAGCACCGCCACCGCCGCCAGCGTCACCATCACGGCACTCGAAAAAGCCACCATCCAGTCCGAGGCTCTAACCGTGGCCAGCTCGTCGGGTGGAAGTATGTACGGTTCCGGTACGTCGCTGGCAGTCGGCGCGACGATCGTCACGAACAATGTGTTGGCAAACGCGAGTGCATCGGCGACGGACAGCAACTTGACGACAACAGGCAGTGGTGATGTGTTACTCACCGCGAAGAACGAAGCAATTGTCGATGCCACGAATCGCGTGTCCGTGACCAGCGGCGATACGGCGGTTGGCGTGGCGTTTGCATTCAACATCATGGGCTATGAGCCGCAGAACCTGTTGTTCAATGCGATTGATGCCTTGATCGGTACCAGTATTGGCACCGCGAAGCCGTCCATGGCGAAGGCGTTCTTGATGAACACGCCAGTCGACGCTAAAGGTGCTCTGAAAGTTACCGCACACAATGACGCCAAGATGAACGCGACGGTAAGCAACGCTGCCATTTCGGAGGCATCCGCGTTGTTCGGCGCCACTGGAATGAGCGCCAGCGGAATTCTGGCCAGCAACATGGTGAACGCGGGCGCGGACGCTCACATCGACTTTGCCAGCAGCGGTAACATCACGGCAGTCAAAGGCGTTGAGGTCGTTGCACAAGACAATACTGGCATCTATTCGAATACAAAAGTCGTTTCTTCGTCGAGCACCACCAACGATGGCGGCGTTGCAATTCTCGATGGCAAGGTCCGCGGCTTGACGCCGGACTTCAAGAGCGAAGACGGGACGAAGTCGGTGAGGTTTGGCCAGCTCGTTAGCGTTCCCAATTCAGGGACGGACTTTAAGTCGACCGACGGCACGAAGGAGTTGAAGTTTGGTAGTACAGTGACGGCGGCCAGTGGCAAAGCGTACAAGCACCTTGGCGTCGGCGGCAGCGTGGACTTGGGCGCGGCGGACTTCAGTGACACCAGTTTGTGGAAAGAGATCGACCTTGGCGTCGAGCTCTATCAATACATGGGAGGCACCGAGAAGTCTTTAGACCTCAAGACAGAGAATTACTCGGACAAGGATCTCTGGAAAAAGCTGCCCATCGACAAGGTAATTCCGAAGGGGAATAACATTTCCGCTTCCGATTCTCAAGCCATCGCCGGAATTGTTGTCCGCAACGATGTAATCGCAACGGTCAAAACCTCTATCGAAAACGCCACGGTTAACGCGGGCTCGGTCCTGGTCCAGGCTCGCGAGAACGCGACGCTGAGGGCTCTTGCCGATAGCGCGGCGCAGTCATCGGGCGGCAGCGCCTATGGCACGGGCGACTCGATCGCCATTGGCGGCATCATCGCGACGAACACGGTTCAGAGTTCCGCGGACGCCTACGTAAAAGGCAGTACCATCACGACAACGGGTGCGGGTGATGTGGTCGTTGATGCGGCGAATACGGCGGAGATCACGGCGACCACGCTGAGTCTTTCCAGTTCCGGAGACAAGGCAGTCAGCGCGACAGTCGCTTTCAACACACTTGGCTACAAGTCGCAAGACATTCTCACGCGTAGCGTCGATGCGTTGGTTGGGACTCCGATTGCAAGTGAATTGGGGCTCGAGAACCCGGCGCGGACCAACGCTTACATCTTGGACTCGACGATCACTGCTGGCGGTGCCGTAACGATCACGGCGGACAACCGCGCACAGCTGTCCGCCACATTAAGCAACGAAGCCTCCTCGGCCGCTTCCGCGCTGGTGAACGCCGGCGGCCGAGCTATTTCAGCGGTATTGGCGAGCAATCGTATCAGTAGCTCCGCGCAGGCCTACATCGACTCGACGACGTCTACGAACAAGAGTGTCACGGCTGTCAAAACGATCACGGTCCGTGCGAAAGACACGGCGGAGATCAACTCCAAGGCGACGATGAAGTCAATCTCGACCGCCAGCAACGACGGCGGTGCGAGTCTGTTGGCTGGACTGGCGGATGGACTGCTCGAGGATTACAGCTATACGACCAAATCCGGCAAGCAGGACCTGAAGAAGAACCTAACGCGAGTACGCGTGCAGTCAGACTTCGATGTAACGAAGGGCGCTCCGGGCAAGAACTATTTATTCTTGCAAGACGATGCCAGCAAGGTCGATCTGGCGGCTGAGAATTTCACCAACACAGCGCGCTGGAAGTTATTGAATGTCTCCAACGTCATCCCCACGGGGCTGAACGTCACGGGATCGAATTCCGAGGCCTTTGGTGGGTTGATCGTTCGCAATGAATTGAAGAGTGACGTGAACGCGTTCGTGGACCACATCACGGTGAACGCCGGCGCCGTCGACGTGGACGCCATTGAGAATGCAACATTGATTGCCTTCAATGAAAGCGTTGCCAAGTCTTCTGGTGGCAGCGCGATCGGTAAGGGTAAGTCGATCGCAGTGGCTGGCATGTTGGTGACGAACAATTTGTTGGGTAGCGCCGAGGCGAAGATTACCAGCAGCTCGATCAAGACGACCACGGGCGATGCCACCGTGGATGCGAAGAACGTGTCGAAAATGGACGCGACCAACCGCTCGCATATCACCAGCGGAGACAAAGCCTACGGCTTGACGCTGGCCTTCAACTCGATGGGTTGGGCCCCCAACAATATTTTGTTCGACAGCATCAACGCGCTGCTGGGTACGGATATCGGGACTGAGAGTCCGTCGATGGCAAAGGCGTTCCTGTTAGACACCACGGTCGACGCGAAAGGCGCGCTCACCGTCACCGCTCACAACGACGCGTTGATGAACGCCACTTCGACGAATGCGGCGATATCGGCCGCGTCGGCATTGATCAATGCAGGTGGCGAGAGCATCAGCGGGATGCTGGCAAGCAATATGGTCAGCGGTGGTGCCGAGGCTTACATCGATTTCACGAGTGGTTCGGGTGCGATTAAGTCAGGCGGCAAAGTCGAAGTGTCCGCTCAAGACAATACAGGGATTTACGCGAACACGAAGGTCACCTCATCTTCGACGACGACGAACGATGGAGGAATTTCGATTCTGGATGGGATCGTGCGAGGTGTGGCACCGGACTTCAAGACCAGCGATGGCTCGCAGTCGATTTCGTTCGGAAAGATTGTCAGTGTTCCCAACACTGGCGCCAACTTCAAGTCGGCCGATGGCTCGAAGGAGATCAGTTTTGGCACGACCGTCACGGCAGCGGATGGCAAAACGTACGAGTACCTCGATGTCGGTGGGACGGTCGACCTGTCGTCCCAGGACTATAGCGACACGAGCTACTGGCAGGAGAAAGATCTAGGGACTTCTTTGTTCGAATACATGGGCGGAGCCACCACGACGTTGAATTTGGCGACACAGGACTATGCCAACAAGGATCTGTGGAGGCCGCTGCCGTTGGACAAGGTGATTCCGAAGGGCAACAACGTCACTGGCTCGGATTCGGGCGCGGCCAGCATCGTGGTCTCGCGAAATGATGTACGTGCGTCCGTGAAAGCGTTCATCGAAGACTCGACGGTGACGGCCACTTCGGTGCTCGTCGAGGCCCGAGAGAATGCGACGATAAAAGCGTTGGCCGATAGCGTGGCGAAATCGTCCGGCGGGAGTGCCTTGGGAGCCGGTACGTCGCAGGCGGTCAGCGGTGTGTTATCGACCAACCTGGTACAGAGTTCCGCTGAGGCGTTCATCAAAGGAAGTACGGTCACGACCAGCACGGGCGATGTGGTTGTTGATGCGGCGAACACTTCGAAGATCGATGCGACGACGGCGAGCCTGGCATCTTCGGGTGACGAAGCGGTCGGTGCAGTCCTTGCTTTCAATACGCTCGGCTACAAATCGCAAGACATTCTGACGCGTGGTATCGACGCGGTACTCGGGACACCGATCGCGACCGAACTGGGCCTGGAGAATCCGGCAAGGGCCCACGCGTATATCGTCGACTCGGCCATCACGGCGGCTGGCAACCTGACGGTGAAAGCGGACAACCGCGCCCAACTGAACGCCGCCACCAGCAACGAGGCGTCCTCGACCGCGTCCGCACTGGTGAATGCCAGTGGTATTGCGGCGTCTGGGATGTTGGTAAGCAATCGTGTCAGTAGCTCGGCGCAGGCTTATATCGATTCAACGACCACCACGAACGTCAACGTGACGGCTGGCAAGACAATTACCGTTAGCGCCAAAGATACGGCGGGAATCAGCGCCAAGTCGTCGCTCAAGGCACTTTCGAGTACCAGTAATGACGGCGGCGCGAGCATCGTGGGAGGTTTGATCGACGTGTTGCTGGACGATTACAGCTACACAACGAAATCGGGCAAACGAGACTTGAAGAAGAACCTTTCCAAAGTCCGCGTGGCATCGGACTTTGACGTGACGAAAGGCGCGCCAGGCAAAATCTACCTCTATGTCGGTGACAGCGCAGAAGATGTGGATCTGGCTTCGGAGACCTTTGCAAATAACACCTCGCGTTGGAAGTTGCTGAATCGATCCAACGTGTTGCCAACCGGACTGAACGTGACCGGCTCCGATTCCGAAGCGTATGGCGGATTGGTTGTTCGCAACGAGCTGAAGAGCGACGTCGCTGCCTACATGGATCACATCACCGTGACGGCTGGTGCGGTGGACGTGAATGCCACGGAAACCGGCACACTGGTGGCGTTCAACGAGGGTATTGCCAAGTCGTCTGGAGGCAGCGCGTACGGCACCGGTAAGTCGATGGCCGTGTTTGGCATGCTGGTGACCAACAACCTGATAGGCAGCGCCGAAGCGAGGATTACGGAGAGCGCGGTCACGACCAACATCGGCGACGTGAATGTAACCGCCAAGAACACTTCCAAGATGGATGCCACCAATCGCACGTCAGTTACAAGTGGCGACAAGGCGGCTGGCGTTACGGTAGCCTTCAATACCTTGGGCTGGGAGCCCACGAATCTTGCGGTGCTCGCGGTCGATGCTTTGATTGGCACCGATCTTGGCACGGAAAAGCCGGCCATGGCGAAGGCGTTCTTGATGAACACCACCGTGGACTCCAAGGGAAAACTCAGCGTAACGGCTCACAATAACGCGACGATGAACGCCACGCTGAGCAACGCCGCCATCTCTGAAGCTTCCGCGTTGATCAATGCCAGCGGTATGAGCGCCAGCGCGATCGTGGCAAGCAATATGGTCAGTGGCGGAGCCGAAGCCTATATCGACTTCGACAGTTCCAGACCTGCAGCACAAAAGACGATCAAGGCGGTTGGTAGTGTTCAGGTCGAGGCACAGGACAATACAGGCATATTTGCCAACAGCAAGATCGTTGCGTCGTCGACCACGACCAATGATGGCGGTGCGTCCATCTTGAATGGTTTGGCGCGAGGCCTATTGCCAGATTTCAAGAGCGAGGACGGGACACAGTCGATCGTCTTCGGCACGATCGTCAGCGTACCCAATGGCGGCAGCGATTTTAAGTCAACGGACGGGTCCAAAGAACTCAGTCTCGGCAAGACGGTCGAACACGGTGGCAAAACGTACGCGTACATCGGTGCGGGGGGCACGGTCGATCTGGGGGCTCAAGACTATTCGGATACCAGTTCGTGGAAGGAACAGGATCTAGGCACATCGCTCTACAAATACATGGGCGGCACAAAGACGACCTTGGACCTGACGAAGCAGGATTACACGGACAAGGATCTCTGGAAACAACTGCCGGTGGACAAGCTGATCCCGCAAGGAAACAACATCTCGGGTTCGGATTCCAAAGCGTTCGGCGGGATGGTGGTGCGAAACGACGTGCGCGCGGCCGTCAAGGCATATATCGACGATGCGACGGTCACGGCAGGATCGGTATTGGTGGAAGCGCGGGAGAATGCCACGCTGCGAGCCCTGGCAGATAACGTTGCCAAGTCTTCCGGTGGCAGCGCGTTTGGAACGGGAACGTCGATGGCGATTGGCGGAGTCATCGCAACGAATCTTGTCCTGAGTTCCGCGGACGCCTATGTGAAGAGCAGCAACTTGACGACCAGCGGCATGGGAGACGTTGATGCGGCCAATACCTCCGCGGTCGAGGCCACGACATTGAGCCTTGCGACGTCCGGCGATAAGGCTGTCGGTGCGGTCGTAGCGTTCAATACCTTGGGCTATAAGTCGCAAGATATTCTAACTCGCGCCGTCGACGCCTTGTTGGGAACACCAATCGCGTCAGCCTTGGGATTGGAGGACGCCGCGCGGACACACGCCTATATCGTCGATTCAACCGTCAATGCCGGCGGTAACTTGACCGTCACCGCCGACAACCGCGCGCAACTGAACGCGACAACCAACAACGAAGCCTCCTCGGCAGCTTCGGCCCTGGTGAACGCCAGTGGGCGATCGGTTGCGGCTTTGGTGATTAGCAACCGGGTCAGCAGTTCGGCGCAGGCCTACATCGATTCGACATCCACTACGAACATCAACGTGACGGCGGGCAAGACGATCACCGTCCGTGCCAAGGATACCGCTGGCATCAATGCCAGCGCTTCGATGAAGTCGATATCGACGACCAGCAACGACGGCGGAGCCAGCATCCTGAAGGGTGTCGCTGACGCATTGCTGGGCGATTACAGCTATACGACAAAGTCCGGAAGTCAGACTTTAAAGAAGCAGTCGACGGTTGTGCGAGTGGCGTCGGACTTTGACCTCACGAAAGGTGCACGCGGGAAGACGTATCGGTATCTAGGCGACGACGCCGACAACGTCAATCTGGCTAATGAAAACTTTACGGTCACCACACGCTGGAAGCTGTTGAATACGGCGAACATATTCGAAAACATAAGTCTGAATGTGACCGATTCAAATTCGGAAGCCTTTGGCGGCCTGGTTGTCCGCAACGAGTTAAAGAGTGATGTCGACGCCTACATCGACCATGTGACTGTCATGGCTGCGGCAGTCGACATGGACGCGATTGAGAGCGCGACCCTGGCGGCGTTGAATGAAAGCGTCGCGAAGTCCTCGGGTGGCAGTGCGTTTGGCAGCGGCAAGTCGATGGCTGTGGGCGGCATGATTGCCACCAACAACTTGCTCAGCAGTGCCGAAGCCAAGATCACCGAGAGTTCGGTCAAGACGACAACCGGCAACGTCAGCGTCGACGCCAAGAACGTTTCTCTCATCGACGCGACGAATCGAGGAATTGTCGAAACAGGCGATTCAGGCTTTGCAATCACGCTGGCCTTCAACACGGTCGGCTACGCACCTCAGAACTTGTTGTTTGACGCGATTGACGCGTTGATCGGGACGAAGATTAGCGCTCTGTCCGAGCAGCCTGCTGAAGTGAAGTCCTTCCTGAAGAATACGACGGTCGATTCGGCGGGTGACCTGACGATATCGGCGAACAACGATGCGAAGCTCAACGCCACACTGAGCAACTCGGCGACATCCGCGGCTTCCGCGCTGACGGGCGCGAACGGGAAGAGTATCTCCGGCATCCTGACGAGCAACATGCTCAGCATGACCACCGATGCGTACATTGACTTTGACAGTAAGCAGAACGTCAAAGCCGTGGGCGCGGTCAACGTTGTCGCGGAGGAGAACGCCGGGATCTTTGCCAACACGAAGCTCGTATCGTCGTCGACGACCACCAATGATGGCGGCGTTTCCATCGTCAACGGCATCATCCACGACCTCGCGGCGAACTTCACCACGAAAGATGGAATGCAACGACTAGACTTTGGGCAGAACGTCAAGGTCGCTGACGACTATGACGAGAGCCTGGGCGAGCGAGGGAAAGTCTATAAGTACCTGGGTACGGAAAAGAGCTTCGACCTGGGTAAGGAGAATTATAAGAACCTTGATTTATGGAAGGTGGCAACCGAGACAGAGTTGCTGCCGGGCGGTCTCAACATCAGCAAGTCGAGTTCGCGTGGCATCGGCATCATGGTTGTTCGCAACGACATGAAGTCGGCCGTCAAAGCCCATATCGACGACACCGACCTGACGGCAGGCTCGGTGAAAGTTCAAGCCATCGAAAACGCGACCATGAAGGCCGACGTCGACAGCGCGGTCACGTCCTCGGGCGGCAGTGCGACCGGTAAGGGAACGTCATTGGCCGTCGGCGGTATCGTGGCGACGAATACCGTACAGAGTGCCGCGGATGCGTACATTCTCAAAGGCTCCGTGACCTCCACCGGCAGCGGCAATATCGTCGTTGATGCCAAGAACACATCCAAGATCGACGCCACGACGACAGCACTGACTTCGACCGGTGACACGGGCGTCAGTGTCAGTCTGGCGTTTAACACGCTGGGATTTGAATCCCAAAATGTGCTGTTCAATGCGATCGACGCGCTCATCGGGACGAACATCGGCAACAAGCAGGCCAACGCCGGAGTGCGGGCCTATATTCAGGACGCAACGGTCAACGCCGGAGGCAGCCTCACGGTGACTGCCGATTCCAAGGCTCAGCTGAACGCCACGTTGAGCAACGAGTCGACGTCGGCGGCCTCGGCCTTGATGGACGCGTCGGGTAAGGCGATCGGAGCTTCGTTGACCAGTAATATGGTCAACAGCGCCGCGAAGGCTTACATCGATTCGACCACGACGACCAACATCAATGTTACCGCCGCCGGAACGATCACCGTTGCGGCGACAGACGTTGCCGGACTGGATGCCAAGGCCACGTTGAAGGTGACGTCCACGGTCAGCAACGACGCTGGACTCAGCATCTTGAAAGGCACGCTGGAGAAGCTGGTCAAGGACTATCAATACACGACCAAGTCAGGAATACGCGACGTCGGCAACGGTGACAAAGTGCGGATTGCGTCGGACTTCGACGCGGCGCGCGGGGACTTGGGCAAGATCTATCGATACAAGTCCGAGACGGGGAAAGAGAACGAGTTGAAGCGTGACGTTGATCTTGCCAAAGAGGACTTCAAGACCAGTCCTCGGTGGGAACTTGTCAATGATACCGATCCAACGACTTATGCTCCGAAGAGTCTGACGAACTTTACCAAGTCGGATTCGATGGCGTTCGGCGCGTTGATCGTCCGCAACGAACTGACCAGCGACGTCCAGTCCTATATCGACCATGCCACAGTCAACGCCAAGGGCTTATCGGTTACGGCGCTCGAGAACGCGATGATCACGGCCAAGAATGAAAGCAACGTCAAGTCGGATGGCGGCAGCGTCTTTGCCGGCGGCAGTTCGTTGGCGGTGAATGGTTCGATCGCCACAAACAACGTCTTCAGCGGAGCGTTGGCGTATATCAGCGAGAGCGCTGTTACGACCACCAACTCCGGTGATGTCAGCGTCGATTCGCAGAACACGTCCAAGATCAAAGCGGACAACAGCAGCAACACGGAGTCCAACGGCAAATCAATCGGCGTTTCGCTGGCCTTCAACACGATTGGCATCAAAGATCAGAACATTCTGTTCGATACGATTGATGCAATCATTGGAACGAAACTCGCAGATCGAGATCCCGCCAAAACCCAAGCGTACATCCTTAACTCGACGGTTGTCGCGGACGGCGACATCAGCGTAACGGCCAAGTCGACGGCGGAGATCACCGCCACGATGACCAACGCGGCACGGGCTATCAATATTAGCGCATCTGCCAGCAATCCGCCTACTTCGGTCACGGTCGCGGGTGTGGTGGCGATGAACAAGCTGAGCACGGACGTCAAGGCTTATGTCGATAACGCCGCGACCTTGAAGGCCAACACCGGCAACTTGGATGTCAAAGCCGACAATTTGACGAAGATCGATTCGAACGTTGCAGCGACGTCGCTGGCGGTGGCAGCGGGCGTGAAAAAGGGAACCACGATTTCGGTTGGTCTGAGCATCTCGCGCAACGAAATTCACAATGACATGGAGGCGTATGTCAAGAACGCTGGCTCGGCCGCCAATCCGGTCAGCGTGCCCGCCGGAAATATTACCGTGACCGCGACGGAGAACGCCACGATTAATGCGACTTCCAAGGCGACGTCCGTGGGTATCGCGGCAGGCACGACGGACAGCCTGGGATTTAGCGGCGGTGGCGCGACGGCCAGTAACGGCATCTTGGGTAAGACCAACGCTTATGTTGTCGGCAGCGTCCTCGGCGCCAGTGGTCAGTCGGTTGGTAAAGTCGATATTGACGCTAAAAGTACGTCTAAAATTGATGCCACGATTGCGGCCGCCGCGGTTTCGGTATCGGTCGGCGGCAAGAAGGCAGTGGGAGTCGCGTTGGGTGTCGCGGTAGCTCGCAACTTCATCGGTTGGGATGGAAAGGCGGTGACGGCGAATTTCAAGACGAGTACCGGCCTTGCCGCCGGCCAGACGCTGGCCACCGGCAACAAGGTAGAGGTCGTTGGTGGTGCCAGGGGAGGCGACGTTTATGAGTATCTCGGCGCTAATTTCACGCAGCCCACGCCGAACTACAACACCACGCCCGCCAGCGGCCAGACGACGAAATCTCAATTGGTAGGCGCGGGAGAGTATGTGCAAGTTACCAGCGGATACTTAGGCGATGCGGGGGACGTCGGTGCGATCTACAAGTACGTCGGCTCCGCGGCGAAAACGTTCGATCTCGCGAATGCCGACTTTACGACGGTCGATTGGGAGAACGCGAGTCTCGATCTGACCACTCAGGACTATGGCGATTCGCGTGCCTGGAAACTAATCAACCTCTCGCCGTCGGCCGCACAAGTCTATGCGTTCGTCAGGGATTCCAGCATCAACGCGTCGGATGCCATTACGGTGGATGCCAAGGCGGACCAGACGATCGATGCGATCGTCGTCGCCGGTGCCGCAGCGATCTCAGGTGGCGGCAAGACAGGAATCGGCGTCAGCGGGGCAGGCGTCTATTCGGAGAACAGAATCAAGGTACACGTCAATTCGTTCATCGACGGAGACAAAGACGGCGCGGGCGGGATCGTCGGCAAGAGCCTGGCACTCACCGCGAACGACGATTCGAAAATCAAAGCGATTGCCGGTGCCGCATCCTTAGCCGCATCCTTCGCCGGCAAGACTGGGGTCTCGGTTTCTGTGGGGCTGTCACTGGCCTTCAACGAAATCACGAATGAAGTTGCGTCATATATCAAGGCAATCGATCAGGGCGTAACGACGAACACGGGTGGTGTCACCGTGTCGGCGACGTCTGCGATCGACGAGCCTGTTCTGAACCTGACTGGCCTGGCAATTGACGACCTGAACGATGCCGCCAAGGCCGAGGGAGACGATCCGGATACGACGGTTGACGAGGCGAAAGCCGACGCGATCGGCGATGCGGCAATCCTGAAGACTCTGGCAGACAGGTTCACCGCAGCTGGCAAGACGCTGGCCACGATCAACACGGTATCAGGTGATTTCAATTACGTTTCCGATCACTTGCCGAACAACGAAAAGACGCAGGCAGCGAAAGGCGATACGGTCAAGGTTGCGACTGGCCACACCAGTGGCGGTGAAGTAGGACAGACGTACCGCTACTTTGGGGCGCACGATGCTGGCAAGGACTACAAAGAACTCGATCTAACGGCCGTTGACTATACGACAAGCGATTGGGTGCTGGTCCCCGCGATCAAGCTTTCGGCTGCGAAAGATGGAACGGGCTGGACCGTCACTGCCGGAGACGGCGCGACCTATTTCATCGACAAAGACGCGAAGAAGGCGTCGGAAGCGACGATCCAGGCCATCTCGGCCGCGGCGTCGGTCGCCGTCGGCGCAGCCGGGTCGACAGGTATCGCCGTGAGCGGAGCCGGCGCGGTCGCGATCAACACGATCTTGACCAAGACCAACGCCTTCGTCGAGACAAGCAAACTGACGAGCAAGACCGATGTCACACTGGATGCCAAGAATGCCGCGGGCATTAGCGCGATCATCGCGGCTGCCTCGGTCGGCGCCGGAGTTGGCGGCAAGACCGGCGTGGGAGCATCGATCGGCATCTC
The DNA here is from genome assembly GCA_027622275.1 of Planctomycetota bacterium. Lineage (GTDB taxonomy): Bacteria > Planctomycetota > Planctomycetia > Pirellulales > Pirellulaceae. The sequence continues at coordinate 29,927 of JAQBZB010000045.1, read as the reverse complement.
GATCGCCAAGAACTACATCGGCTACGAAAGCGGCGGCAACAAGTCGGCGGCCGAAGTACAGGCTTACATCAAGGACAGCTCCGTCGATGCATCCGGCAGCCTCGCGTTGACCGCCAACGCGGACCAACGCATCAAGTCGCTTGTGCTGGCTGGATCGGTCGCGATCGGTGCCGCGGGTAAGATCGGCGTCGGTCTGAGCGGTTCCGGTGTGTTGTCGGAGAACAAGATCGGTGTTGACGTCAAATCTTACATTGACGGGGACGGCGCGACCGGCATCGAAGCAAACTCACTTACCTTGACGGCCAACGATACGTCTTCGGTCAACTCGATTGCGGGTGCCGCATCGTTGGCTGCAGCCTTTGCCGGAAAGGTCGGTGTGGCACTTTCCGTGGGCGTCGCGCTGTCGAAGAATGAAATCTCCAGCGTGGTTCAGGCTTCGATCGACAATGCTGACACCAAGGTTGCGAGCAAGTCCGGTAATATCAAGCTGGCGGCGACGGAGACGTCTTCGATCCACACGATCGCGGCCGCGGCTTCCGCTTCGGCGGCGTTGGCGGGCAAGGCAGGGATCGCTCTCAGCGGTGCGGGCGTAGCCGCCAAGAACATCATCCTCACGAAGACAGACGCATTCGTCGAAGACAGCGTATTGAACAGCGCCGGCGATGTCTTAATTGACGCGCAGAACACGTCCGAGATCGAAGCGACGATCGCCGCGGTTTCGTTGGCCATCGGCGGCGGCGGCACGGCCGGTGTCGGGGCTTCGATCGGAGCGGCTTTGGCCAGTAACTTGATTGGCTGGACGACCAAGGCGATTGCACACGATTACACGTCGAATGCCGGTTTGGCCGAAGGTAAAACGCTGAAGAAGGGCGAGAAGGTCCAGGTCTCCGAGGGTGTGCGTGCCGGAGACGTGTTCGAGTATCGAGGAAACGACTTCTCGCAGCCGACCTCGAACCATCAGACGACGGGAACCAAGACCGTCAAGCCGGGCGAGTATGTCAAGGTAACAAGTTCGTACACGGGCACGAAAGGCAATGTCGGAGCCCTCTACAAGTACAACGGCACGGAGCAGTCCATCGATTTGTTGACGGCGGACTTCTTCTCGAAGGATTGGGAAGTAGCGAATTTCGATCTGGCAGCTCAAGACTACTCGGACACGCGGCGCTGGAAACGCGTCAATCTGACGCCGGACGGAGCGACAGTGCAGGCCTATGTGAAGGATTCCAGCATCACGGCGACTGGAGATCTCAAGCAGACGGCGCTTTCTACGCAGAAGATCGACGCGATTGTTGTGGCTGGCTCGGTGGCACTGGCCGGTGGTGGAACTGCTGGTGTCGCCCTGAGCGGTGCCGGCGTGAGTGCGGAGAATGTGATCAAGACGCTGGTCAAGGCGTACATCGATGGCGACAAGGATGGCCAGGGAGGCATCAATGCAAAATCCGTGACGTTGACGGCGAACGACATGTCGACGATCTCGTCGCTGGCCGCCGCGGCTTCCATCGCCGGTTCGGTCGGTGGTACCGTGGGCGGGTCGATTTCCGTCGGCGTATCGATCGCGACGAATGAGATCAGCAACGAAGTCGAGGCCTTTGTCAAAAATGTCGACCAGGGACTGAAGACCACGACGGGTGCTGTAAATCTCTCGGCCAAGTCCTCGCCTCAGCCGCCCGTTGCATTGAACGACCTGACGGGGATATCACCTGCCCAGCTCGACGACGCCGCCCAGGTAGACAATGACGACGGCGATACGAAAACCACCGACGAAGCACGGCTGGACGCGATCCAGGACTCGGCGGTGCTCGAGACGCTGGTGAACAAGCTCAACCTGACCACGACCAACGTCGTCTCGCGCGACTATAACTTCACCTCCAACCACACGTTCAGCACGACCGATCCCAAGGACGAGGGCCTGGGGAAAGGCGACACGGTCAAAGTTGCCCAAGGGCATACGGCCGGCGGCATCGTGGGGCGAACTTATCGCTACTTTGGCACGCACAAGGCGAAGCCGAACCTGGCGACGCAAAACTACGCCGACGCGAATACATGGGTGCTCGTACCGACGGCTCGACTGGCGACGATGTCAGACGGAAGTGGTTGGACGCTGACAGCGGGCGACGGCTCGACGTACGTCATCCAGAAAGATCCCAGTGCGAATCGCTTGAATGTCACGGAGGCCAGTATCCAGTCGTTGTCCGCGGCGGCATCGATTGCGGCGGGTATTGGCGGAACGGCCGGCATTGGCCTTAGCGGCGCGGGTGCCATTTCGACGAATGTCATCCTCAGTCACACCAATGCCTACATCGACAATAGTAAGATTGAAAGCAAGACCGATGTCCTGCTGGGGGCCGAGAACAAGTCGGAGATTTCCGCAATTGTCGCTGCGGCGTCGATCGGGGCCGGTGTTGGCGGTACCGCGGGTGTCGGCGCTTCGGTCGGCGTCTCGCTGGCTAAGAACTTCATCGGTTTCAATGCCGATGGCTCGGAGAACGCCGCCCACGTATTCAGCTATATCAAGAACAGCAGCATCAACGCGACTGGCAATCTCGGTCTGACGGCTTCGGCAGATCAAGCCATCAATGCGATCGTCTTTGCTGGCTCGGTGGCGATTGGCGGTGGCGGTGCCGCGGGAGTTGGACTGAGCGGTTCGGGCGTGTCGGCCGAAAACAAGATCGGTGTCGAAGCCAAGTCGTTTATCGAAGGTGATGTCGCGATCAGTGCTTCCACGAAGGAGGGAGTGCTGGCCGATAAGATCACATTGACAGCAAACAATGATTCCTCGATCAATGCGCTCGCGGCTGCCGTCTCGTTGGCGGGTGCCTTTGGCGGAACTGCGGGCGTCGCGCTTTCTGTCGGTGTGGCGCTGGCGGAGAACACGATCACCAGCGAAGTCGAGTCCTTTATCAAAGACGCAGACGATGGCGTGAAGAGTGCGACGGGTGACATCAAACTCGAAGCCCTGGATACGTCCTCGATCCGCGCGATTACGGCGGCGGCATCCGTTGCCGCGGGCTTCGGTGGGGTTGCGGGTGTCGCACTGAGCGGAGCGGGTGCAGTGGCGACCAACGTCATTCTGACCGAGACGAATGCCTTCGTCATCAACAGCATTCTCGACAGCGGTGGCGGCGTTGATATCGATTCGAAAAGCACGGCCAAGATCGACGCCATCATCGCCGCGGCTTCCGTTTCCGCAGCGATCGGCGGAGTGGCCGGCGTCGGTGCCTCGATCGGTGCTTCATTGGCTCGCAACCTGATCGGGTGGAAGCGAGACGACTCACTATCGTCGAGTTCCCATCTGGCTGACGGCTTGGACCAAGGCGAGACTCTTCAACCGGGCAACCTGGTCAAGGTGACCGAAGGCGTGCATGTCGGTGACGTTTTCAAGTATCTCGGAGCGGCGTTCACCCAGCCGACCGCGAAGCATAAGACAACGGGTACGGCGACGGTCAAGAAGGGCGAATTTGTCGAGGTTACGAGTGCTTACAAGGGTGGCAAAGGTAATGTTGGCACGATCTACGAACGCACGGGGTCCGATGCATCGATCGATCTGGTGAATGCCGACTTCTTCACAAACGACTCGAAAGACTGGAAGGCTGTCAGTCTCGATCTGACCGCGATGGACTATTCTGATAGCCGCTTTTGGGAGCAGGTCAACCTGACCCCGTCGGCCGCCGAGGTTCAGGCTTATGTCAAGGATTCGACCATCACTGCCACCGGTGCTCTTACACAGCACGCCCTTGCCGAGCAAAGCATCGATTCCATTGTCGTCGCGGCGTCCGTGGCGTTAGGCGGTGGCGGCGTCGCGGGTGTTGCGCTGAGCGGCGCGGGAGCCAGCTCGGAAAACGTCATCAAGACGCTCGTCAAGTCCTACATTGATGGCGACAAGGACGGCAAGGGTGGTATCACCGCCGCCTCGGTCACGTTGGTGGCGGAAGACTCGTCAAGCATCAAGTCCATCGCCGGCGCCGCGTCAGTCGCCGCGTCGGTCGGTGGAGCTGTTGGTGGATCCATCTCGATCGGAGTCTCGATCGCGGAGAACGTCGTCAGCAACGAAGTCGAAGCCTTCATCAAGAACATTGATCAAAAACTCGAGACGAAGACCGGCGCGGTTACGGTCTCGGCCAAGTCGGTCGCTCAAAAGCCGATCGACCTGGCTCTGGCTGGCTTAACACCCGCACAGCTCGACGACGCGACTAGATCCGCCCAGGACGATGAAGAGACGGGAGCGGACGAGGCCAAGGCCGACGCGAGTGACGACGCGGCGATTTTGAAGACACTCACGGACAAGTTCCCAGCAGGTGTCCTTCCCGCCAGCAACACCGTCTCGCGTGACTATAACTTTACGACCGATGACGGAACCAAAAAACTCGGCAAAGGTGATACCGTCCGAATCAACTCAGGGTATTCGAAGGGTGGCGAGATCGGGCGCACGTACCGCTACTTTGGCTCGCACGACGTCGATGTTAACCTTTCGAACACGAACTTTACCGGCGGCGATTGGGTGATTTTGCCCACCGTGAGGCTGGCGACGTTGGAAGACGGACAAGGTTGGAGCTTGACGGCCAGCGACGGCTCGACCTTCATCATCGAAAAGGACCCGGGCGGCGCGAAACTGAACGTCACCAAGGCCACGATCCAGTCACTCTCCGCCGCGGCTTCCGTCGCCGCCGGCATTGGCGGAGTCGCAGGGATTGGCTTGAGCGGAGCGGGCGCTGTTTCGACAAACGTCATCCTCACCAAGAGCAACGCCTATGTCGAGACGAGCCGCGTCGTGAGCAAGACGGATGTGAAACTCGACGCGATGAACAGCTCAGAGATTTCGGCGATCGTAGCCGCCGCCTCGCTCGGGGCCGGCGTTGGGGGAGCGGCCGGTGTGGGTGCATCAGTAGGCGCATCGATCGCCAAGAACTTTATCGGCTTCAACGCGGATGGCTCGAAAGCTGCGGCGGAAGTGCATGCTTATGTCAGTAACAGCAGCGTCAATGCGAGTGGCGACCTGACGCAAACGGCAACGGCGGACCAGACCATCAACGCACTGACGCTGGCTGGCTCGGCCGCGGTGGGTGCTGGCGGTGCGGCAGGAGTTGGCATTAGCGGCGCCGGATCAAGTGCAACGAACAAGATCGGAGCAAGCGTCAAGGCTTACATCGATGGCGATGGTGCGACAGGCATCGTGGCCAAGAGCGCGATCTTGACGGCGAAGGATACATCGACCATCCAGTCAACGGTAGGCAGCGTTTCCCTGGCGGCTGGCTTTGGCGGTGCGGCGGGCGTTGCTGTTTCGGTTGGCGTGGCGCTGGCCAAGAACGAAGTCAGTACCGTTGTGGAGAGCTACATCGCTAATGCTGACAACACGGTCAGCACCAAAGCCGGAGGCGGCGACATCCAATTGGTCGCGATGGAAACGGCCACGATCGACGCGATCACGGTGGCGGCATCGGCCGCGCTAGGTGTTGGATTTGTCGGCGCCGGAGTTAGCGGGGCCGGAGCCTTGGCCAACAACATCATCACGGGCGAGACAAACGCATACGTCTCGGCAAGTCAACTAGACAGCGGCAAAGATCTCATTCTCGACGCCAAGAACACGTCGAGGATCGACGCGACCGTCGCCGCACTTTCGGCGGGTTTGGGCGGTGGCGCCGTCGGCGTTGGCGTTTCCATCGGAGCGTCCCTCGCCAAGAACGAGATCGGCGCCAAGGTGCAATCCTATATCACCAACTCGAGTGTGATGGCGGGCGGTGCGTTGACGGTCAAGGCGACGGCCGACGAGACCATCAACGCCAAGGTCGTAGCCGCTTCGGTGGCGATTGGCGTGGGAGCCGTTGGGGTGGCCGCCAGCGGTGCCGGAGTGAATGCCGAGAACAAGATCAGCAACACGATCCGTGCGTACATCTCCAAGACAACTGGCACAGGAGTCGATGTCGGCGGCAACATCACGGTTCAAGCGGAAGACAAGTCGAAGATCGATGCGTATGCAGGCGCTGCGTCGATTGCTGGCTCGGCCGGCGTGATTGGCGGCGCGCTGTCGATCGGCGTCGCACTGGGCAAGAACGAGATCGCCAACACCGTCGAAGCCTACTTTGATGCTGCCGCGGTGGATACGACCGGTGGTTTCATCACGATCGAGGCGATTGAGAACGCGACCATTAACGCCACCGCGCAAGCCGCATCAGCAGCCGCCAGTTTCAGCTTTGGAGGTGCCATCAGCGGTGCCGGCGCATCCGCCGAGAACAAAATCGACAATACCATCAACGCCAACATTAATGGTCGCAGCACCGTCAATGCGACTGGCACCGTCAAGGTCGCCGCGCTGGATACCGCGACGATCAATGCGAGGATCACGTCGCTGGCTGTTTCCGCCGGTCTGGTCGCGATTGCGGTCGGCTCTGTCAAGACCGACAACGCGGTGCTGGATGACGTGAAGGCGTTGGTCGACAATTCGACGATCAATTCGGGTGGAAACATTGAGGTCATCGCCGACACGGGCATGACCGTCAACGCCGAGACCGGGTCGACCGCGCTGGCCATTGGGCTGGGAGCTGGCATGTCGGGGTCGGATGCCAAGGCGGTCGTTAGTGGTACGACCAAGGCGATCGTTGCCAACGGTGCCAATTTGAATGCCACCGGCGGCGCGACGAACACGATTAAAGTTCACGCCAAGTCGGACAGCCGCGTGGACGCTCGCATGAAGCGGACGGCTGGAGGTCTGCTGAGCTTTGGCACTAGCGAGCTGACTTCCGAAACAAAGGGAACAACCGAAGCTACATTGGACGGCAATGTCGGTGATCTGAAGAATGCCGGCGCCAAGATTGTCCTGGTCAAAGCCGAGGGATCGGACATGGCCACCGGTGGTTCCGAGTCGACGCAAGGCGGTGCGATTTCGGTGGGAAGCTCGGAGGTTACCGTCAGGTCCCAGCCCACGGTGGCTGCGCAGATCGGCGGAAAGATAAACGCTTCGACAACGGTCGATGTGTTGGCCGTGTCCACAACCGATGCCGACTCGACCTCGAAGAGCACGTCCGGCGGTGCTGTTGACATTAACACGTTGACTGCGAATGCGATCGTCAACCCGACCGTTACCAGCACGGTCAAGGATCATGCGACGATTATTGCTGGCACGAAGCTGACCATCAGCGCCCTGCATGGCGCCGCGCCCAAGACATACTCCGACGGCACGATCGCCTCGGCCGATACCAGCGCTAACACCATCACGCTGAATGGCGATCACGGCTTGTCCACTGGGGATCCGGTCAGCTATGGAACCGGAGGAACCATCGGCGGATTGACTGCGGGGCGACGGTACGGTGTGATCGTCGAGAACGATACGACGGTTAAGCTGGGCGTGGCGTTCACGACAATCGTGGACGAAAGCAGCAATCAAATCGTGACGGGGGTGGATGTCGACAAGGACACCATCAACTTCCCAGGTGGACATGGACTGAAAGGCGATGGGAAGAGCGGTAGCGACCAACTGATCTATGACTTTGATGCCAGTGGCTCGGTCCTTGGCGGGCTGTCGAAGGGAACGACCTACAATGTCAGAGTCATCGACAACAGCACGATTAAGCTCGTTGACCCTGCGAAAATCCCTGCTGATGTGCAGAAGGTAAATGGCTCGGCCGTCAGCGGAAATGCGATTACGTTGGCCGGGCACGGCTTCATCAACGATCAGGCCGTGACGTATCGAGCTCCGAAGGCAGTCGAATTTTCCTCGAGCAAGGTGGATGTCCGGAAGAATGACTCGACTGCGAACAACATATTCCTCGGAGCCGGTCACGGCTTGATGACGGGCGAGCAGGTGACTTACACCGCCAGCGACGCCACCAGGCCGATCGGAGGCCTGACGAGTGGAACGAAGTATCGAGTCATCTTTGATTCCAGCAAGCCGGAATTCATCCAGCTGGCTGATGATGCAAGCGGCGCCACTCCGACCACGGCAATCACGCTGACACCGACCAAGTCAAACACGACCGACGAGGATAAGAAGAGAATCGCGGTAACGCACAGCCTGTTAAAGACGAACACCACACAACCATTCGAGTTCAGCTCCCGTGATGCGAATCTCACACCGAGCGCCGACAACAATAACCTCGATCTTGGAGCAAGTCACGGTCTGGTCAACGGCGACGAAGTGATCTATACGGTTGACCTGAAGAAGGACACACCAACCGCGAATAATATCTATCTCGGCACCGGACACGGACTACAGACCGGTGACGAAGTCACGTATCTCGCCAGCAACACCATCAAGGCCATTGGCGGCCTGGCAAGTGGGCAGAAGTATCGAGTGATCTTCGACGTGGCGAGGCCCGAGTTCGTTCAGCTCGCGGTCGACGCCAGCTCAGCCACAGCAGGTACGGCGATCTCACTTAGCGCCAACAAACGTGATGGCGACTATCGCGAAGTCGATCACAGTCTGCAGAAGTCATCAGCGCCGTTACAAGTGTTCCGATCGACGGATGTGGATCTTACGCTTGATACGAACAACGCCGTTGGCGGGTTGACCAATGGCATGACGTACAAAGTTATTTACAACGCCAGCGAGCCGACGCAAATCCAGTTGGCGACGACCGCTGCACCGACAACTCCGCTTGCGTTAACGCCATCTGCAAACAACAAACTCGTTCATTCATTACGCAAAGTTTCCGAACGAGCCATTGGCGGCCTGGAAGATGGCGCAACCTATTACGTTGCTAACGCGGCGGGAGGCACGTTCCAGCTCAAGGCAGATAAGGCCGGTATAAGTGTGCTGACGCTTTCGCCCGGAGCCGGTGCCGAGCACACTTTCGGTACGGAGGGGATCGATCTGGTGAGCACGGGAACGGGACTGCAGCAGCTCGCGTTCAACCTCACGTCGACCGGTGTACTTGGAAGGCTGGACGGCGTGGGTGGTGCCAGGGCGGCGTCTAGTGCGCCGAGCGGTGACGGTGTGGCGACATCCGCGACGGGTGGTACCAGCGTCGGCTTGGTTCGACTCAGTGGCGCCACCACGATCGCCACGTCCACTCCCAACGTGACCACCACCGTCGGTGCGACGACCACGCTCACGGCCAATGATATTAACGTCAATGCGACATCGTTTGCTAAAGCGGTTGCCACGGCGGCCAATGCCGGCGGCGGCGCCGTCTCGATCGGCAAATCGGATGCGGACGTCATCGTGAACAATAGGGGAAGGGTGAATATCTCCAGCGCCGCGGTGTTGACGGCTACACATGATGTGACGCTGACGAGTCAAGCCACGGAGAATGTGTTCGTTCTGTCCGACACGAACGGTGGTGGGTTGGTCGACATCGCGAAGTCACGAGCCAAAGCGAGCGTGGATTACACCTCGACGGTGACCATTGGCGACAGCGTGAAGATCAAGGCTGATAATTTGCTGAGGGCCGAGTCGCTCAGCACGCCAATCATCGACGTGGTTGCAATCGCCGACTCGGCCGGTCTCGGCTCGAACGCAGACGCCAATGACAGTTCAGGTGAGGGCGTCCATATTGGCTCGAGTTCCACCGACGCAACCACCCGGACGACTGTCGGCACCAACGCTGTGCTTAAAGGCAAAGACGTCGAGATCAATGCCAAGGTCATTGGGATGCACGCGACAGCGTCATCGGATGCGGACGCGGTTGCCCTGGGCGCCGACGTGGATGCGGGGGCCACGGTGGTCGTGTATGACATGACGGACGTGGCCATTCAAGCGGGCGCCAGGATCTCAGGTAAGAAGGTCACCCTGCAATCGCTGCACGATAATATTCATGTCACCTCCTGGTCCGATGCGAGCTTTACGGGCGGTGGCGGAGACACCGACGCTACCTCGATCACTGACTACGAGAGCCATGCGGAAATCAACGCGGTCGCGGGAGCGGTCATTTCGACTGCCGATCTCAAAGTCTTGGCGACTCAGAATGTCCCGACGAACGGCTACGACCGGCGGGCGAAAAACCACAAGAACAGCCCCTTTGATTTTGGTTCGGAAGAGGTTTCGGGCGACTTCAACGCAGCTCGCACCATCAACTTTGATTCGAACGTGATCGTCAGCAGCGGAGCGGGAGTTGAACTGCATGTCGACGGTAACGGAGCGATTCAAAAGGCGGAAGGCATTACGGCGACGGTCGGCACCAATGACGTCACCGTCAATCCGATCAGCAACAACAGCACGACGGCGGGCGAGGCGTTGTTCCAAGCGAACGACGTATCGAACAGGACAGACTCCAACGGCAAGACTCTGAAAGCTCCAGAAGGCGTGATCAAGGGGTCCTCCGGTAAGTTCAGCGCCGGTTCGGCCTTCGACTTTGTCAAAATCAAGAATGAGTCGCCAAAGAACTTGATCCTTCAGAACATCTCGGTGATCGGCAGTTCTGCAATGCCGACCGTCACGCTCGATGCCGATAATATCGTGGGCATGATGTTCGATATCAGCAGTGCCGTCGCACAGACGGACATCGAGATTATCAACAAGTCGTCATCCAGTTCAGCGGCCGATGTGAAGATCAAGGGATTGATCAACAATCCGGTTGGTGAGACGAAGATTGTCACAGACAAGGGCAGCGTCGTGCAGGACGGAGCATCCGGTTTGATCCGAACCAATGCTCTGATCGCCCAAACACCCGCGCCGGGAAAGACCATTGGCGAAAGCAACAATCGGCTGAAAGTGGAGTTGGTGCGGAGTGAAAACCGCTCAACCAATCTTGAATTGCAGGCCGACACGACGATCCACTTGGATCTGACGGGTCTGTTGCGCGAGACCGACGCCAGCAAGGGTCAGTTTGCCGGTACTAAAATCACCGCGGACAAGGGGGACGTCGACCTGTTGATTCAGCGCACCCAACATCAAAAGGATGCCACGGTGTCGGTAACGGGTTTCACGGTTAAGGTTCCGCAGCAACCGCAAACTCCCGCTGTCCCGGCGACCGGGACGTACGACAAGCACTTCCACCCGAATAATGCGGGTACTTCTACTGCCATCGCCGATTTGGGAGCTTTCGCCGACCCGACCAAGTTCACTTACGTCGATGGCGCCTATGACTTTGGCACCGTCATAACGGGCGGCAATTTGATCATCAAAGCGGCCCAGCCCGCGGCGGCGGACAAGAAGATTGGGATCAAGGCCAAGACGGATATCACGGGTGTCGGCCACTTCGACGTGTTGGTGAACGGCAACATCGAATTCAGCGAAGCGGGTGATATCAAGATCAAGAGTATCTTCAGCAACGCCGGCGACGTCTCACTCTCGGCGTTGTCGTTGAAGGAACACGGATTAAACCGAGATCCGTCGGTACCCGCAAAGATTTTCGACATCGCGACGGGCGCTCAAACCACCGAATTCGTGCGTGGCAACTCCGTTACCCTCAATACCGACAACGGCGGTATTGGTACGAAGGCGAATTTTCTGGAGATCGATTCATCGGTCCAGGCGCCCGGGACCGTGACTGCCTTCGCCAAGGACGGCCCCACGCAAACGCTTTTATTCGCGGACGGAGTCTTTCTCAAGGAGACCGCAGGCGATATCAACGTCGATTCGGTCACTTCGACTCACAACGACGTCGTGATCATCACCCTGGCCGGCTCGATCTTTGAAGGCGGCACGGATACAGATCGCGAAAATAAGCCCATTGAACGGGCTGACATTCAAGCCAGGAATATCGACCTGATTGTCGCGGGGGGCGGCATCGGAAAAGTGGACAATGATCTCGAGATCTACGGCGCGGGACTCGGCCAAGAGAATTACTACAGTAATAGCCTGAAGATCGACGAGACGAATCAACCCGCCGACGGGCGTCTGGTCGCGACCGCCAAGGACGGAATCTATATCCGAGAAGTGAATGCGGCGCTGAACGTGCTGACGGCCAACTCGTCTGATAGCGACGTGCGGCTCAGCAATGTCGATACCGTTCACGTTGCCAGCGGGCGCGAACGCAGAAGCGACTATACGACGCTCGAGGTGGTGCCGTCGCTGGAAGTTGGCGACCGCGTCGAATTGCATGAATCGCTGCAAATTTATCGCTACATCGGTCCAGGTCAGAAAGGGCCCAGCACGTTCGATCAAGATGACGATGACAAGAACGTCGCGTTGGAGCAGGGCACCAAGGTGCTGCGGCTGGCCACGACCGAGGTGTATCAATATATCGGTGCAAACCGGTTCGATCACACGAACGAACAGACGGCCGTTGCTAATCTGAAGAAGGGTGCCAAGGTCAGAGTCAAGGCAAACGCGACGGCGGTCGCGGAAGTGTACGAGTATCTCGGCGCTGATCGAACCACCGCCAGCGATCTCTCCAAAGAGGTTTATTCGGACACGGTGGTGTGGGCGAAGACGGGCGTCGACTTGTCCAAGGAGACATATACGGATGAAACTCAGTGGTTCAAGTTGGGCATCGATCTGACGCAGGAGAACTATTCGGACACGGCCAAGTGGATTCGGTTGGGACACGATTTCACGGATAAACAGTCCGTGGCCGAGATTTCCAAAGGTGACCGCGTCGAGACGGCCTCTGGCGTCTTTGAATACATTGGCACAGGTCAGAAGGGCCCCAGTCAGGTCGATTACGTCAGCACCGCCACGCAGGTAGCCTTGGCAAACGGCAACACCGTCCAACAGGTTCCAGCGTTCACCCTTAAGGACGACGCAACCAGTGTGGCGAATCTGCAAACGGGCGCTCGAGTGTTGCGATTGGCGACATCGGATGTTTACCAATACAAGGGTGACAACCGTACAACGCCGACCGACCTGTCGGCGGAAGTCTTCACCGACGCGACGAAGTGGACGCGGCTGGTGCCCGATGTCTTCCGGTACATTGGACCGGATCGCTTCGAGCATACCAGTGCGCAGACGGCAATCGTCGAACTCAAGACCAACGATCGTGTACGTCTGACGGCGAATGTTGGCGGCGGCAACGCCGGCGAGGTTTACAAGTACAAACTTGGCAACCTGACCGGGCCGGTCAATTTGTCCACTCAAACCTATTCGGACACGACGAAGTGGGAGAAGACTGGTGTCGATCTCACGATGGAGGCGTTCACCGAAGAACGCGGCTGGGTGAAATTGCCGATCGATTTGTCATCGGAAGACTACACCGTCGCCGCCAAATGGACGAAGATCGATCCGGCGCTGCCAGTCTTCTATAAATCGAGCAGCGGCTCGGTGAAGCTGGTCAAGGGCGATTGGTTCCAGAACGGCGCCGAGGTCTACCGATATGTCGGAGCGAACACGACCACCGCCGTCGATTTGTCAGGCATCACCGCAACCACGTTGGCCGGGTCGCAGTGGTCGAAGATCAATGTTTCGTCCCGCCGTGGCGAGGATATTACGCTCGTCAAGCAAGGGACACTTTGGGACGGCACGAACATCACCAATGGTGGCGTTTCTGCACCGCTGGGAGCAGTTTCGCTGCTGCCGGCTGACGATTTGACAATCCCGTCGGGCATCTTAGTCTCCGCCAAGACTAGCGTCCTGATTCATGGCGACTTCCATAAGGGCGCGGCTCAGGGGGACCCCGACCCGGACAGCAACTTCGGCACAACGATTGATATCCTGGGGGACGTCCAAGCTCCGACGGTTACGATCTCGGGAGCGGCCAACCTGGACTTCATCCAGCTCAGCAATCCTGCCGGCATTAACAACGTCGCCAGCAATACCACCGTACTGAAGGGCGAGGACTCTGACGATCGCTTCTTTATCCAGGCTACGACCGCGACGATGAAAGTCGAAGCTGGTGCGGGCGCGGACCGCATTTACATTGGCAACGGTGCGACCAAGAGTGTCTTTGTGAAGGACGGCGTCTTCGACGACGACTTCACGAAGCCGATGGACGTTTTGGCGGGAACGCTTGGCGACATCAAAGGCAAAGTAGAAATCGACGGTGGTGCGGGTGGAAACGGCGGCACACGGGACGCCGTTTATGTTAGCGCCGGCGGCACCATGACGGCGATCAGCGGTGCGCTTGAGAAAGGCACTGCGGCGGGTACGGGAACAATCACCGGACTCGGAATGGGCAGCGGCGGCAGCATCAGCTTCACCGCCACCGAAGGCGCCAGCGTCTGGGTGCAACTGGGCAAGAAGGACGACACCTTCCGAGTGAAGTCGCTGGAAAGCAACATCGTCAGCTATGTGTTTGGTAACGAAGGCGACGACACGCTGGAGGTGGGCAACGACAGCAACAAATTGAATGACATTGCCGGAGTCGTGTTCTATTCCGGTGACGCGGGTGCAGCAGACAAGTTGGACGTGTATGGCGACGCGTCCACGGCTCCGGCCAGTGGCGACCCGCCGCATCAGCTGTCATCGCTGTCAGTGACCGGGCTCGCAATGGGCAAGAACAAGTTGCTCAGCGTGCATAACGGCCTGGGCGCGCAGTACCGGATTCCGGACGGCAATGTGCAAGCCGAGTATCCGGGCGCGATTTATTTCGCCGAACGTTCCAAACCAGACGGTACCGCAGCTCCCTATAAGAGTACCGTCGAGTTGGTGAACGTCCGCTTGGGGGCGGGGAAAGACATATTCCAAGTGGACAGCGTCTCGCCCATTGGCACCGCCACCATCTTTGCCGGCGACGAGGATGACCAGATCACGATTGGTTCGACGCCCAGCGGAATGTACCCCGCATCGATTGGCCGCGTGGACTTTATTCATGGGAATCTGGTCATCAAGGGAGAAGGTGGCTCCGACAAGTTAGTCGTGGATGATTCGGGCGACGAGAACAAAAATATTGGCACGTTCTCGGGCGCCTCGGTCTCGGGCTTGGATATGAATGGTTCCGTGACGTTCGCCGAGATCGAGAAGGCCGACATCCGGCTGGGTGCGCAGGATGACACGTTCTATGTGCCCGAGACGGCTGCTGGCATCACGGGGACGACGGTCAGCCTCGGTGGCGGCTTTGATAAAGCCTACATCGGTACCAGCAAGGGTAAGGAGAACGAAGGATCATTAGCCAAAATCAACGGTACGTTCACCATCGAGGGAGACGGGCCGGAGGCCTACGACACGCTGTTCATCAATGATCAAGATAGCACGCAAGGTCTGACTTATACGGTCAGCAACGAGAATACGGGCACGCGGAGACTGACGACGGGTGTTGACTGGCCCATCGATACAACAACGGTCAAACGTACTGGTTCACAGGACATCCAGTATCGTTTCTTCGAAACGGTTGTTCTCAACACCGGTAAGTCGGGCGATGCGATTAACATTCAGAAGACTCATCGCGAGCAGTCCGTGCTGGGTGGGCAAGCTTCGACGTTCACCGTCAATGGCGGGAAGGGTGACGATGTGTTCCTCGTCGGCGAACCGGTCGCGGGCGGCAAGTTTTCACTGGCGGGCTTTGCTCTGGACGTACCGGCCACACCGACCCCGACCAGCACGAAAGGCATCCGCCTGATCCTCAACGGTCAAGATGGCGACGATTCCGCCGAGTACAAGAACAGCGCTGATACCAGCGGTTCGGCCATTGGATTCGCCGATAAGGATTTCAACGAGATCTTCCGGACCAATGCGACCATTACCGCCGCGACAATGGCCAAACCGGTTGTGATTACCACAGCCGCGGCACATCGATTCAACGACGGCGAGCGCGCGAATATCAACGGTGTCGTCGGCATGACGTCGCTGAACACCAAGAACTTCTACGTCAAGAAGTTGACGGATACGACAGTCTCGCTGTTCGAGGACGGTCTGTTCACCAAGCCAGTTGACGGTAGTGCGTACGCTGCCTACGCATCCGGCGGCGAATTGATTCCAGGCTTGTACCAGGACCCTGCTCCGCCGACGTGGGTGCAAGTGTTCACCGAAATCTTTGGCGAAGATCCAAACACACCCCAGCTCTCGCAAGTGTCACTTTCCTCAGGCACGGCCGCCACTCCCATTAACATCGCTTCGAGGAGCATCGAAGGTGTTGCGCTGACGTTTGGCGACGGTGACGATGTGATCACCCTGCCGCCAGGCCCTTATAAGCGGGATGTCACCATCTACGCCGGCGGCGGAAATGACGTACTGAATCTGGACCACAGCGCCAACACGTATGGCAAGACCGTTCATTTCCACGGACAGGGTGGCGATGACACGGTCTTTGTGAATTTCACTCAAGGAGTGCCTGCTTGTGCAGGTCTGTCCGGAGCCCCGGCAAATTGCTCCAGCGGTAACGTCAAGTTGGTGTTTCATGGCGGTCCGGAAGATGGCGGTGCTAATGGCGGTGACTTGTTCCGCATTGCCGGAAACGGTAAGCAGACTGGCGCTGTGTATACGCCCAGCGCGACGGATGCACGTTCGGGACTTATCACCTTGGGATCGAACATGTTCGAGCTCAAAGGCGTCGAGCCAGTAATGGTCCAGGGCTTGCCGGACTTCAAAGTCACGACTGGCGACGCTCCAACGGATTTCGTTGTGGACTCGGTTCGCGTCCAGGACCTCAACATACAAACGGTTACGTTGCATACCGTGACCGTCGATGGTGTTGTCACGTGGAAGCAGCAAGACAAGTTGGTCATCGAGGACTTGCCCAACGAGACCAAGCACTTTGGCACAGCGTTGGCGGTGGATGGCAATATGCTGGCGATCGGATCCAGTTTGACGGATACAAAGGAAGACGACGCGGTCTTCCTTTATGAATGGGGCGGCAGTAATTGGGTCGAAAAAGACAAATTCACGCCGGCCGACCGCGTTGACGACTTGGGTGGCGGTTTCGGCCATTCCGTGGCGTTATCTGGAAGTTATTTGGTCATCGGTGCCCCTCAGGACAAGACACGCGGTGTCAATGGCGGCGCGGTTTATGTTTACAAAAAAAATACCGACGGCTGGAAAGCGATCGCTAAACTCAAGGCCACCGACGGCGCGGCACAAGACTTGTTTGGTCAGTCTGTGACCGTCGACAACAATACGATTGTCGTTTCTTCGCCGGGCAAGAACGCATCGTACGTGTTTACACGTTCTGGTTCCATCTGGAGTCAGGCCGCCAAGCTCCCCGATGGCGGCGGCGGGGTTGCGATTGACGATGACACACTCGTGGTCGGGCTGCCGCAGACCAACGAAGCCAAGGTCTACACGGGCTCGGGAGGAAGTTGGACCTTCAAAGCAACTCTGAAGCCGTCCTACGACTTTGGCAAAGCTCCACAGGCCAGCGAAAAATTCGGCGAAGTGGTCGCGATCGCCGACGGCAAGATCGTGATCGGCGCTCCGGAATGGACCGGAAAGAACGCGAAACAAGGCCGGGCATTCGTGTTCGAAGGTAAAGACGCCAATTGGACGCTTGCCGCGCGGTTGACTGCGAACGGTGGTTTGCCAGAAGCGGAAGAGCCGACGGTTGGCACCGCAAATGAACGCTTTGGTTCGTCGGTCGCCATCCTCGAGGGGTATGTGGTCGTGGGAGCTCCCGGTTTCTCTAGCGTGGCGACGAACCAGGGAGCGGCTTATGTCTTCTACCGCGAGACCGGAAGCGGGTTGACAGCCAGTTGGGTGCGATCATCGGGGACATCGGGTTCCGGCATCCTTACGGCCGCCAAGCCAGCGGGTGCGGACGCAGGCAACAAAGCTCCACAGCCCGACCAGTTTGGTTACAGCGTGACGATCGGCAACGTGGCGGGGCAGGTTCGCGTGATTGTGGGTATCCCAGGATTCAACGAAACGGATTCAGCAAATGTAATCAAGCGGCCGGATGTCGGCTCGATTCGGACCTACGAGCCGTCTTTTGCGGCGGACACGGAACAGAGTCTCCGGGCCGAGGTCATTACCGGTGTCGACATAGGAATCGACGCCGATACGGTTTACGATTCGACAACTCGGACGCTGTTCGTCAAAGTTGCCGGCAAAAACGAAATTCAACCGTACGTCAACGAAAGTCTCCACTGGCGCAAACTCAAACCGCTGACAGGCGGAGCGGGATTTGCCACCGACATGGATGTCGACAATGGCCGCTTGGTGGTTGGTGCACCGGGCGAGAAGACGCTGTATGTCTTCACTTACAACAGCGTGGTTGGTGAGTGGACCCAACAGCAGAAGCTCACGGGCGAAGTGTCGTTCGGGACGGCGGTTGCGATTAGCGGGTCGAAGATCGTTGTCAGCGCACCGACGCCAAGTGCCAGCGAAAGCACGCTGTGGTACCAGTGCACGGATCATTGCATCCAAAAAGAAAAAAACGGATCAGGCAACGCATGGTGGACAAAGCTCGGAAATACCGGCGTCGTTTACGTTTATGAGCTCAATGGCTCGACGTGGACGAAAGACTCTCTGCTGATGCCACACCATCAGAACATGCTGGATACGCCTAGCAATCCAGCTGTGTGGGGAAAAGTCAACGTTAACCCCAACTTTGGTCCGTCGGCAAATGACTGGCTGGAGGTTCCGGGCAACAGTGGTTACCACGACTTCACGGACCACGGACAGGGAAAATGGGACGACTCCATCTCGACCTTCAACTTGAATCCGCGGACCAAAGTCAAGATGATTGATGATGGGTCCGGTTGGACGGACACAGACACCACCGACAAGTGGTTCTACAATGAAAGTTACTACAGTTTTGGTTACTTTTATCCATCCGACTTGGGCGGCATCCACGATGACGTGGAGGCGGTCGAAGTCTATCGTCTTGATCCTCCGTCTTACAGTGTCGATAACGGTAAGTTCGGCTCGTACCTGGACATCGTGGACAATCGCGTCGTCGTTGGCTCCACCGGGTCCGGCAAAGAACGCGTAGCTACCTACGACCTGGCCTCTGGCGATTATGCAAGGTGGGACTACAAGTTTGCCAATTCAACTGCCGATGAAGCTGCTGTCAGCGACAATACGGCAATCCCGCGCGGGACGCTGAAGCTGATCAAAGGGCAATACTCGGAAGCGGCGACGGGTGCCGAGGTTGAAATCGTCGATGGCAATAACTTCTTGGTGGGCGAGCCGACCGAGAAGGCTGGGACGACGGGCAATGCTGGCGTGGTCACGGCCTACTACTGGGACAACACCGATAAGAAATGGAAGAGTCATGCGGCAATAACCGCGCCCTCGCCGGCCTCTGGCGAGAAGTTTGGCGAACAGAACTCGCTGGACAACGACGGCGACCTGACGCTCGTAGGCGCGCCGGATGCCAAGGAAGCGTACTTCTATTCCGAGTCGTCACGCGCGCAAACAGGCCTGACCTTGAAGCCCTTTAAGATGGACAAGGTGGGCGGTGTCGACACGATGGTAGTCGACGCGAATGCGAAGAATTTTGGTTACAGCGCGAAACTCGTCGGTAGCGGCTTGTCGGTTGTTGGCGGAACACGTTCGGACAACTCGGAAGTGATCTACACCTTCCGCGAGCGCGGCCCCGCGTGGAATCCGATTGGTGGCGACCAGCTGATCTTCCCTGCCCCATTGAAAACCGCGAAGGCCGGCTCTAGCGTCGCCATTGATGGGAACACGGCCATTATCGGCGCCCAGGACTTCGAGAACAGAGGTGCGGTCTTTGTATTCACGCGTGCCACAGGTTCGGAAGATTGGATCGAGCAAGCGTCGATCGAAGCCGGCGACGTGCAAGTCGGTGATTTGTTTGGTGCGAGCGTGGCCATTAGCGGCGATACGGCGATAATAGGTGCTCCGAACCAGAGTAATGGCGCAGGTGCGGTTTACTTCTTCGAACGCCTTGGCTTGCACTGGCACCAAAAGGCAACTTGGAAAGGCACTGCCGGTTCCAAGTTTGGCTCGGTCGTCGACCTTTATGGCGACACGTTTGTTGTTGGAGCACCGGGCAGCAATACTGTCACGGTTTACTTCCGGGATGACGTCGCTAAGAACAAGGAGCGAGTCACTTGGGAGGTCCAAAAGACAATTACTGGTGCTGGTGGTTCCGGGTTCGGAACCTCCGTGTCGATCTACGAAGACACGATGTTGATTGGTGCGCCGATGGACGGTGGCGCCGGTAAGGCCTTCGTTTACAATCGCAGCGGCACGGTATGGACGCAGCAGGGCAGTGCTTTGGAAATCAGCGTCGACACAGCCGCAACTGCCGCGGTTGGATTGCAGAACACTTGGGTTTCACTGGCTTCTTCTGGCAGCCTCGATAAGACCGTCACTGGGGTTTCGTCTTCCGGTTCGCAGGTCGCGACAGGCAGCACGCAACTGATCAAGGGTGTGTATTACATCGAAACACGTCAGGAGAGCGGCGAATGGCAGTTCCGATTGGTTAACGCAGTCGGCACCGCTCAGCAAGTGACGAGTGTCAGCGCCGCGAACACACTGACCGATCAGTGGCAAAAGATTACTCCTGGCCAGGCGTTCGAGACTGGGCGTCGCCTGATCATCACGTTTGGCGCAGACTCGAGTCTCTACAAAGCGGGAACTAAAGCCGCCGGTACCGCGGCCCGCGTGTCCGTTGGCCAAGGTGATGACTGGGTCTCCGCGTCGCATGCTGGTGCGCTCGAGCAGACGGTGACAAACATCGGTCCCAATGGTGCCACGGTGGCTGCCGGAGCGACCGAACTCACGGCCGGAGCCTACTCGGTCGAGACTCAGAAACCAGGCAGCGAGTGGCAATTCCGGGTCGTAGACCATACGGGCACCGCCGTCCAAATCCAGAAACTGGGTGGTACTGGATTAACGGACCAATGGCAAAACATCAGCGCGGTAACCGCCGCGAACAAACTCTTTGACACGCACCGGGGCATTGCGATTACGTTTGGAGCTACGGTTGCCGACTACAAGTCCGGAAGCCGTGGAAGCGGGGCGTCCGGCGACCGTTTTGGCGCCTCGGTGGACATCGACGGCACGCGACTGGTTGTTGGAGCGCCGGGGTTGGGCGGTGGCAAAGGCGCGGCGTTCTCGTTTGTGTCAGCTGCTGGAGCCTGGTGGCCCCAACAACGCCTCGACTTGGGAACGAACGGGAATTCCGATGACAACTTTGCCCATGATGTGGCGGTTCACGGAGAGCGTTTGGTAGTTGGCGCGCCGATGCGCGAACGAACGAAGTCCGGGACCACGACCACGAACGAAGGTGAAGCATTCTCCTTCGGTTGGAAGGACGGTCGATGGCGAATGGAGACGCTCGTGGAACCGTTGTCCGCGTCGGACGGCACATCAGGCGATCTGGTTGGTTACTCGGTCGGCATCAGCGGGGATTATGCCCTTGTCGGTGCGCCCCAACTCGAAGGTCGCTCGAAGTACGTCGCCTCGGCCAAGGATACGGACGGTGCCGGATTTGCATATGTACGCAATGTGTCGCCTCCGACCACGGTTACGGTACCGACCAAGCAGGACGTATTGGTGGCCGGCGCACAAGCCAACATTGTGACGGGAACAATCGGCACCGGCACCGCGCAGGTCGAAGTGTCGAAGTTGCACGTCTTCGATGTGCAGGATGTGAATCTGGAACACGGCTCCGGAATAAATACGACAACAGTGAAAGCCGGCGGTCTGACGGCTTTCGGCTTGAAGAGTTTCACAATTAACGCGGGCGATGGTGCTGACAAGCTGATCGTCAATTCAGCCGACGTCAAGGCTCCCACCTCAGACAGCTTCCCCTGCGTCTTGGACGCCAGCAACCAGTGCGCAGCGCCCGGCAGCGGCACGCAGTTGAAGGGGACGTTCAAGTTCGAGGCTGGACTTGGTGACGATACGCTGGAAGTCGATGCCGACACGAACTGGACGCTTCACGGTGAATCGTTGATCACAGCCAGCAGCGAGGTGATTACGATCAAGGACACCGAGCAGGCGAATCTGAAGGGTGGCGCGGGAACCAACTTCATCAGCGTCACGCAATGGACAGGTGGACTGACGGTCGATGGTCAAGGCGGCTCGGATCAGATCAGGCTCGAACTGTCCAAGGTAACCGGCGGCTCGGTCGTGGACACGGGCGGTGCGGCTGATAACGATCAGTTGACGGTTGTCGGTACCGACCTCGCGGACGTCATCACCGTTGACGGTACGACGATCGTGTTGGCGGCCAAGACAAGTCCCGCGGAACCCGCCCACACCTTTATGTACAGCGGGATCGAAGTCCTCCGCGTGGGTGCACGCAAGGGCGACGACAAATTGTCGTTCAATCAGTCCGGAGCGGCCCGAGTGGTTTTGGACGGTGAAGAGGGAGCCGACATATATGATATTAGGCTCGCAGGTTCGCCCTTGAAGCTCGGCGACGGTCCGCAGGCTGCCACGACGCCTGCTGGGGCTGCGCACATACACGATACCGGTCCTGCTCCCGATGGAACGGAGAACGTGGACAAGGTGGAACTCCACGGGGAAGTACCCGTCTTCAATCCCGACGGAACCATCGCGCTCAATCAACAAAACATCTTCTTCGATGAATCCGTGGAAACTCCTGAAATCAAGACGGCTATGGCGGCTGGGACGGACGGACCCGATGTCATTGTCTTGGATGGTGGTGTGCTCACGGTCAACGGTGCCGCAACCGACGTCTCGGGTCGGGATAACCTGATCATTGATGCCAAAGGCGGCGACGATAAGATCACCATAAAGAAAGTCCTTGGCTCACAGACCGTGACCGTCAAGGGCGGGGCTGGTACCGATAGCCTGACGGGCCCGGATAGTGGGAATACCTGGACGTTCACCGATACGAATAAGGGAGCGGCTGCGGGCGGAGCGCCGTTCAGTTTCGAAGGGACCGAGAACGTCAGCGGTGGTTCGGGAGTGGACACCTTCGTCTTCGGCACCGACGCGGCGAAGTTGGATGGCACACTGGACGGAGGCGGGGGCACCGACACGTTGAGCTTTGCGGGTCGGGCAAGTGGCGCGACGATCAACCTGGCAACCGGCACCGGCCCTGGCATCGGAAAGTTCCTTAATATCGAGAACTTTGTGGGTGGCAATGGTAGCGACACGTTGATCGGCCCCGACACCAAGAATAATTGGGAGATCACCGGCAAGAATGCCGGCAAGATCGAAGGCGGAGCGACGTTCTCGGCGATCGAGAACCTGACCGGTGGAACCGGGATCGATCACTTTAGGATTGCGTTTAACGGGACTGTAACGGGCGTAATCGATGGCGGTGCGGGCGATGAAGACAAGATCGAGTTCGAATTGACCGAGAACGTCGATGACGTGACCGTCAGCGTGCCGTTCAAGCGCGGCACGGACGAATTCACCTATCAGAACATCGAAGAGTTCGGCCTCAGGTCGCTCGGTGCGAACGACAAGATCACCATTACTCCCACTACCTCTAACTTCCCGAAGAAGGTGACGGTAGACACCGGTGACGGTGACGACGATGTAATCGTCAATCTCACCGCGGGCGCCACCACCGACATTGTGCTGACCGGTGGGAACCACACGCTACCGTCAGGCCAGGGGTCCGGACCAACTCAAACCAACGTGCCAGCGCAGGTTCGAACCGGTGACGACGTGTTCGTCAATGGGACCAGCGGCGCGGACGTCATCGTCATGGTCGGACCAAAGCTGACGTTCGGAACTACGACGGTCACTCTTGCAGAGATCGAGAACTTCAGACTAGAAACCAAGGGTGGCGACGATCATTTGACGTTTTCTGGTGCAGCGCTCAGCAAGTTTTCCGACCCTACGATTACCAATTTCTACGAGATCGATACTGGCGACGGCAAAGACACCTTGGAGGGAGCGGGCTTGACGCAGGATGTGATTGTCTGGGGGGGTGCGTTGAACGATGTACTCACAACAGGTTCCGGCGACGACAAGGTTTACGGGAACGATGGTGACACCATCACGACCAATGATGGTAAAGACCGTGTGGAGCTTGAGTCATCGAAGGGCCCCGGCGAGATCAACGTCAACACCGGTAACGACGACGACCACATCATCGTTGGAAACACGACTGAAAAGCTCGACGACTTTCCGGAGAACATTAATATCGAAGGAGGCGATGGCAACGACAAAGTCGAGGTGATCGACAGAAAGGACACGACCGATAACACGGCAAAGGTCACTGACTTCCTTATTCGCGGTCTGTCGGGAGGCGATATCAACCTCAAGGGTCTGGAGCAGGGATACATCCGCGGCGGCTTGGGCAACGATACCTATACGCTCACGAACATCACGACCGTCGACTTCTTTATCCAAACCAACGATGGCGACGACAAGATTTTCGTCAACCACTCCGAAGGCAGCGTCGAGGGGCCTGTCATTCATGGCAACGCAGGCGATGACTTGCTCGACATCCAGCTTGACGGCAAGCTGGTAGCCACCAAGAAGCGAATCCTGTTCCACGCCGGTGATTCCGACTTCGACGCTCTCCGAATTCATGGTGACAGCGACGGCGCGAATGCGAGACACACGCCAGGATCTCAACTTGGTGATGGTACAATTCAGTATTACACGCTCGCTGAGACAATGACCGTTCAGTTCACAAGCGTCGAAGACGCTTCGAACCAATCGAACGGGACCGACCGCGATCCGCAGGAAAAACACGATCCTGACGATCCCGATCGGGACGTCGATTCGAATTCTGACACCCCACCACCTCCGCCACCGCCACCTGCGGCCCCATCGCTGATGCTGCCACTGGTGGTGGTCTTGGCTCAGGATGTAGCGCGAAATGCGAAGAAACGTCGCCGTAGCTCGAAGCAGAGGGCGGTCGATGACTTCTTTGCCGGGCTCGACGAAAGCGACGAGGAAGCGTTTTAGGGGTGCATTCGGCGCTCGTGAGTGACGTTTCGTCCTAAAACTATCGGAATTCGCTGCCATAGACATTAAACGACCAAGTGGCAGGCGTGGCAGTCCGCCTGATTTCGTCGTTGGACCGCACTTGGCGCTACCGCCTGCTGAGAATCGCGGCTGGTAAGCCTGGGCTCTACTGCGCCCCAGCGAAGAAGACTTCAAAATTCGCACGATTCGGCGCTTGAAATCAGTTCCCGTAGTCTATAGGCTTACTGGCTTAATATGTACAGCTTAACAAGTGTGCGAAGTTTTGCGCGATTAGGTAATTCAATTGTCTGAGGCGAAAGACGGCTCTCTACGTGGGAGCGTCATGTCTGTCAATTGATTTTGGCCACCACCTGCGTCTCACTTCGACGCCAATTAAGGACGCCAGTTCATGAGTTCATCAAGATCATTCCTGTCACGACTTCTCGATCGCAAGCGCGCTGCACGAGTTAAGCAGTTGGCGAGGCGTCGAGCCTTTGTGCAGTTTGAATCCCTCGAATCCCGACTGCTATTGGCCTATATCGAAGGCAGTCCGTCACCCTTGGCGGACGTTGTCGCCAATGGTGCCGACAATGCGATTCTCTATCGCCAAGGTGCAAACAGCGGGAATGCTGCAGCACCCTTCGATGGCGATACGACCGGTCAGGTAACGATCGATAATCAGAACACCGAGTTTGCCAAATTCCTACGACTGCAAATCCAGGGGATGGAGGGTCAGGATGTTATCGAGTTGAACAACCCCACGGTTCCTACGGGTATGACTCAAGGGGTTTTGGTCAGCGGCAGCAATTTTGTCACCTCCGGCACGACTCCCACATTTGACAACGCTCACGACACGCTGATTGTCGTTGACAATCATGCAGCGGTTGATGCGATCATCCAGCCAACAGGAGCGACCAGCGGCAATGTCTTCCACTCTCTCGCAGGTGACCAAACGGTTGTATTTGCTGCGTTCGAAGATTTGGAATACGACGGGAACACGAACAACTCTCTCGAAGTGCGAGACACGAATGGCGTCTTCCGAGTCACGCCGGGCCCCGATGCGACTTCGGGAACGTTTACCATTAACGGTCGCTTTCCCATTCAGTTCCGCAACATCGAAGCGAGTGGCTCGGTGTTTCTCAACGAGACAGGCGGCGGTACAAGTTCGTTGACCTATGACGGTACCGGAGGCGATGACGCATTCCGAGTGTTCAATGACGGGACGAGTGTGGGTGCGATCGAATTGATCGAGGGCGGATTCAATCACGTGGATGTGCGGCCGCGTACGAATGCCACTTCGCACGCCATCGAGACGCTCAATCTTCAGGGCGGTGACGGTGATGACACCTTCACGCTCGGACCATTCGCGACCGCACACGGCTACACAAATATCTCAATTTCCGGCGGCAGCCCCTCCGCTTCCGACGTTGCTAACTTGACCGGCAATGGTAGTGCCATCACGGTCACCTTCCTGGCTGACAACTCGGTGACGGTCAGCGGCGGCGGCCTCGGCACGGTTGCTAATCCTCTGACGCTGGACAGCGTCGAGATCATCAACATCAACGCCGTTGGTGGGAACCTGCTGGTCAACGGTACTGCGGGCACCGATTCATTCTTGGCAGCGCCTATTGATGCAAATACCGTACGGATCCGGGAAGGCGACACGGGCCCGGTCGTATTCGGAACGACGACGGCTTCCTTCTCCGTCACCGAAGGCACGGCAAACGATGGAGACACTCTGTCGGTGCAACTCACACCGGCCGCCGAAACGGTTACCGTGGACAATGTCGCGACCACGGGGCAGGTCACCGTGACGTTACCCGCCGCGACACTGAAACGAATCGACTTTACGTCGGCCAACATCGAATCACTTCGTGTTCTTGGCGACACGGGGGCTGACGTCTTCAATGTCACCGTGGGCGCACTTCCCATCTTTATCGATGGCGGAGATCCAATTGGCGAGAAGCCCGGCGACACGATCAATATCTCGGGTACAGGTTCGGCTCGCCTGAGCGCCGGCCCGCAGAAAGACGAAGGCAGCGTCAAGTTCGGGACGACCACGGCCGCGATGAGTTACGACCGCGTGGAAACGGTCAACATCAGTGGCGGGAGCGGCGCTGTGATCGATGGCACCAATGCCGACGACGTCATCACGATCATTGCTCGGGACGCGAGCTACGTCACGCCAACCCCGACCGGCCTTAATGGCGTTCGAGATTTCACCGCCTCGGTGAACGAGGGGACCGACGTCCTGTTCATCGACCAGGCTACTCTGATCATTAATGCCCTCTCAGGAAGCGACGATATCGTGTTGCGTTTGCCCGCTCCGAACGATGCTGCATGGAACGTTGCCGTGACGGTGAACGGAGCCGCACCATCGGCCGACGGCGACACGCTGATCATTGAAACGCCGGGGCAAGATACGGTCGAGTACCGCCCTGATACGACATCCGCTCACACCGGACAAGTCCGCATCAGGCCAGGTGGCACACAGACGGATAT
Source organism: Planctomycetota bacterium (assembly GCA_027622275.1). GTDB lineage: Bacteria > Planctomycetota > Planctomycetia > Pirellulales > Pirellulaceae. The sequence goes on along the minus strand of JAQBZB010000045.1, from coordinate 2,869 downwards.
CAATTTCAATCAAATTGAAGAGCTGATCTACGACGGCGAGGGTGGCAACGATTCGATTTCCGTCTTTGGTCACATCACGAACGCAGACACCATTATTCATCGCCCTGGCAACTTCGTCGACGCTGGCCAGTTTCAGATTAACTCGACGTTGCCACTGCGGTATCAGGACCTTGGAGCCGCGGGGACGCTGACCGCCGCGGGCCAAGGCGGAAACGATGTCCTCGTGTACGAGGGCACGCAGACCGATGACAGGTTCACCGTCAGCATCGCAGGCGCCGTTGACCTCGTGGCCTCGAATCTCGACCACGTCGATGTGGCGCAGGTCGGTGTTGAACAACTGCGTTTGGAAGGTCTGGACGGCGACGACTCATTCACCGTAAACGCCGCCGCGATCTACTCGCAAGGTGTACAGATTTTTGGTGGCGCCGCGGCCGGCGCGCTGGGCGACTCGGCGACACTCGTCCACTCCGCCGCATCCACGGCATCCTTGGACCTTTCAACAGGCCAGGTCGCCAACATTGTCACTGGCGCGGTCTCTCTCTCGGGTGTCGAGGGCGTGTCGATCGTCGGCACCGACGCGGTGGCGGATCAATTCACAGTGGCCAATTACGGCGCGGCTTCGGATTTGGAACGCATTACCCTGGACGGTGGTGACACCAACAACAACGATAACGACACGATCAACATTCAACTGACCGGCACTCATAACACGGTCACTGTCGCTCCCACCAGCGTCTCGACCGCTTCGATCAGCCGTGCCGAGGGTGGGCCAACGATCGACGCCACTCGTTTCAACAATGGGGCGTTGGCCGGAGCCAATCTCTCGATCCAGGCCAGTGCCAATCAGGATACGGTTGCGATCGCGGCCAGTTCCGATTCCGATCGGATCCTTCTCGTGCGCGATAATGCCAACTCGGAGTATCGTGCGACGGTCACGTCCGCGACGACACGCGTGCCGGTCGGCTTTTCTAACACCGGAATCGAGGCCTTGCATGTGTTGGGCAACGGTGGCGACGACACCTTGGCCATCGACAATACCGGCGGTTTGATCGAGTTGACCGACGGTATCTTCTTCGACGGCGGCGACGGCGGAAATGACTTCCTGCAAATGTTCGGTGCGACTTCGGCCAACACGACCTACTTCCCTGGACCAGGAAATACGGACGGTACCGTGCTACAGACGGCAACGGGATCGGCGGCCTCGCAGCGGTTGGTTTTCATTGGCCTTGAGCCGTTCCTGCTTCGTGGGACAGGTGCCGCGGATACGCTAACGGTCAGCGGCCAGTTTACCACGCCACCATTCCCGCTGAACGCGGACAATTCGGTCAACTACACCGTCGGCCCCAACAGCGGTAATGCGGGCCATGCGACCTTCATGGGCGATACGACGGGCCTGATCGCAGTCGACGAATACGAAACGATAGAGTTTTCGAACTACGGTACGGTGATCATCGACGCAGGCCCGGGCAGCGACGTTATCCATCTCAATCATGGAGGCACGCCGACTGCGCTAACGACACTTGACATTCGCGGTGGTGATCCGACCACAAATGACCATCTGATCGTAAACGATCGCGTCGGCACGGCGGTCAGCGTCGCGTTGGCCACACCCACGAGTGTGATCACTAATGCCGAACCCGTGACGATCAACTATCGAGAGATCGAGGAGCTTACCATCGTCCGAGGGGCTGGTGGCGGCACCAATGTGGCGATTTCTGGCTCTGCCAACTATGCGGTAAATCCTGGTCTTGAAGTGGATGAAAACACGGTCGTCGCAGATCAACTGCCGGTGAACCTGGATGGGTATGGCTCGACGAGCACCGTCACGCTGACCGGGACCGCAGCCAATACCGATACTCTCATACTCAACGGAACACTGAGCGACGATAAAATGAGTTTGAGCGCCGGTGGCGATGTTCGCTTGGGAACGGCGCGGCCGGTGTTTGATCCGGCAACGATAGAGTCAGTGACCTTAGACGGACTGGTCGGCACGGACACGTTCAACGTCGCTGTGGATACTAGCGTGTATACGGCCAGCGCGACGATTCGTGGCGGCGATTCAACGAACGATCGAGTCGTCGTCACCGGTGCGGCCGGTGTCAATGATACGATCGGCTTGGCCTTGGCCACAGCGGGCGACTCGCTGTCCGGCGTCTTGGCATCCGCTATCTCGCTAATCGGCGTGGAAGATCTGACCGTCAACAGCGTCACTGGCAACGACATACTCAGTGCGACGAACTTCGGAGCAACGTCCAGCCTGCAGAATGTGATTTTCACGAGCGGCGGCGATGCGCTGGACACCTTCGCGTTGACAGGAACTGCGGGCCCTGACAGTTTCCAAATCAGTCCAACGTCGGACACGGCAGTAACGGCAACCGCATCGACGGGCAACACAACGATCACGACCACGCTCGGCGCGGCCGCCACGAGCACCTATTCCGTGTCGGGCGGCAACAGCAATGATGAAGTCACCGTGAATGGCACGCTTGGCGACGACATCGTGACCGTGACTCGAGCCAACTCGCCAACGGCGACCACCGTCAATATGACAGGTTTGAAGATCGTTACGCTGACCGAAGACGCACCCAACACGCTGGTTGTCGCCACGGGAACAGGCAGCGATCGGGTTACGGTGACCGGAACCGGCGGCCCCGACGTGACCATCGACGGCGGAACTGGAACGAACGACACGTTGACGGTGGCGGCGGTGACCGGAATCACCACCGTCTCGTCCGGCGTCACCCCCGACGCAGGGCTGGTGGCTGGACCCGGTGCCGGGGCTGTCGATGACGTGCAATTCCAAGACATTGATTCCGTGAGCATCACTGGCTCGGCTGCTGGCGATACTCTGATTGTCGAAGGCACGACC
>JAQBZB010000381.1 GCA_027622275.1 Planctomycetota bacterium | reverse complement strand
ATACATTACTCCTAGGTTCATCCTTGAACATGGGCGAGTCCTCCTGACTATTAACATGTTGTCTACAAACACATTAAGTCTGCGAGGACTCGCTTCTTGTCAATACAAGCTTAGTGCCATTGGGACCAGCCCGTTGGGGACCAAGGAACAAATTCAGCATCACTCGAGAGGCCCGATTTCGTTACGGATCACCAAATTCTGAACACCGCAGTCCTGGCCCCCTGGATTCGTTCTGACCCCTGATTCGTTCCTCTGATTCGTTCGTTCATCCGACATGATTGAGGACGGCGAGACAGGAGTTTTGGTGCCGTTCGGCGATGAGGAGTTGCTCGCCAAACAAATCATTCGCATCTTAAGCACTCCACAACTGCACGAGCAAATGTGTCAGAATGCTTGGAAGTCATCTCGTCGGTTTAGCCGCGGCGTCGTAGCAGAGCGGTGGGCGAGATTGATTCGCGAAATGCTCCAAGTTGGATTGAGTTGAATCGTGGCTCGAAATTCTGTTCCGCTTGATGGCGGCACGGTTGCCTTTCTCGGGTCGCTGCGGTTGCGACTGGCGCAGCAACGGCCAATCGGCGAGGAGAACACGACGCACGGGCTGTTTCAGGGGCTGCTTCAGGTGCTTTGCTCGGCGCAGTCATGCTGGGGCTTTGCCGTCACGCTGTACCAGCCAGGGCTTGATCGGTTGATGGTGGTGCGGGCAGCGCAATCGACGGCCTTTGAAAATGTGCGGCAAGTGATGCGGCAGATTCCGAAACATGCCAGGTTTCAGGAGTTTGATTTGACGGACTGGAATCGCTGTCGCATGCAGGTCGACTTCATTGTCGATGCGCCGCAGCCCGTTGCATTGGCGGAGTTTTCGGATTCCGTGTTACCGGCAGAGCGAGTTGCGAGCGGGCATCGTGAGTCGGACGGTGTAACTGCCGGTCTACCGACTGCGGGAGAGGCTCGTCACGCGGAGCGTGACGGCTACTTTGCGGCGTGGCAAATTCAGGTCGAGAATTGGACGCTACCAAAGCATCGCACCCGATTCGAATTGGGCGTCGACGGCTTGCGGATCGTCAAGGAAGGGAAGCGACGTTATTTCCTGCCCGGCGACGCCTTTGTCCACTCGATTTTGGGAATCGCACAATTGAAACGGCATATTTAGCGGCTGTTTCCTGGGGACGATATCGAGCAACTGACGTACTTTCGCTTTCGGTCGCTGAGCTTTGTCAGTGGGGTGGAGGAAAAGTGCTGGCTGCCGCTGTATCGCGGCTTGCCGCCGACCCCGGAGGTGAACGCACTGTCCTTGACGCAAGCCGCACGCGCGGGCGCGAAGTGGATCGCCGATAGTTTGCAGCCGGACGGACGATTTGTTTACTACTACGATGCGGCCACCGATACCGGGAGCGGATCGAGCGTTATTGCGGTGCCTGTGCCAAGGTGGCGGCGGCAACCTTACGACTTTGCAACACCCGTGACTCCGTCTATTCGGCGGCGAATCCCGAGCGAGCCGTCGGCGGCATCCGTTTCAAGCTGACGCGGCAGTGGTTCCGCGTCGACACGATCCAGCACGTGGCCTCGTTCTATCTCAAGTTGCTGATGACAGAACCCGGCGAGTAATCCAGAACCCCATTAAGTACAATGCAGCATCCACATCCGCCCCCCAAACCATTTTTCGCCGATGTTCAGGACATACTAATCTCGATGCCCGACGATTTCTCAAAAGCCGAAGAACTAAATCAGCAACTGTTGGCCAGCTATAACGAACTGGCCGAGTTGGCGGGATCGCTGGCGCACGAGATCAAGAATCCGCTGTCCGTGATTCGGATGAACATGGATCTGTTGGCGGAAGACCTTGCCGAGCCGGAGACACAACGCGAGCGCCGAGCCGTTGGTAAAGTCAATCTGGTCCAGCAGCAGTGCGTGCGGCTCGAGAATCTGCTGAATGACTTTCTGCGATTCGCCAGGTTACGGAATCTGGATTTACATGCCGGGAACTTGAACGAGCAAGTCGAGAGAGTGCTAGATCTGTTCGACCCGCAAGCGAACGAGTTGGGTGTCGAGATCATTCGGTTGGTCGATGCGGATCTGCCGAGCATCCTACTCGAACCGCAAACGATGCAGGCGGCGCTCGTGAATCTCGTCAAAAACTCGCTGGAGGCAATGCCCGAAGGCGGGACGCTGACGGTGCGGACGCGACTGACTCGCTTTGGCGTCGCGCTCGACTTGATCGACACGGGTTGCGGGATGGACGAGAAGACCGCGATGAATATGTTCGATGCCTTCTACTCGACGAAGAATGGTGGTTCCGGCCTCGGTTTGCCGACGGCCCGCAAGATCATTGAAGCTCATGGTGGCCGCATCGATGTGCAGAGTGCCCTGAACCGGGGAACGAAGTTCACGCTGGAATTTCCCACGCCGAAGCGGATCGGTTGAGACGTGGTCTTTCGCTCCGCGAAAGAGCGTTCGTTTTGCAGAGCAAAACGCCACAGACTAGTCGGTTGCTCGGCGATTCAGTATCATCGCTGACATGATCGATGCCAACGAAAGGGATGTCACGGTCACCCCCGGTGACGTGCGGGTGCTGATTGTCGATAACGACAAGGCGCTGGCTCATGCCATGACGGAGAGCTTGGAGCGGGTGGGTTATCCCTGCACCACGGCCTTCTCCGGCAAGGAAGGTGTGAAGGCGGTCGAGCACGACACCTTCGACATTATCTTCACCGATTTGGTGATGAGTGACGTCGATGGCTTGGAGGTATTGGCACGAGCCAAGAAGGCGTTGCCCGACAGTGAGGTCATCGTCGTCACGGGTCACGCTTCGGTTCCAACCGCGGTCCAGGCAATGCAGCGGGGGGCGTTTAACTTTCTCGAAAAGCCGGTCACGCCGGACAAGTTGCGTGCAGTCGCCGAGAAGGCCGTCGAAAAGGTGCGGCTCAAGCGGCAGAACCTGGAATTGTCGCAGCGGCTCGACGAGAAGTTCGGCTTTGAAGGGATCATCTTCACCAGCAAAAAAATGCAGGCCATGATCGACCGGCTAAAGCGAGTTGCTCCGACGGACGCGACCGTTCTGATTACCGGCGAGAACGGCACGGGAAAGGACTTAGTCGCCCAGGCCATTCACCAAAACAGTCCGCGCAAGAGCAAGCGGTTCGTTGCACTGAACGCCGGCGCTGTGGCGGAGAACCTGGTCGAGAGCGAACTGTTTGGGCACGTCAAAGGAGCTTTCACGGATGCCGTGACGGATCGCGAGGGAGCATTTGAATATGCCAACGGCGGCACGCTGTTCCTCGACGAGATTGGCGACATGCCCGCCGCCACGCAGATCAAGCTGCTGCGCGTTCTCGAGAATCACACGATCACACGCGTCGGCGACAACAAGCTCATCAAGGTGAATGTTCGCGTCATTTCAGCGACGAATCGGAATCTCGAAAAGGCGATCCAAGACGGCTCGTTCCGCGAAGACCTCTATTATCGTCTCAAAGTCGTCACGGTCCACATGCCGGCGTTGCGGGAACGCCGTGAAGACATCGTGCCCCTGACCGATCACTTTCGCAAGCTCGTGGCGAAACAGCATGCCAAGACCGTGAAGGGTGTAACGCCCGCAGTCACGCGAAAGCTGATGGCATACGATTGGCCCGGCAACGTCCGGCAACTCCGCAACGCGGTCGAGTCGATGGTCATCTACGATGACGATGGCACACTGGATGCGGATGACCTGCCGACCGAGTTCGTGGACCTCGAAGAGTTGGTGCCAGCCGCCGGCGAGGGGCCGTCGCAACTGGTCGGACAGTCGATGGAAGCGTTCGAGAGATACGCCATTGAACAGACGCTGCAATTGACCAGCGGCAACCGCGAGGAAGCGGCGAAGATTCTCGAGATCGGGGCTCGGACGTTGTATCGCAAGCTGGACAAGTATGAGTTGGGATAAGAGCTTATTTTAGAATTGTGATTTGCGATTTTCGATTGAGAAGAAGTCGCAAATCGAAAATCATCAATCGAAAACTCCCCATGCCTGATATCACCCAGCTGCCGACAAGCGTCATTAACAAGATCGCGGCCGGCGAAGTCATCGAACGGCCCGCCAGCGTGATCAAGGAGTTGCTCGAAAACTCCGTCGATGCCGGCGCAACTCGAATTGATGTTTCGATCGAGAAGGGTGGTTCCGAGCTGCTGCGAGTCGCGGACAATGCATGTGGCATTGCGCCCGAGCAACTGAAGTTGGCCGTTGCCAGCCACGCGACGAGCAAGATCCGCGACGCCGATGACTTGTTCCATGTCCGCTCGCTCGGGTTTCGTGGTGAAGCGTTGGCTTCGATCGCCGAAGTCAGTCACTTTTTGATGCGCAGCCGGACGCCTGAGAGCGCGGCCGGAGCGGAGTTAATCGTTACCGCCGGTACGCTCGGCGAGATTGCTCCGTGCGGTTGTCCGATCGGGACGAGTATCGAGGTGCGCAATCTGTTTTGCAGCACACCGGTACGTCGCAAATTCCTACGTACGACGCAAACGGAGATGGGGCACATCAGCGAAGCGTTCACCCGAATTGCACTTGCTCATCCGGCGATCCACTTCACCTTGAAGCATAACGACCGCACGCTGTATGACCTGCCCGCCGACGATAACTGGCGAGAAAGGGTTGCCACGTTCTTTGGTCGGGAGATCGGCGACACATTGATGTGGGTCGACAATCGCGACGAGGAGTCGTCGGTCCGGTTGAGTGGCTACGTCGCCAACCCAAGCCACAGCCGCTCGAACAATCGGATGCAATATCTGTTCTTGAACCATCGTTTCATTCGCGATCGGTCCTTGCAGCATGCACTGAGCGAAGCCTATCGCGGGTTGTTAATGACCGGCCGATTTCCGATCGCATTCCTGCGGCTCGACATGCCTGCCGAGATGGTGGATGTGAATGTGCATCCCACCAAGCTGGAGGTCCGGTTTCAGGATGGCGGACGGGTTTACAGCCAGTTGCTTGGAACACTTCGCAGCAAGTTTCTCACAAGCGATCTGACGGCCCAGGAGTCGCTCGCCACGCTGAAGACGGACGACCATGAGCCGGCGGTTGATCCGGGACGTGCCGAACAGCTGCGGCGTGAGATGACGGATTGGGCGAAGGGGGAAGGGGAGGCAGAGGTCAGAGGTCAGGCGGAGGGTGGAGCGAGTTCGCAGCAGCGGATGCCGTTGTCGTACGATCGCGCGTTGGGAAGGCTGCCGGAGTTTCAGCGGTTTGGTGATCGGCGGCTTGATCCGCCGGCGCGCGACAGTCTCGCGCCGCCGTCGGGAGCGGTGTCAACTAATACGTCCGGCGAAGTTCAGCCCGTGCGCCCGATGCCGCCAAGCGATGCGCGATCATCGATCGGGTTGCAACTGCACAATCGCTACATCGTCACCGAGAACGAGACGGGCATGGTCGTGATCGACCAACATGCGTTGCACGAGCGCGTGCTGTACGAGCAGATTCGCGAGAAGGTGTTGGCGGGCAAAGTGGAATCGCAACGGCTGCTCGTTCCGGAACCGGTTGCGTTGACGGCGGACGAGGCGGGAGCGGCCTTGGATGTGAAGGAAACGCTGGCCGAGATCGGTATCGAAATTGAATCGTTCGGCGGCGACACGGTGGTGATTTCGGCCTATCCCGCGATGCTGGCCAACATCAGCCCCGCGGAAGTCTTGCGGCAAGTGGTCGATATCTTGCTCGGCGGCGAGAAGACGCCCGATCGTCGCGACGTGCTCGACGAACTGCTCCACATGATCTCGTGCAAGGCAGCCATCAAAGCCGGCGATCGGCTGTCCGTCGAGGAAGTCGACGCGCTCCTGGAACAGCGGCATCTGTTTCACGACACGCACCACTGCCCTCACGGCCGGCCAACTGCTTTGGTGTTCACTCGCGAAGAGCTGGATAAACGCTTCAAGCGGATTTGACTTGAGTACGATGGCTTTCCGAAGCCGTCGCCTTTGACGACGCGTCTCGCGAGAAATCGAGTACGGCAGAAACATTTCTTGACGCGGCACTATCCATTGGTTATGTTCAGTGGCACTTCGCTTACGTTTGGGTAGACTCATGAAACGTTCAAGTAGCAGCGAGAGGCGCAACGCGGTCAGCGGTCAGCGGTCAGCGGTCAGCGGTCAGCGGTCAGCGGGGAGGCAAGGTCTGGTGGCTGATATCTTGGTGGTCGATTGTGGCAGTGGCTCAGGGATTCTTGCCGTCCTTGCTCTCTTAGACGGACTTCGGGTCGAGGCGGTTAGTTCAGTCGGCGATCTCCAACAACATTTGCAGGGCGTGAAGACCGAAGGGCCTTGCGCCGTACTTTGCATGACGTGCTCTGGACGCGACGAAAGTCATAGCTTGGTGGATGAGACCCTACGAACTGTCGGTTCGAGACCGGTCCTTGTGATCGACGAATGTTTTGACGACGACTATGGCCGTCTGCTACTCGGGCGTGGAACCCTTGACTATTTGGACGCCCAGAACTTGATTTCCGCAGATCTGCATCGTCACATCGAATGGGCAATTCTCCGAAATGGGCATCGAGCACCGACGCTGGTTCCGCCGCGGATTCACGCTGCCGATGGCGATCAGTCCGAACTTGGGCGAATTTATGAAGGCCTTCCACCCCGCCAGCGAGAAGTCTTGGATCTCTTGCTGAAAAGACTCCCTGCCAAACGAATCGCGCAACGACTCGGTATCAGTGTCAAAACCGTTCACGCGCAACTGGCCACTTTGCGGGACAAGTTCCAAGCTGCTTCGAGCCCCGATCTGATCATCCTGGTACTCCGCGCGCTGTATGAAGAATAAAACTGCGACTAGGACAAATACCAATTGCAGGTGCAAGTTCTTGCCTTAGATTGGGCGTGTTCGATTCGATTGGCCCTGCCGATCCGGCGAAAGTGACGCTTGGCAATTCCAAATTGCTTTGTGATAAGACTGAATCAGAAGACTGCGAAGTGAGTCGAGCAGTAATGAACGACGCGCAACGGGAAAGCACGATTGGTCAACGGTTTCGGCGAACACTAGCTGGGTTGAGTATCTCGTTTGGAGTCGTTCGTTTTTTGTTAGCCGGTGTGCTGCTTGTGGCCGCCACGCTCAAGACGTTGTTCCCGGTGACCGAGTCGATGGCTCCGCCGTTTGCGATCGCCCTGATACTATTTGAGCTGTTCCTAGCGGTATGGCTCATTTCAGGCCTCCTTCCGCGATTCAGTTGGTGCGTAGCGACCTTGTGCTTTGCAGCATTCGCGGCGATCTCGGTCATGAAGATTGCTGCGGGCGAAACCGATTGCGGTTGCTTCGGCGTACTTCGTGTGTCACCGTGGTTTGCACTGTCCATTGATATGGCGGCGGTTCTCTTGCTGTTGTCTTCGTATTTGGGTGTCCGAGCCCTTCCGTTATCTCGTTTATCGGCAAAGGCGGGCTGCGTTGGTGGGTCTTCGTTTGCGGTTGTTGCGTTGTTGTTCTTCGCAGGGGTGGCAAGTGTCCATTCCACGCCAAAGTCAGAATCCCCCGGGTTAAGGAGGTCGTGCAGCTTTTAAGTTGTTTGTTATTCGGGAGTTTTGAGTTGTAGGCGTGCGGAGTTGGG
>JAQBZB010000380.1 GCA_027622275.1 Planctomycetota bacterium | reverse complement strand
CCTGCCGAGCCATACGGGGAAAGGCTCGGCGGGAGCCTCACCCTCCCAAATCGCCGTCCAGGAATTAGTTTGTCCACAGTTTCTTAGGGCGAACCGCCTCGCCAACACAAGCAACGCATCTATTCTAACCTCAGAGCCGATGGGGATGATAGACGCGACGCAAGTTGGGCCTTGATCGGACCTTTGGGAAAAATGCTAGCAACTCGACCATCGTAACCCGAAGCGTGAGCGAGGATTTGAGGCGGAAACCAGCGCCGTCCTCGCTTGCGCTTCGGGTTACTTGCGCAAAGGTCCGATCAAGGCCGCAAGTTGGACTCGTGAGCACTTTTTTGGTTGCCGATCTTACGCAAATTATCGGCCTGGATTTGAGAAACAGCACCTCGTATACTCCCGCCGCTTCTCTCCGGATCTTGTCTCGTCGGTCTCCCCTTGTGAAAAGTACCAGCAACATTCGGCTGCTTTTGGTCGTGGTCGTCATCTGCCTGACGCAGAGCGGATGTGTGCGCCGACGGATGACGATCCGCACGAACCCGCCGGGAGCCGTGGCATTCGTGGATTCTCAGCGGATTGGTGTGACTCCCGTCTCGACGCCGTTTACATACTACGGAACGCGGACGATCCAACTGTTCAAGGATGGCTTTGAACCGCTGACCGTGAAGCAACGATTCCCGGTGCCCTGGTACGAGTATCCACCGTTGGACTTCATCACCGAAAACCTTTGGCATCGAGAGATCCGTGATGAGCGGGTCGTAAACTTCGAGATGATTCCGCAGCAAATCGTCCCCCACGACAAGTTGCTTGGACGCGCCGAAATGCTGCGCGGCAACGCCCAGGCCGGACACGTCACGCCGCTGTGGACGCCGCCGACCGGTCAGCCGCTCCCAGCGACGCAGCTGCAGCCGCCGATGAACCAGTTGCCGCCTCCCACTGGCGTTCGATAGCTAACGCTGTGGCGCGAACGGTATGCCCGTGTCTGGCCACTTGCGGCCAATTCCCGTCGGCTTGCTATCCAGCACTCGCTTGATCTGTCCGCCCGGGTCTGTCGCCATCTTGTCGGTAAGGATCCGGACATCTCGCAGGATCGGCTCGATGCGACGGCTGGCCGCGTTGAAATTGCTAAGCGTTTCTCGAAAGTCGTCGTACATCTCGCGGTCGTTGATGAGTTTTCCCAGAGTCCCCTCGGAATTGTTGATCGCCTGAGTAAACACCACCAACTGTGACGAGATCTCTTCCAAATTCTGCACGCTCCTCCCGAGATCGTTCATCATCTGCTCGCCCTTCGCGCCCAGCGGCCCAGTGAACTCAGCAAGATTGTCGAGGTTTTGTTCGGCCTTCACTCCGACTCGCTCGAAAGTCTCCATCGCATCGCGCGCCTGTGCCAACGTCTGCTGAACATCGTTGAACATCTTCGGCAGATCCGTCAGGGATTGTTTGAGGCTTTGCTTCAATTCCGGGTCGCCGATGACGTCATCGAACGTCGTCATCATCTTTTGAATTGAATCCAACGCCAACTCAGACTTGGTGAGGATGCGTTGCAGTTGTTGGTCGTCGGCCCCCAGTGTTTGATTCAGCCTGCGAGCCACGGACGAGACATCGTTAGCTGCCCCATTGAACGAACTGAGCGCTAACCGGATATCGCCTTCCAAGTTCGTCAGGACTTGCAGCGGATCGGTCGCGACAACTCCATCCGCCAGCCAGTCGCCATCGTGAACAACTTCGTCGCTCGGCGGACGATCACTTCCCTGTACAAACTCCAGGACAGTATCTCCCAGCAGCGACGTTGTCGTGATCGTGCATACTTCACTCTTCATGATCTCGCGGTTGGAGTCGATCATGGCAGTCAACACAACATGGTCCTTCTCGAGAGCGACGTCAGTGACTCGACCGATATGCACACCGTTCTTGCGGACAGGCGTGTCGACTGTCACTCCCGGTGCGCGAGGAAAACGAAGAATGATCGTGTAGCGGCTCTTGAAGACGTCTTTGCTGCCGCCAAAGATGCCGATCAACACGACCGCCAAACAGGCCGCGGCCAGCACGACAACTCCGACTCGGAATGCAATCAGTTTCTCATTCATCGTGATTACAGATCCCGATCACTGAAAGTTTGCTGCATTTCGGTCAGCCGCTCCCCCGCTTCGCCACGAACGAACTGCAACACACGCCGGTCGCCGCACGTCTCCAATTCGCCGGGCGAACCGTCAAAAATCAATTGGGGCTCAGCCGACTCCAAACGACCAACGGGATAGATCATGACAACCCGATCGGCAACTTTGTGAGCCGTTCGCATGTCGTGCGTGACGATGATACTGGTCACGTCGTGTTGCTTGCGAGTTCGCAGCATTAGTTCGTTGATCACGTCGCTCATGATCGGATCAAGGCCGGTTGTTGGTTCGTCGTACAACATCAGCTCCGGATTCATGATCAGCGCACGGGCCAACCCGACCCGTTTCCGCATCCCGCCGGAAAGCTCGGCCGGCTTCTTCGAGATCACGGACTTTGGCAGTCCGACTTCGGCCAGTCGGGCAAACACAAGTTCACGGATTTGCGACGGCGATTCGGACGCCTGTTGCCGCAACGGAAAAGCGACATTTTGGCCAACCGTCAAACTGTCAAATAACGCTGCATTTTGGAAGACATATCCAAAACGGACGCGCTGACGAGTCAACTCGCGATCGCTCAATTCGGCGAGGTTGTATCCGTCAAAACGGACAAGACCAGTCGTCGGTCGCACGAGGCCGATAATCGTCTTCAACAGGACGGTCTTGCCGCACCCGCTTTCGCCGATGATCGCCAATGTTTGACCGCGCGGAACCGTCAGCGTCACGCCGCGCAACACACTCTGCGAGCCAAACGTCACATGCACGTCTTGCACGGCGACGAGGGGCGTTTGCTCGCGTGTTGTGGCGGATGAATCACTCATGAATCGCTGCTCGAACTCCTAAAGCAGACTCACGCCTTCGGGCCAGAAAGTGTCGTAAACCGCGTTAATCATGACACCGAGAAACAAGTCGATCATCAGGATCAACACGAACGAATAGACAAATGCCGCTGTCGCCGCTCGCCCGACTCCCTCCGCGCCGGGCATGCAATTGAAGCCGCGATAGCAGCTAATCATCGCGATCGCCGCCCCAAAGAAGAAGCTCTTGAAGATTCCACTCAGCAAGTCAAAGACGCCAACGAATTGCTCGGAGTTGTGCCAGTAATGATGCTTGTCGATGCCCAGGACTTCGACGGTAAAGAAGTAGCCGCCGACAACTCCCATGAAATCAGCCATGATGGTCAGCGTTGGGATGAGAAACAGACAAGCCAAAAAACGCGGCACCACCAAGTAGTGGATCGGGTTCGCCCCCATACTGCTTAGTGCGTCAATCTGTTCTGTCACCCGCATCGTTCCCAACTCAGCAGCCATCGCGCTGCCGACACGACCGGCGAGCATCGTGGCGGCCAACACAGGCCCGAGTTCGCGAACGAGCGACATGTTGATGACGGCTCCGAGCCGCGTTTCAAGCCCCAGCTGCCGGAATTGTCCGTAGCTCTGGACGGCCAAAACCATTCCTATGAACGTACCGGTCAACGCCACCACCGGGAGACTCATCACACCAACTTGATAGAAGTTCGGCAGCAAGGTCTCGCGCCGCGGCAGTCTCGTCAGCATCCACGAGATCGTGCGCATACAGAAGAGCCCCAGATCACCGATCGCGACAATTCCGTCAATCACGACGGCACCCCAGTCGGTGACAAGTTCTTGGCCACTCGCAGCCAAACTGCGTCGTGGCGGGCCTTCCATCGGACTAGCCGTTCCTGTCGACAATTGGCAGCTCCAAAGTTCAAAGAGACTGTGGTTAAACTAATTCCCGGCCGGCGAATGGGGCGGGCGAATGGGGAGGGCGAGGCTCCCGAGACGCGAATCGGGAAGTTCTTGTTAATCACTCACCATGCTCGAACAAGTTCATGAAGACAGCGGTGCTAGCGTGCGCAATAGTCCGCGCACGGCAGCTACGCCGCATCGCTTCTAACTTCGTCGAGTTTTCCCAGCCACTTGAGTTAAACTTTGCGGGCTGCACGGAGTTTGCGGGCTGCGTTGGATTTGCGCGCAAGACGAAACAGCATCTGGTCTGGTGGGCACAGCCCAACCTAAGCAAAAAAGCCCACAGGCAATGCCTGCGGGCTTTCGTTTCGATGCAAACTTGATAGCAGCTGCTAACTGGTCTTCTTCGGTGGAGCTTTCGAGTCACCGACGCCTGCCGCGACAGGTTCTTCCTGCGGTGGATCGGCCTGTCGCTTCTCTGGACGGAAGTCCAAACGAATCACCTTGTCCTCGTCGTTTCGAATGCCGTCGACGACGATTGTATCCATACCTTGGAAAGTACCTCGCAACAGTTCTTCCGAGAGCGGATCTTCGATCCGGTTCTCGATCGCACGGCGGAGCGGACGAGCACCGTAGTCCAGATCCGTTCCCTTTTTGATCAGGAACTCCTTGGCGGCGTCGGTCAGTTCCAGATGCAAGCCGCGATCTTCCAGCCGCTCGCGAACCTTTTGCAGCTCCAGATCGATGACCTCCTTCAGGTTCTCCTTCGTGAGATGGCGGAAGATGATGACATCGTCCAAACGATTCAGGAACTCCGGTCGGAAGACTTTTTGGATCTGATCGTTGACTCGAATCTTCATGCTGTCGTAGGAAGCATCGTCTTCGGACTTCTGGAAGCCAAAGGCCGACTCGTTCTTGATCGCGTCGGCACCCGCATTCGTGGTCATGATCAAGATCACATTGCGGAAGTCGATATTGCGGCCAAAGCTATCAGTCAGGCGGCCTTCTTCCATGACCTGCAACAACATGTTGAAACAGTCCGGATGCGCCTTCTCGATTTCGTCCAGCAACACGACCGCATACGGCCGGCGACGAATCTTCTCGGTCAACTGACCGCCCTCTTCATAACCGACGTATCCGGGAGGCGCACCCACCAGGCGGCTGACGTTGTGCTTCTCCATGTACTCGCTCATGTCAATCTGAAGCAATGCTTCGGCATCGCCGAACATAAACTCAGCGAGTGCTTTCGCGAGCAATGTCTTACCAACCCCGGTCGGTCCAGCAAACACGAAACAGCCGGTCGGACGCTTCGGATCCTTCAAGCCACTACGGCTTCGGCGCACAGCTTTCGAGATGCACGTGATCGCCTCGCTTTGGCTGATGACGCGTTTGTGAAGCTCCTCTTCCATCTGCATCAGACGCATGCTGTCCTCGGTCGACAAACGTGTCAGCGGAATGCCCGTCATCTTCGAGACGACCTCGGCGATCACTTCCTCGTCCACAACACCATCGGTTTCCCGCGACTTCTCACGCCATTCGCGAGTGATCTGCTCTTTCTTCTTGCGCAGCTTATCAGCTTGATCGCGCAGCGAAGCGGCTTTCTCGAAGTCCTGATTCGCGACCGCCTCTTCCTTCTCTTTGTTCAAACGTTCGACGTCTTCGTCGATTTCCTTCAGATCCGGCGGACGAGTCATGGCCCGCAACCGGACCCGAGCACCCGCTTCGTCAATCACGTCAATCGCTTTGTCGGGCAAGCATCGCGAGGTGATATATCGCTCGGACATGTCGACCGCGGCGACCACGGCATCGTCCGTAATTTGAACGCGGTGATGTTCTTCGTACCGCTCCCGCAATCCTTTCAGAATCTCGATCGTCTCCACTTTGTTGGTTGGCTCGACAATGATCTCTTGGAAGCGGCGCGCGAGTGCGTTGTCCTTCTCGATGTACTTGCGATACTCGTCGAGCGTCGTCGCACCGATGCATTGAATCTCGCCACGAGACAAAGCCGGCTTCAACACGTTGGCCGCATCAATCGCACCTTCGGCACCACCGGCACCGACGAGCGTGTGCAACTCGTCAATGAACAAGATCGTGTTCTTCGCGCGACGCACCTCGTTCATGACGGCCTTGATGCGTTCCTCGAACTGACCGCGATACTTGGTGCCAGCGACCATCATGGCGAGGTCCAGCACAACGATTCGCTTATCGGCCAGCAACTCGGGCACATTGCCTTCGATGACACGTTGCGCAAAGCCTTCGACGATCGCCGTCTTGCCAACACCCGCCTCGCCGAGGAGCACGGGATTGTTTTTAGTGCGGCGGCAGAGAACTTGAATCGCCCTTTCGATCTCACGTTCTCGACCGATCACCGGATCAAGCTTCTTCTGCTTTGCAAGCTCACTCAGATCACGGCCAAAGCTGTCCAGCGCGGGAGTCTTTGACTTGCCGCTCTTCGACGAACCGCCTCCCGCTTCCGCGCCGGCCGCTTCGCGACCACCGCGTTCGCCGCCTTCGCCTTCGAGGCCGTGCCCCAACAGGTTCAACACCTCTTCGCGGACTTCCTCAAGCTTCAATCCCAAATTCATCAGAACCTGAGCGGCGACGCCTTCTTGCTCCCGCAACAAACCGAGCAGGATGTGTTCCGTACCAACATAGTTGTGATTCAAGTTGCGCGCCTCTTCCATCGAATACTCGATGACCTTCTTGGCGCGCGGCGTCTGCGGCAACTTGCCCATCGTAACCATTTCTGGCCCACTCTGAACGAGCTTCTCGACCTCCAGTCGGATCTTGCGCAAGTCAACGTCCAGATTCTTCAGGACGTTAGCAGCGACTCCACTCCCCTCCTTCACCAGCCCCAGCAAAACGTGCTCGGTACCGATGTATTCGTGATTGAAGCGTTGCGCCTCTTGGTTCGCAAGCTGCATCACTTTCCGTGCGCGATCGGTGAATCTTTCGTACATCAATTCGTCCTCTCGTTACGTTAGGGGCACTGGCCTGTTTGGCGCGATGGGTTGCCGAATTCTTCGGCAGCCGCATCCGTGCCTGTGTTTTCTGTTCCTGTGTCTTCTCTTGCCGTCTCTTCGCTGCGGGGCATCGAAGCGGCAAGCCGCTTCAGCGTGTCGCGTTCCTGGGCGATCTCACACCGCCACTTGCAGGCCTCGTCCAGCCGGTCCAATCGGTCCAACTGCTTCGTGGCCTCATCATAGCGTTTCGTTCGCCGATACAACGTAGCCAACATCAATAGTACGTCAACGTCTCGGCTACAGTGTCGAAGCAGTTGCCGCAGCAATGTTTCCGCCTCGAACCAGTGGCCCCTTAAGTATTCGGCTTGAGCTTGGATAAACAAGCCCCGATCGTCGACTCGCGGCGGTTCGCGCAAATGGGGGAGTGATCGGTACGCCTGGAAGACCGACGTCAACCAAACTGTCCCGAGAATCAACCACCCAATCAAATTGAATGACGGTGGAAGAAGCTCCGGCCAAACGAAGCTGGTCACCAAAACGAGATTGAGTGCCGCGCCAAACGCAACCGCAGTTGCGAGTGCAGCCCAATCTCCGCGTATCCAAAGACGCGGCAATCCGGGCCACAGACATATAATATATGGCGAGCTGTGCATCCAACCTTCGCTCCGGCGTCCCTTCCGAGTCACCAATCCTTAGAAAGTGATTATCAACAACTTCCCGATTTGAGTTTCGGGAGGGCGAGGCTCCCGCCGAGCCATACGGGGAAAGGCTCGGCAGGAGCCTCGCCCTCCCAGTTC
>JAQBZB010000044.1 GCA_027622275.1 Planctomycetota bacterium | reverse complement strand
GCCAACCGCGAACTGATCGAGCGGTTCGAGCAGAAGATCGCCGCCACCCTCGCCCGCCTCTGGGGCGCGTGAGCGGCAAGGCGCTAGCCGCCGGTTCTTCGCAGCGGACATCGACTCCACAACACGACGCTCCGCAACACCGGCGGCTAGCGCCTTGCCGCTCACAGCCGCAGGCGACGCGTGCTCGGCTAAGCATCCGTCGCCGGCCCGCTTTGTCGGTCAGCCCGCTCGAACAGCCACGCAAGCGATAAAGAGAATCCAGGCAACACCTCGCCCCCGTCGAGTTCTCCGTCCAGTGCAACATGTACGGATTCGCTGGGGCTCGCAAACGACGTGACCGAGCGCGATTCGGGATCGATGTACCACACGAGCTTCACGCCGGCCTTGAAATAGCGATCGAGTTTCATCGCCATTTCCTTCTTCGTGTTGGTGTCCGACAAGACTTCGACAACGAGATCGGGGATCAGCTCGGGAATAGGTCTTCGCACCAGCCGCTCTTTCGGAAATCGCGCCCAACCAACGAACGACACATCCGGGATCTTTACCATGCGAGGAAGTATCTTCAACGAACCGTCGGCACCTAAGACCTGCCCGAGGTCGTGATCGTCCGAGTAGTTGCGGATCTTGCGTGCCACGAGAATTGCCAGAATCGATTCGTACCAGCCCATTGGTTTCTCCACCAAGATGCCGTCTTCCAACTCGCACAAGCGGTCTTCACGATCTTCGATCTCCAGTACATCCGCCTCAGTCGCGTAGCCGGGTGGCGGGAACAGCCGAATTCGCTCGGCAGGGATATCGCCGAGATGGGCTTGCAGATCGGCGATGGTCCAATTCGTCGGCAGCTGAGCTTGCAGATGCACAGTCTGATGTAAATCGACGGTAGCCATATTCGAGTTCCTTAGTCAGTGTCCATGATTATCTCACAGACTCCGTACGAAGACAATTCACTCGCCGAGCGTCGATTTCTTGCGCAGGATATGGTGATAGTGCTGTGCGAAGCGATGCGCTTCGTCGCGAACGTATTGCAGCAACCGCAGCGCAAAGGCGTGCCGGCTGAGCCGCAACGATTCGCTTTCGCCTGGCCGAAAGATCTCCTCGTCTCGTTTTGCCAGTGAGATGAGCGTGGGCGGCTGCACTTGCTGGTCGCGAAAGGCAGCGACCGCCGCATTCAACTGTCCTTTGCCGCCATCGATCAGAATGATGTCGGGAAACACTTCCGATTGGTCGGACATGCGTTTGTAACGACGCGCCACGACTTCATAGATGCTACGGAAGTCATCGATGCCGTCCACATCGCGTATCTTGTAGCGACGATATCCCGGTTTGAAAGGCAAGCCGTCGATGAATTGCACCACGCTGGCAACCGTTTGACCGCCGCCGAGGTGCGCGATGTCGATGCCTTCGATCGTTCGCGGCGTGCTGTCAAGTTTCAGCACTTTTCGCAAGCCGCTCAGTCCCTTCTTCGGATCGATATAGAAGACTTCGGGCTGGGCGTGCGTATCCAAATCGCCGCGTTGGTCCAGCGTCTCGAGCATCCGAATCTCGTCGCGCAGCCGTGCCGCCTTCTCGAATTCGAGAGCTTTCGCCGCTTCTTCCATGTCCTTGTACATCTGCTTCAGCAGCGAATCGCGTTTGCCGTCGAGAAACATCTGGAGACGCCGAATGTCGCGGCGATACTCTTCCTTGCTGATGCGCAAGTTGCACGGCGCAGTGCATTGATTGATGCTGGCCAACAGGCAGGGGCGAAACCATTGCCACCGCTGGTCGCCGTCTTCGATATCCAACGAGCAGGTACGGAATTTGAAGATCCGTTGCAGGACTTGCACCGCGCCGCGCAGGTCGCCGGCGTTGGCGAACGGCCCGTACAGCTTGACGCCTCGATCGCGCGGCTCGCGAGTCACCTCGACGCGAGGAAAGTCTTCATGCGTCGTGATCATCAGGTACGGAAACGTCTTGTCGTCTTTCAGCTCTTTGTTGTGCTTGGGCTGAATATCCTTGACCAATCGCGATTCCATCAACAACGCATCGACTTCGCTGTCGCATTCGATGTAGTCAATGTCGCAGATCTCGTGCACCCAGTCCGCCGTCCGCCACTCCTGCTTGGCTCCTTCGAGAAAATAGCTCCCGGCCCGCGAGCGCAGATTCTTCGCCTTGCCAATATAAATCACTCGCCCGGCCAGATCCTTCATCAGATACACGCCCGGCGTCTGTGGAAACTCGCGGACCTTCGCGGCCGCCCGCCGATTGCCGAAGTCATGCTCGGCGACGGGTTCGCTCTCGTTGGTGATCTGTGGGTCAGATTCAGCTTCGGACATGGAAGAACTCGTGGGCTACAGCAATTCTAGTCGCGCCGCGAAGCCTGAGAAGCTCAATCTGACTCCGGTGCGGCATAATCGCGCGAGGCGCGCCATTCACGTTTTGCTTGCAGCCTGGAGCCATGAGCGATATCATTTCGGAGAGAGTCGACGGGGGCCGGCTTGAGCACTTCGTCCCGACCAACGCGTTCGCGCTGTGCCTGGTCAACGATAATCAGGAGGAAATCTCATGTCTCGGCATTCTTTCTCGACCGTCGCCTTACCGTTCGTCGTTCTAATTGCTTCACTCGGCTTTGTTGATGCTGAAGTTGCGGCGCGAGACCGTGAATCTGCGAAACAGTTAGTCGCCGAAGCGCTGCACCGGGAAATCTACGGGTTGCAATCGGATCGTGACCGGTTGCTGGCGGAAGCGGTTGCGGCCGATCCGGACTATGCTCCCGCAAGGTGGCATCAAGGATTCCTACGCGTCGGCGATGATTGGTCGCATGTGTACGATGCTCCTCGGATCATCGGCACGAGTTCCAAGCTGGCAGCGTACCGGAAGCTCCGCGACGAACTTGGCGACACCGTCGAGGATCACTTGCGACTTGCCGATTGGTGCCGCGACAGGCGTATGCCGGACCAGGGACGCGCGCATCTAACGCGAGTTCTCGACCTCGATCCCAACCATGCGGATGCACGGCAGCGATTGGGCTTTCGACTTTCCAATGGCCAGTGGACCCAAGTCGCGGAGGTCCAACGCCTGAACGAACGGCAAGCGTCGCGGCAAGAGGCATTTGAGGATTGGCGAGAGAAGATGCTCGACCTGCGGAGAGATCTCAGTCAACTTAATCTGGATAAACGAAACAGCGCGGCGGAACGAATTCGTGCCATCACTTCGGCGGATGCGGTGCCAGCGCTCGAAGAGATTCTTTCGCCGCACAGTCAAGTCGCCGCCAAGCTCGTGCTAGAAGCGATTGCGCAAATGCCGGAGCAAGAAGCGGTTGAATCGCTCATCCGCCACGCCGTCTTCTCGCCCTGGCCCGAGGTGCGCGACGAAGCATCGCTGCTGTTGAAGACGCGACCGTATGAGAGTTTTGTGCCGCTTCTATTGTCCGAGATGTATACGCCGGTCGAATCGCGAACCGCGGTCGCGCCCGCAAACGGTCGTCTCGTCTACCAACATGCGTTTGCACGTGAAGGTCAGGATCAGCAGCAAGTCCTGATTCTGAACTCGGTCTATCGTCGTCGTGTTATCCCTGGTGCCGACGGCCGCGAAACGTTGTCTCGCGCTTTTGCCGATTCATTCGCGATGGCGGCTCGACTTCAACAATCTGCCCAACAGCAGAATGCCACGACTCGACTGTTGAACGAACGCATCGCTCGTGTCCTGAATCTCGCCACGCAACAGAATCTCCCCGCCGTTCCGCAATCGTGGTGGCAATGGTGGAACCAGCAAAACGATGTCGTTTTGCAAGGACAAAAGCAGACGCAACAGCAACAACTGACGCGCCAAGTTGTGATGCTTGACCAGGCTCCTCCGCAGTTTGTATCCGACGGATTCCAGGGAGCTGTGTCACCTCGTCAACAGGGTGGCGAGTGCTTTGCCGCGGGCACTTCGGTTTGGACGGCCTCGGGCAGGATGCCGATCGAGGCAATTCGCGTCGGAGACGTCGTGCTGTCGCAGGACATCGAAACGGGCGAGTTGGGGTACAAGCCCGTGTTGCGAACGACAATCCGTCCAATGGAGCGATTGATGAAGATTCGCGTCGGCAACGAGACGTTTGAGACCAGCGGTGGTCACTTGTTCTGGGTTTCAGGCCAAGGGTGGGAGAAGGCCCGCGAGCTGGAATCGGGACAATCGCTGCACGCGATCGAAGGCGCGGTTCCCGTGATGGCGATCGAAAGCGGAACGGACGCTCAGACGTACAACCTGGTTGTCGCCGACTTCAACACGTACGTCGTCGGAACTGGTAAAATCCTTTCCCATGATGTCACCAATCGACGACCCACGCGAACGGTTGTGCCGGGCTTCATGGCTGACTGAGTTTGCGTGGATCGGTCGACTGTCCAGATCGTGAACATGCTGCAATCGTCACTCTGTCAATACTCAAAACGACCCTCCGGAGTTCGTCATGCGTTTCTCGATGTTTTCATTGCTAGTCGTATCGATCGTATTCGCCTCCGCGCAGAGCAGCGGGCAAGAGCCGGCGGCAGTCAACTCGAAAGCGTCGGGATTCACACTTCAAGACCAGAGCGGCAAGCCGAGGGCGCTCGACGAACTGCGGAAAAACCGAAACGTTGCGTTGGTGTTTTATCGCTCGGCGGATTGGTGACCGTTTTGCATCAAGCAGTTGGTCGAACTGCAGAGCGGCATCGAGAAGATCAACGCCGCCGACATCCACGTCGTCGGGGTCAGTTACGATTCGGTTGACGTGCTCGCAAAGTTCACCGAGAAGCGCAAGATCACCTTCCCACTGCTATCCGATCCCGACAGCAAGGTCATCAAAGCCTATGGCGTGTTGAATGCCGAAGCGAAAGACCAAAGGGCCGGCATCGCGCACCCAGGGACTTTCTTGATCGATCGGCAAGGGATCATCCGCGCAATCATCCCCAGCACGGTTCGCAAGCGGCATACCGTTGAGGACTTGCTGAAGGCCGCGGAAGATAAACTTCCCGGTTAGGAACGGAGATAAGAATTAGACTGGCATCTTAGTTTCTTAGTACAGCTTCGCATGGTCAAGGCGTGCGAGACGTGTCATCGGACTCGGGATGATGCTCGACGACATACGAGTCGATAATCTCTGACTCCTGCCGACGAGACTCGCTGGTTCGAAATGTCGTTTGCATGGTGAACCGAGCCTTGAATCGCTTGACGAGCCAACGGCGATAGAACAGTCGTGTGGGCGGGAACAAAAGCGAGAAGCCGACCAGGTCCGTGAGAATCCCCGGCGTCAGCAACAAGGCTCCCGCAACGAAGATCATCGCCGCATCGATTAACGAGTCGGTCGGCATTTGCCCTGCGGCGAGCGACTGTTGAATCTTTCCGTAAGTTCGCAGGCCTTGCGACCGCGCCAGCCAAGTCCCCACGACGCCTGTCACAATCACTAACAACAAAGTGTGCCACCAGCTCGTGAGTTCAGCCAGCTTTAACAGCAATGCCAACTCAACGAAGGGCACAACGATGAACAGCAATAATAGATAGAAGAGCACTCATTCTCTCCGCGGATTGAGTTCCGTGATCGAACCAATCATAGAGGCTCGTTCAAAGCGGACAATGCCTCAATCTTCTCGGCTGGAGAGCGGGATCTGAACTCGGCTGCCCAGATAAGCGATCAGATCTCGCATCTCGGCACTGGACAGCTTTTGCAATTGCCCGTCGGGCATCATCGAGACCGACGACAGGGAACGCTCCTCGATTTCGTTCAGCGGCAAGACGATTCGTTCATTCACCGTTTGAAGCGTGAGTGCCTGTTCATTCTCGCTCACCAACAATCCCGTGATGACTCGCCCGCCGGTCGTGGCGACGATGTGCATTTGATAGTCCTTCGAAACGGCTCCACTGGGGTCGATCAGATTCTGGAGGAGGTAGTCGAGGTTTGTCCGCTGCGAGCCGGTGATATCGGGACCGACCTGTTTTCCCTCGCCGAACAGCTTGTGACAGTTCGCACAGGTTCGATCGAAGAGTCCACGTCCCGCCGACAAGTTGGCACCGGCCAGCACTTTGCCGGTGAGCTGTTCCTTATACCGCGCAATGAGTGTCGCCTTGTCCGCGGGCGTTGAACGCACTTCGCCCCACAAACTCCTGACTCGCGCCGTCAGCTCACTGCTTCCGAGACTGTGCAGCTGACGCACGGTGTAGGCGTTCAAATCGGACGACGCAATCTCATCCGCCTCGACGGCATCCAACAGCCGCGCGGCCCAGGTTCGCTTCGAGGCCAAAGTTTGAAGAACGTCTTGTTTGCAGGCGGTGTCAAAATGAGAATAGCTCTCGAGTAACTTGACGACAGTTTGCGGATGATCGTATTCGGCCAATCCTCGCACCGCAGCGCGACGAGTAACAGGGTCAGCAATCAGTTCGACGAGCAACGCGTCGAATCCAGCATTTTTCTTTGCCACAAGCAGTTCGACCGCGCGAATGCGATCCTCAGCCGAAGCCCGCACGTTCATGGCTCGATCGCGCAGCAAACGGATCGCATCTGGGTCGTCGAACACCAAGGCGAGCTGAATCGCGCGGTCGCGCACCTCGCTGGTCGCGCTTCGTTGCAGCTTCGACGAAGCTGCCGGCCACGCCTCGGGCATCTCGACGTGCCGGCGTCCTTCGAGCCCTTCCGCGATGCCGATCAGAATATCTTGTTGTAGTTGCGCGTCGTCACTTTCGCTCAACAGGCGCACGAGCGCGTTCAGCCCCTGAGTCTCAGCGGCAATCGACGCCACAACCGGCAACGTCAGCAGCAGGCTCATGATCAACCATCGTCGCATGGCAACTCCTTTTCTGCTTCCATCAAAGCATCGATCGGCTGGCTGGTCAATTCGCTTTTGCGTGACTGGCCATGAATGACGGCTTGGATCGCGGCGTGTCGGTCGTCGTGTGGGGCGAATTCGGCCGCACGCCGACGATCCCCGATCTCACTGGTCGGCCGCAGTACGTCGCCGACGTCCAACAGCCGATCGCCGAGTTGGTGTGACGTTGGTGCCGACCGCTGTGAAATCACACCTGGGGAAACAGCGCCTCTCCGTACCCGAACAGTGCCGGTTGGCCACCGGTATGCCAAAACAGCACATTCCCTGAGATTTGATCGTGCTCGGCCAAATGAAACAGACCGGCCATTGCTTTGGCAGTATAAACGGGATCCAGAAACAGCCCTTCGCATCGGGCAGTCAACTGCAACGCCTTGACGGTGGCGTCGTTGAGTCGACCGTAGCCGGGAGCCAAAGAAACGTCCGTCAGGCGGATGTCTTCCGGCGTGACAGCCGGATCGAGATCAAGCATGCTCGCCAATTTCTCAAGATGCCCGGCCACGCGCCGTTGTTGCGAGTGAGCATCACGGCGTGGACAGACTCCGGTAATGCCGATCTGACTGCCAAATGCTCGCAACCCAAACAACAACCCTGCGTGAGTGGAACCACTTCCGGAGGTGACCACCAGGTGGTCCATTCGAAGTGACTGTTGTTCGAGCTGAGTCAGCAGTTCAGCAACCGCATCGATATATCCCAACGAGCCCAACGGTTCGTGCGCCGCACCAAGTGGGATGATATAAGGACGTGAACCGTGCCGTCGAAGTTGCTCGGCGATCTCTTCGAGCCGAGCGTCGGCTCCCGACTCGTCCTCTCCAGTCGGATAGCAGTGGAACGTCGCACCCAGAAGTCGGCTCAGCAAGACATTTCCCGAGGATCGATGCAGAGCATCGACGTCGGGGACTCGCTCCTCCAACTGGATATGACATTCCATCCCGACTCGTGCGGCCGCGGCGGCAGCCGTACGGACAAAGTTGGATTGAACCGCTCCAGTAATAAGGATCGTATCGGCTTCCTCGTCGATGGCTTGGCCGAAGTAGTATTCCAACTGGCGAACCTTGTTGCCGCCGAATCCTAATCCCGTACAGTCGTCTCGTTTGACGAACAGCGAAACACCGTCCAGGTGCCTGGACAATCGCTCCATCGGTTCGAGAGGTGTCGGCAGGTGAGCAAGGCGGCATCGCGGAAATGTTGCGAGTCGATCGAGGACACGACGAACATCGGGTTCATTTTCGTTCATCGCTCCAACTTACCAGTCCTGTTGGAGATTCCCAAATATATCGCTCGCCATTGAAATCCGACGCGTGGCCGAAGTCGCGAGCGTTCGCTTGCGTTCAGCCGCAGCAGCGTCCACAATCACACGTTCGCCGACCGCCCACCACCATCGCCGATTGCAAGGGGAGCATCCGTTTGGCAACACTCGACACAAGTGGCACCGCGCCTTCGACCGACAAGCCGCAGGGGCTTATTCGGGCGTTGGGGCCACGCATCGCAACGGCCGTTGTTGTTGGCAATGTGATCGGCTCGGGGATCTTTCTCAAGCCCGGGAACATCGCTGGCGAGTCGGGGCAGTTTGGTGTCATCATCGCCGTCTGGATGTTTGGCGGATTGCTTTGCATCTTAGGCGGCCTGTGTTTTGCCGAACTGGCCGCGATGTATCCTCAGGCGGGCGGGCTCTACGTCTATCTGCGCGAAGCCTATGGTCGACCGGTCGCGTTTTTGTTTGGTTGGACCGAGGTCTTTTTCGGCAAACCCGCCTCGATCGGTGCGTTAAGTGTCGCATTCGTGGGCTCATTCAGTCTGGCCCTGGGCGGAGTCCTGTCTCCAACCCTTCAAGTTCTGATGGCCATCACGCTAATTGTAGTGATGGCTTGGGTGAACATTATCGGCGTGCTGTGGGGTGGGCGGCTTCAAATGGTGGTGACCATCGTGAAGGCCACGTTTCTGGCGCTGGTCGCGATCGTTCCGTTCATTCTGATTCCGTTCGTTAGCGAAACGATCGACATCGCCAACTACTCGACGACGGTCGTTCCCCGACAATCGGGCTTGGCCGCTCAGGTAGGGGTCATACTGCTCGCCGTCATGTGGGCCTACAACGGCTGGCACGGCGTCACACCGCTTGCCGAAGAAGTGCGCGAACCACATCGCAATATTCCACGGGCGCTCTTCTTTGGCATTGGCATTCTGATCGCTCTGTACATTGCCGCGAACTTCGCATACCACGGTGTGCTCTCGATGTCGGAAATGAAAGCGGCCGGAGATCACGCGGGCGAGGAAATGTTGAAGAAGCTGTTCGGGCAAGGCGGGTTGGCGGCCATGTCTGCCGTAATCATGTGCAGTACTTTTGGCGCGATCAACACGAACCTCTTGCAGGCACCTCGAATCACTTTTGCGATGGGCCGCGACAACGTGTTCTTTCGCTCGCTAGGAAGTGTTCACGCCACGTTTCGCACGCCGACGATGGCCATCACCGTCATGGCGGCGATGTCAATCGTGTTAGTTCTCTCGGTAGCAGTTGCCAAACACATGGTCATGAGTGAAGACGCTGATCCGGTCGCCGCGGCGACGGAGGCCGCAGACACCACCACCACGCCGCCACCTCAACAGCTGGTGCCGCTGGTGCTTGCAAGCCTGCGCAACGACTCGATCTTCGGATTATTGACCAACTTCGTGGTCTTCTCGGCAAGCA
Source organism: Planctomycetota bacterium (assembly GCA_027622275.1). Lineage (GTDB taxonomy): Bacteria > Planctomycetota > Planctomycetia > Pirellulales > Pirellulaceae. The sequence goes on along the minus strand of JAQBZB010000044.1, from coordinate 32,681 downwards.
TCTTCTATATGCTCGGCGTATTGGCCGTGATTGTCCTCCGATTTCGACAGCCCGACGGCGCGAGGCCTTACAGGACGTGGGGCTATCCTTTCGTGCCGACGCTGTTCTTGGTCGTGTATGTCTGGTTCATGATGCAAATCTATCAGAGTAACCCACTCGAATCGCGGACCGGACTCGCGTTCATCGCGTTGGGCGTGCCGGTCTTTTTCGCGTATCGATATTTTGCGCAACAGCGTTAGTGCTTTGTCACACGCACGAATTGGCGTTGGCGCTTTGTAGCTGGACTCGCAAGAGTTCAGGAGTTTTCGAGCGACAATTCGGCCGCAGAATGCTGAAGTTTTGCAACTTCAGCTACAGCAGCACGCGCGTCACCAACATATCGAGGCACGCCAGTTCGGCTCCGCCATTGACGAGACGCAGGACGAGGAACAAACTCTCAATCTGGCACGGATGTCCATCTCCGGGAGAACAGACCGCGTGGGAGCACCAAAAGAAATCCTCGACTTAGTCAACCGCTTCCGCGAGCAGTACGACAGTTACCGCTTGCCATCGTACGGCGAGACGGAATTGCGCCGGGAATTCATCGATCCGTTCTTCAAGGCCCTCGGCTGGGACATCGACAACGAGCAAGGCAACGCCGAAGCTTACAAAGACGTCGTTCACGAAGATTCGATCAAGATCGGCGTTTCGACCAAAGCCCCGGATTACTCGTTTCGCATCGGCGGCGTGAGGAAGTTCTTTGTCGAGGCGAAAAAGCCATCGGTCAACATCGGCCAGGACATCAGCCCGGCGTTTCAGCTGCGCAGATACGGCTGGTCGGCCAAGCTGCCGTTGTCGATTCTGACCGACTTCGAAGAGTTCGCCGTCTACGACTGCCGCGTCCGCCCGGAAAAGAACGACAAGGCATCGACTGCCCGCACGATGTTCTTCACCTACGAACAGTATGACGAGCGGTGGGACGAGATCGCGGCCATCTTCTCGCTTGACGCGATTCGTAAGGGCTCCTTCGACAGGTACGCCGAGTCGACCAAGAAGAAGCGGGGCACCGCCGAGGTTGACGACGCGTTCCTGAAAGAGATCGAACAGTGGCGCAGTGAACTGGCTCGCAATCTGGCCGCTCGCAATGCCGAGCTGTCGCAGCGCGAGATCAACTTTGCCGTCCAAAAGACGATCGATCGCATCATCTTCCTGCGGATCTGCGAAGACCGCGGCATCGAAATCTACGGCGGGCTGCAATCGCTGACCAGCGGACCCAAGATCTATCCCCGCTTGTGCGAGTTGTTTCGCAAGGCCGACGATCGTTACAACTCGGGGCTGTTTCACTTCACCAAAGAGAAGCACCGGCACGAAGATCCCGACGAGTGGACGTTGTCGCTGCAAGTCGACGACCGCGTGCTGAAGGACATCATTCGCAATCTCTACTACCCGGAAAGTCCGTACGAGTTCTCCGTGCTGGGCTCGGAGATCCTGGGCCAGGTCTACGAACAGTTCCTGGGCAAGGTGATCCGGCTGACCAAGGGTCATCAGGCCAAGGTCGAGGACAAGCCGGAGGTCAAGAAGGCGGGCGGCGTCTATTACACGCCGACTTACATCGTGGATTACATCGTCGAGCAAACGGTCGGCAAGCTGCTCGAAGGCAAGACGCCGCACGAAGTCGCCGCGCGGACGAAGACAACGTGGAAGCCGGCGAAAGGAGGCCGGCCGCTGACGGTGCTCGATCCGGCTTGCGGCAGCGGGTCGTTCCTGATTGGCGCGTATCAGTATCTGTTGGACTGGTATCGCGACTGGTACGTCGAACACGGTCCGGCCAAGCACAAGGACCGCATCTACCAGACTCGCAAGGACCAGTGGCGGCTGACGACCGCCGAACGCAAACGAATTCTGCTGGACCACATCTACGGCGTCGATATCGACACGCAAGCCGTGGAAGTCACGAAGCTGTCGCTGTTGTTGAAGGTGTTGGAAGGCGAGAACCAGGAGTCTCTGCAACGTCAATTGCGATTGTTCCGCGAACGCGCCCTGCCCGATCTGGCCGACAACATCAAATGCGGCAACAGCCTGATCGGCCCCGATTTCTACAAGGGCAAGCAACTCGACCTGTTCGACGAAGACGAGCGGTTGCGGATCAATGTCTTCGACTGGTCCGGGAAGGACGGCTTTCGCGAGATCATGAAGTCGGGCGGATTTGACGCAGTGCTTGGGAATCCGCCGTATGTCCGCGTCAGCAACGTCGACGAGCACTTGCGACCATATCTATACAGCACTTATGAGATCAACCATCGGTTTGACATTTACGTTGTTTTTGTGCGCCGCGCGCTCGAACTATTATCTGAGACCGGCCGGTTTGGCTTCATTGTTCCCAACAAGTTTTTTACTTCCGACTACGGTGAAAGTCTTCGCTCGTCACTCTCCGAGACAAGGGCAATCACGAATATCGTGGACTTCGGCGATACGCAAGTATTTGCAGGCGCGACAATCTACACATGCCTGTTGTTTCTCTCGAAGCAGTCGCATACACACGTGAACTACAAAGAAGCCAACACGACGCGGACGTCACAACAATTCATCGTCCGTCGTGAAGTCAATGTGCCAGCGGAGCGACTATCGACTAGTGCGTGGGCGTTCGTCGACGCTCAATCTGGACAATTGCTTGATCGGTTCCGGGATTTCCCACGGCTTGGCGACCTTTGCAAGATCAAGCATGGATTACAAACCGGCATGGACGCTGTGTTCCTTCTGACGAAAGCCTCTCATGAATCTAACGACGACACGATCGTCGTCACGTCTGCCGCGGAACCAGAGCCATTCTCGATCGAGACGGCGGCCGTTCGACGCGTCGTTAAGGGAGCAGTTGATTTGCGTCGCTACTACATCGAGGCCAGTGAACGCTATGTTCTCTTTCCGTACAACGTGAAGGATCAAGCGGCTCTCATCGAGTCATCAGAGTTTGCCGCACGGTATCCGTTGGCATGGGCGTATCTGAATCGCCACGCGAAGGAACTCCGGAGTAAGCAGAAACCCGGTGAGTGGTACGGCTTTCGACGACGAAACTACGATCTTCGCGATGCTGTTCCTCGCTTGCTTGTCCCCTCAATATCACAACGAGCATGCTTCGTATCGGATTTAGCCGGTGAATATCATTTCGTCGGAAGTGGCGGCGGTGGCGGCGGCGGATACGGTTTGTACGCTCGCAACGAAGCACCGTCACTGCATTTTCTTCTCGGACTCCTAAACAGCAAATTGCTCGATTGGCTCGTCAAGTTGAGCAACTCCCGATTCGGTCACGGATATTACTCTTACAATCGCCAGTACATTGAACCACTTCCAATTCGCGTACCTGAGGAAGGCGAACCGCGCAGCGAGAGTTTGCATGACGGTATGGTCGGCCTTGTCGAGCAAATGCTCACACTTCACAAACGCTCTGCAACCGCCAAGACCACTCACGAGCGCACAGCGCTCGCGCGTCAGATCTCGGCGACGGACGAGGAGATTGACCGGTTGGTGTACGAGTTGTACGGCCTGACGGACGAGGAGATCCGCATCGTCGAAGAGGCCACCGCCCGATGAAGATTTACCTAGACGTTTCGCGTCTCAACCGGCCGTTTGACGACCAGAATCAATCGCGGATTCGGGTCGAGACGACCGCCGTTACGCTAATCTTTGAACGAGTCGATGCCGGGCTGTGGCAGCAAGTTTCGTCCGAGATGGCGGTGATCGAGATCGACGCCATCAGCGACACCGATCGCCGGAATCGCGTTCGTATGCTCTTGCCCGAATCTACCTCTATAATGAAACTAAACAAAGCGACGTTTGACCGGGCCGAAGTACTCGGACGAATTGGTTTCCGACCGGCCGACGCCGTACACGTGGCGGCTGCCGAACGAGCGAAGGCCGATGTGCTGCTGAGTTGCGACGACCGCCTATGCCGGTTGGCAAAGCGGCGCAAGAACGATTTGCAGGTGCAGGTGGCGAATCCGGTCGATTGGTTAAAGGAGATGGACGATGCTGACGCTTGAGCAGATTCGCCGTGAGGGGTTGGAAGCGCTGCGCGAACGGCTAGGCCGCGCTGGCATGATCCGTTTTCTGGGCCAGTTTGAAAATGGTGACGGCGACTACGTGAAGGAACGCCAAGAATGGGTTGATCGCACGGCGCTCGCCGAGATCCGAATGTCCACGCGCCGTCTCAAGCAAAAGAAGACTTGATCCCTGCAAATCAATCAGCGTGGCAGCTATTGCACGCCCGCCGAGGCTGATCGTCGTGAAAGACTACCACATCAACATTTTCTACAGCGACGAAGATGGCGGGTACATCGCCGATATCCCCGATCTCAAAGTCTGCTCGGCCTTCGGCGAATCTCCTGAAGAGGCGCTCAAGGAAGTCGAACTGGCCAAGGCCGCCTGGTTGGAAGCCGCCCGGCAAGCTAACAAACCGATTCCCACTCCGAAGTACCGACCGGTGATTTACGAAGCGGGATAGCCGGCGGCGCGACTTGCAAGTAGGCGTACGAATCCAGCTACTACTCGGGCTAGTGCTGAAAGACGAACTCCTTCGAGTTCATCAATGCCCAGGCCACATCTTCGAGCCCGCGTCGGCGGTCGCTTGTGCCTCGAATGTGTTCGAGTGCCACGTCGATTTCGGCGTCGGACGGCGGGCGGCATAGGGCGGCAAAGTAGAAGTCGACAATGATCTCGCGATCGGCGATGCCCGAATCGGTCGGTAGCGGTGGCCGCGGGTAAGCCGTTGACAGATCGTACTTGGTTGCAAGGTAGGTCCCGACGGTGCCGTGTTGCTCCGCCGTTAGCTGGCGATCATAGACCAAGATCTCGGAGATGTCACCGCTCCAACTCTGATCCGCGGGAGGAATGTCTTCGCGGCTGCCGATCGTAAAGCCGGGACTGCCTTGATCAACGCCAACGCCGCCTGGTTGCGAAGTCGGCAAGACCGTGCCGTTCACGAGAACCTGCAACTTGTCACCAACGCCTGTCGAGATGAAGCTGGTCACGAACGGCTGTTGAAGGGTCGCCAGCTGCTCGGCCGCCGCGGTCGTGTTGCCCGCCCCGTTGACGCCGTCGGAATAGACGTAATAGATGCCGCCAATTCGGATGTGCTGCGCCGTGAAGACCGAGGAACCGTTTTGCCTCGCCCGGCCAAACGTGAACAACGCCCCGCCCGTTTCGTCGGCGAGTCGCGCGACGACGAAGATCGTTCGCGCTGAACCGGCAGGCAACAAGGTGCGCTCGGTATCGTGTAACAGATCGTTCGTGCCGTCGAAATGAATGGCCGGCAAACCTCCGATCGAAGTCGAAGCAAAAGTTGGCTGAAGCTCGGCATCGGCTTGTGAAACGCTCGTCGCCGGATCGCACTGGTTCTCCCATCGCTGAACGGACTCCGCGTCTCCGGCGACATTGCCATTCGTGTTAAGCACACCTTCATCTGCCTTGAACCAAGCGACCAGCCCTGCTCGCTCCGGCTGTCCCGCACTCGCCAGCCGTGCGGGCAAGTTGTCGATAAATTGAGCCAAGCGACCGCGGCGGTCTCGCAACTTGTTGGGAATCAAAGGGCCATTGATCAACTGCAACGATTGAGCCAGCTTCGAATCGTCGCTGCGTTCGCACTCGCAGACTGTGTTTCGTGCCGGCTGGCCGAAGACGCTCAAGAACTCGTTGCCGAACTCGGGACTTGGCAGATTCGTGGCCCTTGTGCCTGGCGGCAAACTCGCAAAGCGTTCCGGTACGCCCGTGGTCTGGCAAATGGCATCGAACAGTTGCTCGGCACCGAGCGGCCGCGCGTTAGCGTGTGAACCATACTTGCCATCCTGTTCGTTGGCAGCATTTGTCTTACTGCTGAGCTGATAGACACGCGAATTGAGGATCGTGCGGATCAACTCTTTCTGGTCATAACCGCTCTCCACAAATGCGGTGGCGAGCGCGTCGAGCAACTCCGGATGCGAAGCCGGATTATCGGCACGAAAATCGTCCACTGGATCGATCATGCCGCGTCCCATCAGATGCGCCCAGATGCGATTCACCGCCACGCGCGCGAAGTAGGGGTTCTCCGGTGCCGTCAGCCAGTCCGCCAATAATTCGCGTCGATCTTGCTCCGCGGGGACATCCACCTCTCCCGCGAGCGGCAACCAGGGTTTCATCTGCCGGCCCGTGCGCGGTTGCGTCGCTTCGCTGGCACGGTCGAGCCACACAAACACTTCACCACTTTCGCCAACCGGCTTTCGCTGCACGCGGCTGAAGAACGCGCCGATCCCGTAGTAATTGTCTTGCGACCACTGATCGAACGGATGGTTATGGCACCTCGCACATTGAATGCGAATGCCGAGAAACAACTGCGAGACTGATTCGGCACAGTCGTTCGGGTCGGCGATCGCGCGGTAGAAACCGGCGGGTGGATTCGTGAAGGTGCTGCCACGAGCGGTCAGCAACTCTGTGGCAAAGCGGTCGTAAGGCATATTCTCGCGCACGGCTTGCACAATCCAGCGATTAAATTTGTGGACACCGCTCGCACTCAGTTTGCTCGACTTGACGCGCAGCAAGTCACTCCACTTCTGCGCCCAGAACTCCGCGTGCTCCTCCCGCTCCAGCAACCGGTCGATCAGCTTCTGGCGTTTCTCCGTGTCGTTGTCTGCCAGAAACGACTCGGTGTCGGCTCGCGGCGGCAGGATTCCCACGACGTCGAGATGGACGCGGCGGATGAACTCGCTATCGCTACAACCGGGCGACGGTTGAATCTGGAGCTTCGCTAGCCGCGCGAACACGTGACGATCGATGAAGTTGTTCCCCGGCGGCGCGTCCCACTCGAATCCCTCGATGGGCTTGAGCAGCTGCAGGTCCGTCGTGTCGATGAAGTCTAGATAGCGAGCCATGATCCTTGTTTCACCGCGAGCAAGACCGCTGACCAAGCCGGCGGCATTCACCGTGGCGACTAGATCGTCCGACGAAGTGAAGATCGTCAGCGATGTGACGTCACGCGTGGTGCCATCGCTGAAGAACGCCCGCACGGCGAGTTGCTGTTCCGGCGCGGGCCAGGTCAATTCACCGGTCGAGGGTTCCATCTCGATACGCACGCAACTCGGTGCGTCGCTCGGATCGTCAGGACACTGGGCTGCGATCCAATCGTGGAGGATGCGGTAAGCGAGGTCATCTTTGTGTAGTTTGCGACCGCCACCGTGCGCGACCTGCATCGTCGGTTTGAGCAAGAGCAGGCTGCTGGCCGGTTCCAGCCAATCGATCCGTCGCCCGGTCGTTTCGCGCAAGAGCGTCAAGCGATCCAGTTCGGCATCAAATCCCCGCAGCGATAGTCGAAAGCCGCCCTTCCCATTCGGTGAACCATGACACGCACCCGCGCTGCAACCTTGCTTTGACAACGCCGCCAGCACATCGTAGCGAAACGAAATCGGACGATCGTCGGCGGCGACGAGCGGGCTTGCCGAACCAGCGAGCGTCGCCAACAAGAGTAAGGTTCGTGTCGTCAGCTGGGATCGCGGTCGCGTCACACTTTCACCTTCTCATTCACCAGCTTGCCGACGAAGTCGAGTTGCACATCGGCGACGCGGATGCGCGCCAGCGGCGAAGTGTCGGGCGTAAGTTCCAAGGTTCCCTCCGACTTCTTCTCGACGATCACGGCAATCCCCATTCCAAGGCCGAAGGAAAAATTCCCGCCAGGGCTGGCGTTGATGAACTCTTTCGTCAATTCAAACGTCTCGAACGCATCGTCGTCCGCGGCGAAAGCGAGTGGCACGTCGAACGTTGCCAGTGCTTTCCGATTCGAGGCGTTCTTGGTTGCCTCGGTGTATTGGAACATCTCCAACCGGCAGGCGAAGTGTTTTGGAAACCATTTGCCGAACTCCTCCTCGGATGACGCCTCGCCACGCAACCGAACGCGCAACGTGTAAGTCCCGGCGAAGGGGCTGCGTACTTCTTGCACTAGTATCGCGATGTCTCCCTGTTTGATCGTGACTGGTGCCTCGCCAGCGGCAGCATGTAACCCGACGGCGGCTTGATTGTTAACGACCGTCGCACCAAATACCAAATGCAAGCCATCGCTAGACACGGGCGACGCACGCCAGCCCTTGGGGCGGGACGGCGCGTCAATCGGCTTGAGTTGCTCGATGCCTACGAAGTCGGAATGCATCAGCGTGATGCTGGGATCGAACGGTGGAACACGCGCGACGTCGCCCGTACTCGCGACTCGCTTGTCGGTGGCTGGTTCCGTCCCGAGCAGCTTGAACAGCGGCTTGCCTTCCGTCAGCCGATGCTCGCGCCCTTCGCGGTCGGCGAACGCCGATTGATAATCGATTCCCAGCAAGTGAAAGATCGTTCCCGTCAACTCGCCTGGTTGCACGCGATCCTCGATTGGATACCCACCTTGCACATCGCTTTTGCCATACACCTGTCCGCCGCTGATGCCTGCACCCGCCAGCGCGCAGCTGAACACCGGCCCCCAATGGTCGCGGCCTCCGTTGGCGTTGATCTTTGGCGTCCGGCCGAATTCTCCGATGGCAACGACAAGCGTTTCGTCGAGCAACCCGCGCTGATCCAGATCCTCGATCAAGGCCGAGAAGCCGACGTCAAACGTCGGGCACAGTACGTCTTCCACGCGGTCGGCATTTTGTGCGTGCGTGTCCCACAGCGGATTGTCGACCGCGTTGTCACCCGGCTCGCGAGGCCACTGTACGTGGACCAACCGCACGCCCGCCTCGACCAACCGCCGCGCCAGCAACACGCATTGCCCCCAGCGGTTGTTGCCGTACCGTTCACGAACGTGCGCGGGCTCCTTTTCAATCGCAAACGCCTCTTGTGCCTGGCCGGATGTGAGCAGGTCGAAGGCTTGCTGCTGAAATTTGTCAAACAGCTGAACGTTCGGACCGCGCCGCGCCGCGTCGAACGGTCGTTCTATCTTGGCGAGCAGGTTCTGACGCGCGAGCAATTCCGTGGGCAGCTGTTCCCCCATCGACAGGCCATTGACTTGATAGCCAGACTGCGACGGATCGCCAACGAAACGATCGGGGTCCCACTCGCTTCCCATAAAACCGCCTGTCTGACCGGCGGGTGTGACGTTTTCATTCAGCCGCATGATGTCGGGAATCCAGACCGTCGACAGCGGCGGCAGAATCTCGCTCGGCTTGTAACGCTTGATGATCGAACCGAAGTACGGCCAATCGGTCGGTTGAATCGTCCGCGGATTCGGCCCCACGTATTTGTATCCGGTCAGCACCCAATGACTGCTCGACGAGTGCGTGTTATCGTCGGTCGCCATCGACCTGACGATCGCCAACTTGTCGGCCATCGCCGCAGTTCGCGGGAGCAGCTCGCAATACTGAATGCCGGGTACGTTGGTGCTGATCGGATTGAAAGGGCCGCGGATGTCGGCAGGCGCGTCCGGTTTTGGGTCAAACGTTTCGTGCTGAGGAGGCCCGCCTGCTAGATAGAGGAATATGACGTTCTTGGCTCGGCCGAAGGTCTTGTCGGTCGGCGGGATGCCCAGCGGAGCGGTTTCACGTGCCTGGAGCAGATTCGGCAGCGACAACCCCATCGCGCTCAGCCCGCCGATGCGCAAGACTTCGCGCCGCGACAATCCATCGCACAACTTGGTCGGCTGGTCATTCAGCGACAACACGCAGGCCTCCGTTCGCTCTTCGGCATTTCGTAGAACACACCGCGGGGTTACCGCCCTATAATAACCGATCGACGATCAGCCTGCGAACGCGATTGCGAGCTACCGGCATCACACAACACGGCGGCGTCAATCAAGGTGAGTCGAATACTCAACATTCTGTTGCTGCTGACGATAATCGCCGGCGTCTATTTCGTGACGCACGCCAGCACGAAGTACAATGCCACGCGCGACGAGTACACGCGGCTGACGGCGAAGGTGAGGCGACTGCCGATTGAAGACGCCGCCAAAGTCCACGTGCTTGCCCTTGAGACCAACGATCCGCTCGATTTTGCGTGGCAGGTCTACACACCGCCAAAGTTCAATTCGAAGTGGGAGATCACGGATTTCCGAAATGGTTCCAATTCGAGTAGCAGCATGCAGCATGAGTCGCAAACGGAAATCTTCCGTGTGCGGTTCCGGAAGATCGATGGTCAATGGGTAGTGTGGCATAAGGTGAAATTCAGCAGCCGCATAGAAAGCGGTGCCCTTGAACCGGAGTTGCTCGATCGCTCGGAAGCGCGTCACGTTCAGCAACTCGGCGTGGGTAAGGTGAGAGTGGTCGAGCCGGATGAAGTCGTGACGATGCTAAGCATCATGTCGAATCAATTGTCGCAGCCAGGAGCTAAAGCCAAGACGGCGATCGTCGTCCGTTTCGGCTCGCAAGATGCCTGGGCCAAACAAGAGCGCAAAGGCGAGTGAGGTATGACTGATTCAGAGCCAGTTGCGTTGGCGGCACCAGGAATTGCGCCGCTGCATCGACGCAAGTTCTTGCAGTGGAACATAGCGACGCTGCTGTTGCTGATGGCGGTCGTCGGCGTCTGGACTGCTTACTTCCGCATGAAGTCGGAAGCGGTGCGTATGGATGCTGAACTCGATTCGCTACGTGAACTCGCACGTGAGCTGCTGGTCAACGATCCGAGTCAATACGCAATCGTCGAACGGCACGAAGAGTGGTACGGAGACCACGTTTGGGACGTCCATCTTCCGGAAGGAGACCTCTACGTCTTGAAACTGGCAACCGGAGAAATTGACCCAAAGATCTTTCCGGAAACCGAGCACATGGTAGATCTGGCTGCCGGACAGCATATTATCTCATTGGAGAAGACGCTCCGCGGCGACCATCTTTCCGCACGCGCGATCAGCGATGGCAGACTCGCGATGCATGTGTCCGAATCAGGCGACTGGATTCCGAGTGGCGTCGGTGCTTGGGGCCGCTACTACAATCGCTCGACGCAGGCTCCCTGCGACAAGCCGCTGGAAGTGATTCGCCTTTATTTTAGGAAGCACGTGCCCCCAGGTACCGGCATGGAGCCGGACGAACCGTACAACGGTGTGTTTCTGTGGATCGAGCGCAAGCCGTAGCTTGCGAGCGACCGCAGCTGCACCAGGATCGGCCTCACCACCTCACCATGCACATCGGTCAGCCGACGATCGGACTGCGGCAAACCTAACCACCGGCTAGCTGCCTTCTGTTCTCTCATTGACTCGATGCACGCAGCAGTACAAACTTTCCCTCTGTCAAGGACGTCCGACTCTTGGAGAACGAATCGCGTGGGCGCACCCAAGGAAATCGTCGACTTAGTGCATCGCTTCCGCGAGCAGTACGACAGCTACCGTTTGCCGTCGTACGGCGAGACCGAGCTGCGCCGCGAATTCATCGATCCGTTCTTTAAAGCCCTCGGTTGGGACATCGACAACAAGCAAGGCAGCGCTGAAGCCTATAAGGACGTCGTTCACGAAAACTCGAACCGCTCACCGCGGACTCTCTTTTTCGGTTTCGTAAGCGTGTTGCTAATCGGCGACCGGTGTCACCTAGCACGGTATTCCACTACAATTCACGAGGTTCAAGGGTTCGATGGGAACGCGGAAATGATGCCGTGCTAAATGCGACCAAGTAACTGACGCTTTTTGGAACCGAGCAGTCGGAGCAATCGAAACGAAACGCCTCGACATTCATCGACAATATGCGGTTGCCGGTCCATCGCTGGTTCCGGTACAGCGCGGGATTCTCGGCAAGTTGGGCTCAGCAGTTGATCGCAGAACGAGTATCTCGCGATCAAGGTATTCGCGTTTTTGATCCTTTCGCAGGTTCCGGTACAACTTTGCTGGCCGCTCAGGACGAGGGTGTCGAAAGTTATGGGGCGGAGTCGCATCCCTTCATCAGTCGCTTGGCCCGCGCGAAGTTGGCGAGGTCCACCGATCCGACCGCCTATCGTGATTTCGCCCGTACGGTGCTGGCGATGGCAAAAGAACGGATCGGATCGGTCGAGGAGTATCCTCCGCTCATTCGCAAATGTTACCGAGATGGAACCTTGGCCGACTTGGACCGGCTCCGACTCGCGTTTGAAGATCAGCAAGACAATTCACCAGCGTCTGAGCTGACTTGGTTGACGCTCGTCAGCATCCTTCGACGGACTTCGCATGTGGGTACCGCAAACTGGCAGTACGTTCTGCCACGAAAAACAAAAAGTAAAACGGAAGAGCCCTTTGCCGCATTTTCTCAACAGACAGATACCATTTTCCGTGACATGCGGAGGACGAGAGGCGGCCAATTGCCACGAGCCGAACTCATCGAAGGCGATGCGCGTACGTGCGAAGGCGTTCCCAGCGGCAGTGTCAATCTAGTTATCACGTCTCCGCCTTACCCCAACAACTACGATTACGCCGACGCAACTCGCTTGGAAATGTCATTCATGCGCGAAATCGATGGTTGGGGGGACTTGCAACAAGCCGTCCGTCGACACCTCGTCCGTTCTTGCACTCAACATGTCCCCAACTCGGCCGCCGATCTTGAAGAGACGCTCGCGGCAGATCACTTGGCACCCATCCGAAAGGAGATCACGCCGATTTGCGAAGAACTCGCCGTTACTCGCCTCTCGAAGGGTGGGAAGAAGACTTACCACTTGATGGTTGCATGCTACTTCTCCGATCTCGCGCATGTCTGGCAGGCGCTCCGCCGAGTGTGCGAGTCGCCTTGCGAATTGTGTTTCGTCATCGGCGACTCGCACCCTACGGCGTTTACGTGCCGGTCATCGAGTGGCTAGGGGCACTGGCGCTTGCTGCGGGATTCAAGGAATGGCGTTTCGAGAAAACACGCGACCGGAACGTCAAATGGAAGAACCGGAAACACCGCGTTCCGCTGTGCGAAGGGCGACTGTGGGTCACAGGGTGATTCATGGCTGAAGCAAAAGGCCACAAGTTCGGACAGACGCTAGGAGAATGGTGTGAGCAGGCCATTGAGCCATTATTGCAGGAATTTGCTGAACGGCATGGCCTCTATCTCGACAGGAAAGGGGCTCGCCCGGCGCGACGTGGCAAGAAGGTCAAATGGGTCGATGACTACCGCAATGCGCACGACCTCGATTATGTTTTCGAGCGAGGCGGAACGGATGACACTGTCGGCACGCCCGTCGCGTTCATCGAGAGTGCTTGGCGACGGTACACCAAACATTCCCGCAACAAGGCTCAGGAGATTCAGGGCGCGGTGTTGCCTCTTCGCGACCGCCATTATCGCAGCGCGCCATTCATGGGTTGCTTTCTCGTGGGGGTTTACACGAGCGGCGCGCTGGAACAACTTCAGTCCCTCGGTTTTCACTTGCTGTACTTCGAGTACTCCACAATCATTGAGGCGTTCAAACTGGTTGGCATCGACGCGAGTTTTGGCGAAACCACTTCGGATGCGGAATTCAGCAAAAAGCAAAAGAAGTGGCAGCGACTGACGGCAAAAAAAACGGGCGGAGGTCTGGAACAGCCTTCTGGAAACTAATCGCGACGCCGTGTCGAAGTTCATGGCGGCACTCGAATCTGCGGTGAAGCGGAAACTTTCCTCGGTTCGCATTATTCCGCTGCACGGCAACGCTCGCGAATATTTATCTATTGCCGATGCCATCACTTTCGTCCGCGATTACAACGAGGCCGACGGATTGGCACAGTTGTTGAGATATGAGATTCAGATCCGCTACGACAATGACGATCGGATCGACGCGCAATTTCAGGATCGCAACGCAGCGATTCAATTCCTCGAACACTACCACAGCGGCAATTGGATGCCTGTGGGAGAATAGCTGTGCGGACGGCGTTATCGCGTCAGATTTCGGCGACGGACGGTGAGATTGACCGGTTGGTGTACGAGTTGTACGGCTTGACGGACGAGGAAATCCGCATCGTCGAAGAGGCCACGTCTGTGTCATAATGGAAAGTGAAGCGTGATAATTTCCCACTTGATGAGGTGCCGCATGTCTCAGCTCAAAGTAATCGTAGAAAAACATTCGGACGGCTTTGTCGCCTATCCGCTGGGCTTGAAAGGGGTCGTCGTAGGACAGGGTGATACGTACGACGAGGCGATGGCCGATGTCCAGTCCGCAATCCGCTTTCACATCGACACCTTCGGAAGCGACGTGCTCGAATCGGAATCACCGGTACTCGATGCTTACCTTGACGAAGCGACACTGGAGGCTTGATGGCCAAGTTTCCCAAGGACGCGGCGCGGCGGCGAGTTATCCGCGCGATTGAGCGACTAGGTTCACCGCGGTGCGCGAGGCAGAACATATCGCCATGCTTCGGCAGAACCGAGATGGCACGAGTACACCGCTGACGATGCCGAACCATCGGCGGATCAAAGGCTCGACGCTGCGAACGATTTGCACGCAGAGTGGTATCGACCGAGACGCATTTCTAAAAGCGTTTCGGGAGTCGTGACAGCAGGATTCGCGGAACTGGAAGATGCTGACACTTGAGCGGATTCGTAGCGAGGGCCTAAAGGCTCTGCGCGAGCGGGCAGGGCTGGCCGGCACGATTCGATTTCTATCGCAATTCGACAACGGCCGCCGCGACTACGCGTCACTCGCCTTGAAAGCATCTCAACTGATGGTGCTTTACCACGAACCGGTCGAAGCGGCCGGCTAGGAAAGAGAGATCATGGCAAGATATGAAATCATCATTTACTGGAGCGACGACGACCAGACATTCATTGCGGAAGTCCCGGAATTGCCTGGGTGCATGGCGGATGGCAAGACCTACCAGTAGGCGATTGCGAATGCCGAAGTCGTCATGCAAGAGTGGTTCGAGACCGCGAAAGAACTTGGCCGAACCGTTCCTGAACCAAAGGGCCGATTGCGCTTTGCTTGAGTCCGCCGAGACTGATCGCCGTGAAAGACTACGAAGTCAACATTTTCCACAGCGACGAAGATGAGATTCACACCAGCATCTCGTGAATCACCTGACCATGCACGTCCGTCAGCCGATAATCGCGGCCAGCGTGACGGAATGTGAGCCGCTCGTGATCGAGCCCCAGCAAGTGCAGGATCGTGGCGTGGAAGTCGTGGACGTGGACGCGGTCTTCGGCGACCGCGATGCCGTGCTCGTCGGACGAGCCATGCACGATGCCGCTCTTCACGCCGCCGCCGGCCAGCCACGAAGAGAAGACCTGATGATGATGTTCGCGGCCGGGATGATCGGCCTTCTCGTGATACGGCGTGCGGCCGAACTCGGTGGTCCACACGACCAGCGTCTCGTCAAGCAGGCCGCGCTGCTTCAAGTCCGTGATCAACGCGGCGATGGCCTGGTCGACGTTCTTGGCCAATGGAGCGTGCGTCGCCATGTCGCCATGAGCATCCCAGTTGCCGGACGAACCGACATCGATCAATTCGATGAAGCGAACACCGCGCTCCGCCAAGCGGCGGCCGACCAGGCACTGCCAACCGAAGCCGGTCGTTTGGCCCGGGTTGATGCCATACAGCTTCAGCGTCGCTTCTGATTCCTTCGACAAATCGAGTGCTTCGGGCGCTTCGCGCTGCATGCCGAAGGCCGTCTCGAACGAACGAATGCGAGCCTCCAAGGCACGGTCGGCGGTTCGTTCTTCCAAGTGCTTCCTGTTGGCCTTGGCGAGCAGTTCTAATTCCAACTCCTGCAAGCTGGACGAAGGAACTCGCCGTTTGATATTCGGGATCGGGTTCTCGCCGGGGATAATTTGAGTGCCTTGATGACAGCCGGGCAGAAAGTCGCTGCCCCAAGTCTGCGCGCCCGCGTACGGAGCATTCGCGGCGATCGCGACGAACGACGGCAGATTGCGGTTGACGGTGCCCAGGCCATAGCTGATCCAAGCGCCCATGCTCGGCCGCGCGAACGTCCACGAACCGCAATGCATACCGAGCGTGCTCTCGTAGTGGTTCGTGTGATCCGACTCCATCGATCGGATCACGCACAGATCATCGACGACGTCGCGGACGTGCGGGAACAGATCGCTCACCTCGATGCCGCTCTTGCCGCCCGGTCGGAACTTCCAGTTCGGCTTCTTGAGATAGCGAGTGAACTCGCCGAGCTTGCCTTGCCAGTTGTCGACGGTGATCTGCTTGCCGTGATTGGCGAACAGTTCCGGCTTCGGATCGAACGAATCGACATGCGAAACGCCGCCCGTCATGTAGAGGAAGATGACTCGCTTCGCCTTCGGCGCGAAGTGCGGCTGCTTGGGCGTGAGCGGATCGACTGTTGCTTCAACTCCGCTCGCCCGCAGTTCGTCGGCCAACATCGCGTTCAGTGCGATCGCACCAAATCCACCAGCCGCTTGCGTCAGGACTTCTCGTCGTGTGGGAAGATGATTCATCGTCGTACTCAATCTACAAACAAAAACTCGTTGCACGTTAACAGCGTCCGCGCGAAACCGGCCCAGGCAGCCAAGTCACGCGAGTCGATAGGCAAATCTGTTTCGGCCAGCGCCTCGCGATAAGCAGCCAGAAAGTCCGACGCCTCGGCGAACTCGGCGGTGCCATGCTGACGCCCCAAGGAAATCGAATAAACCGCCTGGATTCGTGCGTTCAGGTCACCGGGTTCGCCAATTAATCGCTTTGCCAGCCCCGCCGCTTGTTCATGTACGAACTCGTCATTCATCAAGTATAACGCTTGTGTCGGCACGGTCGTCAGCTCGCGGCGTGCCGTGCTGACATTTGTGTCGGCTCCGTCGAACAGCGAGAGGAACGGATGCCGCTTCAGCCGCTGTTGCATCAGGTAGACACTTCGCCGCTTCGTCGGATAGACGCCGTAGTAAGGTGCATGCTGCGTATAGCCCCAGGTTTCTACCGCCGGGAACGGATGCTCGCCGCCCATCGTCGGATCGAGGTTGCCGCCGGCCAGCAGCATTGCGTCGCGAATCTCCTCGGCACTCAAGCGACGCCGATTGAAACGCCATAACAGTCGGGCGTCCGGATCGATCTCGGCGGCATGTGCATCGTAATCGCTCGAACGCTGATACGCGGCGGACGCCATGATCAGCCGGTGCATGGCCTTCATGGAGTAGCCGCTGTCCTTAAAGCGACTCGCCAGCCAATCGAGCAGCTCGGGATGTGTCGGCGCTTCGCCGCGCGCGCCGAAGTCGTTCTCTGTGCCGACGAGCCCGCGTCCGAAATGGTGCTGCCAGATGCGGTTGACCATGACGCGGGCGAGCAGCGGGTTTTCTTCGCGCGTCAGCCAATCGGCCATTTCCAGCCGGCCACTTCCTGCGCCGGCGGGCAGCGGGTCGTCGCCGAGGATCTCCAGGTTCTTGCGCGGCACTTCGTCGCCCGGCTTCAGTTTCTCGCCGCGGATTTGTAGGAAGGCATTCTTCGGATCGGCCTTCTCGATCGCCGCATAAACCGTTTCGTAGAGCCCCTCCTTTTTCATCGCGTCTCGCTTGGATCGTACCTCGGCGAGCTGCGTCTCGAGCGCTGCCGTTTTCTCGCCGGACTCCAACTCGGTGACCTTCGCTTCGAGCTGCGCGAGTTGCGCGTCGAATTCGGCCTTGACTCGCTCGGCTTCCGCTGGCGGCAGCACGGGGAATGAATCGTAAGGCCGCTTCTTCTCTTCCGAGCCGGGGAAGGAATAACGCGTGCTTTCGAAGATGCCGTACCAGGAGTAGTAGTCCGTGGTGTTCAGTGGATCGTATTTGTGGTCGTGACAGCGGGCACAGCCCAAGGACAGACCGAGGAACGCCTGCCCGACGGTATCGATCGTGTCCTGAATCGTCAGGTGGTGATAGTTCTCGACATCAAAGCCGAATCGCCGCGAGATGGCGATGAAGCCGGTGGCAGTCAGCATGTCTTTGTATTGGGCGAGTAATTCTTCGGCGTGCGGGGGACGTGAGTCCCCTGATGACGCCGAGCGAACGACTGAATCAGGGGACTCACGTCCCCCGCTCGCCAAGGCAATCATCCGATCCGCCAGGATATCACCGGCGATCTGCTCGCGGACGAACTGGTCGTACGGCATGTCGGCATGGAAGGCGTTGATGACCCAGTTGCGATACTTGTAGGACAGCGGCGTCGGATAGTCGGCTGTTTCACCGGCCGTATCCGAATAGCGAACCACGTCGAGCCAATGCCGGCCCCAACGCTCGCCGTAAGCTTTCGCTTCCAACAGGCGATCGACGACTTTGGCGAACGCTGCCGGAGAGTCGTCGGCGAGAAACGCTTCGATGTCTTCCGGCGTGGGCGGCAATCCGGTCAGATCGAACGTCGCGCGACGGATCAACACGCGTTTGTCGGCAGGTCGCATCGGGTTCAGCTTCGCGTCTCGTAACTTCGCGAGGATAAACCGGTCGATGTCGCTGTTGATCGGCCCTTCTTGAAGTTGCGGCGGCTGTATCGCAGGAGGTGGGGGATCGGCGACCGGCTGAAACGACCAGAACGCTCGCTCCTTGTCAGTGATCGGGCCGCCGCGAACTTTAAGCCCCGTTCCGCCGAGCATCATTCCCTCGGGCCACACCGCGCCTTCTTGAATCCACCGCGCGAGCGCCGCGACTTGCCGATCGTCGAGTTTCTCGTCGGGCGGCATTTGGAGATCGTCTTCGTGACGAATGGCTTTGATGATCAAGCTGTCTTCAGGTGCGCCCGGGACCACGGCCGGGCCGCTGTCTCCACCCTGCAGCACCGTCGAAATCGTATCGAGCCGCAGTCCTGACTCTGCCTTCTTGAGCCCGTGACACTCAATGCAACGTTCGATCAGCAGCGGGCGGATATCGTTCTCAAAGAACGCTAACTGCTCGGTGTCGGCGGCGGATAACGAAGTCGCTGTCAGAAGAATAATCAACCACGAAAGGCACAAAATACACGAAAGGGAACGAAGAGGGATGACAGAAAAATGAACTCCTACGATATTTCTGTCATCCATCTTTCTGTTAACGAAATCCCTTTTCTTCTTTCGTGTATTTCGTGCCTTTCGTGGTTCAATCATCTTCGTTCCCGATTCGCAACAGCTCAGTTTACTTCATCAAGCGATCAACGGCTCAATCACATGCGCGTCGTAAACGTCCGTCAGCCGCTCGTCGCGACCGCTGTGGCTGTACGTCAAGCGTTCGTGATCGAGGCCGAGCAGGTGCAAGATCGTGGCGTGCAAGTCGGCGGTTTGCGTGCGATCGACGATCGCACGGTAGCCGAAATCGTCGGTGGCGCCGTAAGCCTGGCCGCCTTTAATGCCTCCGCCGGCCAGCCAGATGCTGAAGCCATACGGATGATGATCGCGGCCTTCACGGCCTCGCTCTTTGCTGTTGCGTTGCTCGGCTCCAGGCGTGCGACCGAACTCGCCGCCCCATTGCACGAGCGTCGAATCGAGCAGCCCGCGCTGCCGCAAGTCGGTCAACAAACCCGCCACCGGCAAGTCCGTTTGCTCGCAGCAATTGCGCGTGCCTGAAACATTCTCGGCATGCGTGTCCCACGGCTGGCCTGCCATGAACAGCTGCACAAACCGCACGCCGCGTTCGATCAATCGCCGCGCCATCAAGCAACGACGGCCGTACGACCGCGTCTTGTCTTGATCCAATCCGTACAGCCGATGCGTCGCCGCGGTCTCTTGCGACAAGTCGAGTGCGTCGGGTGCCGAGAGCTGCATGCGGCCCGCCAACTCGAAACTGGCGATTCGCGCTTCAAGTTCCAATTCGCCGGGACGCACGGCCTTGTGTCGCTCGTTCAACTTGGCAAGCAGCTCCATGCGCCCGCGCTCGACTTCCGGCAGCCGCGGTGTTCGTGGTTGCAGATTAGGCAGCGCAACGCCTTCCGCGCGGAAGGGTGTTCCTTGATACACCGGTGGCAGCCAGCCGCTGCTCCAATTCCGAACGCCATCGACGGACAAGCCCGCGGGATCGGGCAACGCGATGTACGCGGGCAGGTTCTGGTTCTCGGTGCCCAGTCCGTACGCGGCCCACGCTCCGATGTTCGGCCGACCGCTGAGGATCAAGCCGGTGTTGGCAAGCCAGATCGATTGCTCGTGGTTGCGATGCTCGCCGAACATCGATCGAATCACCGCGATCTCGTCGGCGTGCCGAGCGATATTCGGCAAGATCTCGGAGAACTCAAGACCACTTTCGCCGTGCTTGCGGAACTTGAACGGGCTGCCGAGAAGATACGTCGTGCGGGCCTCGTCGTCGCTGACTTCGCCGGGCGCAGTCGTGCCGTCATATTTGTTCAGCATCGGTTTCGGATCAAGCAAATCGACGTGACTCGGACCACCGTGCATGAAAAGTTGTATGACGGCGGTGGCTCGCGGCTCGAAGTGCGGTCTCTTCGGCATTACGTCGTACTGAGCTGCGGTCGGAGCCGCATCGGCTTCTCGCGACTCACCCAACATCGCCGCCAACGCGACGCCCCCGAACCCGCTTCCCAATCGCGAGATCGCTTCGCGGCGCGTGAGAGGTAATTGATCGGCATTCATCCGGCGGTCCTCAATCTACGTAAATGAACTCGTTGGATAAGTGCCTTGTAATTTCACCAACGTATTGTCAGCTCGACGACGTTGAGTAAAGGTCAGTTGGCTATTGGTTGCCAACTTTTACTCAACAAAAATGGCTGGCCAGTGCTTCAACGCTGACCAGCCTAGAGACTCAGCCACGACTAAGCAAACTGAGCCACCAACAATAGTCTAGTTTGGTCGTGGCGCATCCGTAAAGGGTTGTGTCATGGCAACAAATCTGCCCCGTTACAAGCAAGGTTGGATCAACAAAGACGGCAATCGCAAATTGGGGTTTTGGCAGTTTCGCCACGATGGCAATTACGTTGCCTTGACTAAGTGGACAGCGCCACTTTTTTTCCTTGAAGATGGAAGTTCTGGGTTTGAATAGAGGATAACGGATCATTCGGGGAGTGGGGAGATGCACGTTTTGATGCGATCGGGATCAATGCCCAACAACTTCAGTTTGGCGATCCGAGTTTTCGTGTGAGACTTTCGTGCTTGGCGGTTGCGACGCTGGTAAGACAAGAAACGGGGAGAGGTCCAGTTCGTGACAAGTTGGGGAGTTTTGCTAGATTGTGCCCATGCCTAGAACAGCACGAATTGCACCCGGCGGAATGGTTTACCATGGGGGACATACCCGGGGTCAGCATATATTGGCGAGTCTGCGACTGTAACAGTTTAGTCCATTTGCCCTGTTGGAGAGGTCAGATCGGGCTTGGGTGGGGCCGGGGATTGGGGTACTTGATCGGTATTCTCCCAATCGGAATGGATGCCGATGCACTTCTGCTTTTATCCCACACACGAACATGGCTGTCCCAACGTCAGCCATTGACCGCATCTCGGTGGGGCGGGCCTGACGACGTTTGCGCACGTCGGTTTGGCACACGTCACATCGACATCCGCGCGCAAGGATCTGGCGACTTGCGCCGCTGATGTCAATCTGATGACGCGACATGACGATTCCCGGTGCCAACCGCGATTGTCGCCGCGCGCTGCGGGCTAACCGCCAGGAGTCGCGATCGCGGAAGGATACGAAGCTTCGGTGGGCGCAACCGACGTACGTTACCGGCTGCCGTTGCACGCTGAGGACGACAACACCGGGGCCCGGTCACCCAACCCAATACGCTGGTCACCACAACGAAGATCTCCATCGTCAGCCCAATCAACGTCAATGCCCGCCCCGATCCGATGCGGTCGATCAGCCAGCCGCCTGGCAACATCCCGATCGTATAGACGATCAGACAGGCCGTGTAGACCGACCCCATCCGAGTTTCAGCGATGCCGAGCTTCGGGATAAACATCTCGTCGCCAGCGACCGAGATGCCGACGCGATTGAAATGCCCGAGCGCTGCGTAACCCATCAGCAGCACAATGATCCACCATCTGTTGCCGGACACCAAACGCCTCGCGTCGTTGAACCTGTCATTGAGTAGAGAGTACAATCCAATCTGTCGACGGCAGGCTGGATATCAGATCGGTTGGACTGGATACGATCTCGTTCCCAGGCTCCGGCTTGGGAATGCACTGTCTTCCCGGCTCTGCCGGGCTTGCGAGGCGGAGCCTCAGGGACAGTGGGTTACGAGGCAGAGCCCCGTAACCAGCGTGTTCGAACAGAGCTTTTCCGGTGGAGATCAGATAATGCTTGTGGTGCTGATGTGTGTCATGCTGGCCGCCGACGAACCGGCGGTCGGGGAGCAACGTCCGACAGCTGAGCAGATCCAATTCTTTGAGACCAATGTCCGTCCGTTGCTGGCCGAGCAGTGTTTCAAATGCCACGGCGATAAGAAACAGTGGGGCGGATTGCGGCTGGATTCACGCGAGGCGTTATTGCGAGGAGGCGACTCTGGTGAGGCCATCGTCCCGGGTGAACCTGACAAGAGTCTGCTGATCCGCGCCGTCCGTCAGGTGGACGACGACCTCAAAATGCCGAAAGATGACAAGCTCACGGCTCGGCAGGTGGCGGCACTCGTCCGCTGGGTCGAAATGGGCGCTCCGTTCCCCGCGACCGCGGGTGCAGCCGAGCGCACTCGCGATCCGAAGCACTGGGCGTTTCTGCCGCTCGCCGAGCCGTCCGTGCCCGTCGTCACCAACTCGAAATGGCCGCATTCGGCGTTGGACCATTTCATCCTCGCGAGGCTCGAAGCTGCGGGGCTCTCCTCGACGATGCGAGCCGACAAACGGACGCTCATCCGCCGGGTCACCTTTGATTTGACCGGCCTGCCGCCGACGCCGGACGAGATCGGCGCGTATTTCGCGGACGAGTCGCCCGACGCGTTTGCGCGAATCGTCGATCGCCTGTTGGCATCGCCGAGGTACGGCGAACGCTGGGGACGACATTGGTTGGATGTCGCGCGGTATGCGGACTCGAACGGATTCGATGAAAACGTCGCGCAGGGCAACGCTTGGCGGTATCGCGATTACGTCGTCGCGGCGTTCAATCGCGACAAGCCGTTCGATCGGTTTGTCGTCGAGCAGTTGGCTGGCGATTTAATGCCATTCAACGGCGAAACACAGCAGCATGAGCAGTTGATCGCGACCGGATTTCTCAGCATCGGGCCGAAGGTTCTCGCCGAAACCGATCAGGCCAAGATGCGAATGGACATCATCGACGAACAACTCGACACACTGGGCCGGGCTTTTCTCGGTTTGACACTTGGCTGCGCTCGTTGTCACGACCACAAGTTCGATCCGATTGCCACGGCGGACTACTACGCCCTGGCGGGCATCTTCAAAAGCACGCTGACCATGCGCAAGTACGTTAAGGTTGCCGAGTGGCACGAACATCTGCTGCCGTCCGCTAAAGCAACTGCGATGAAAACCGAGTTTGAGGCGAACGTCGCGGCGAAGAAAACTGCCATCGCCGAATGTGTCGCCGACACGGAGAAAGACAAACTCAAGAAACTGCGAGACGAACTTGCCGCGCTGGAGAAGGCCGGGCCGGAGTTGCCGTCGGCGATGGGTGTCACGGAAGACAAAGTGACCGACATCGCGATTCATGTCCGCGGCAATCCGCTCGAGCTGGGCGACATCGTCCCGCGACGCACACCGCCGGTTTTGCGCGGCCCGCGCGTGCCACCGTTCACCGACCAGGAAAGCGGTCGCCGGCAACTGGCCGAATGGCTGGTCGATCCTCGGCACCCGCTGACCGCGCGCGTCTTTGTCAATCGCGTCTGGCGTTGGCATTTCGGCAACGGGCTGGTGCGCACGACCGATAATTTTGGGTTGCTAGGCGAGGCACCATCGCATCCCGAATTGCTCGATTGGCTGGCTCGCCGGTTCATCGCCGATGGCTGGTCGGTCAAGTCGCTGCATCGGCTGATTTTGAATTCGAGCACGTATCAACAGGCGAGCGCTCCCACTGCCGAGACGGTCAGCAACGATCCCGAAAACCACCTCTTCAGCCGAGCAGAAGTGCGCAGACTGGAAGCCGAAGCCGTGCGCGACGCGCTGTTGGCGACCAGCGGGCAATTGGATGAGACGATGGGTGGCTCGTTATTGAAACTCAAGAATCGCGCGTATTTCTTCGACCACACCTCCAAGGACCTGACGACCTACGACAGCCGCCGCCGTTCCTTGTACCTGCCGATCGTCCGCAACAACGTCTTCGATCTGTTTCAGTTGCTGGACTTCCCCGATCCCGCCGTATCGACCGGCAATCGAGCGACCACCGTCGTGGCATCGCAAGCGTTGCTGATGCTCAACAGCGACTTCGTCATGCAGGCCGCCACCGACTTCGCCGACCGCTTGCTCAGCGATTCGCCCGACGATGATCAACGTCTCGCGCGACTGTACGTCATCGCATTCGGCCGCGAACCAACGGCCGATGAACGACAGGCTGATCGAGCCTTCCTGGCGAAAGTGGCTCAAGTCGAATCCACCGAGTCAGACACGGACCAGCGCCAACGACAAGCCTGGGCCACGCTCTGCCACGTCGCGCTTGCCGCGAATGAATTCATCTATGTGAAATGAGGGTCGATCGAGAATCATTAGCCGGAACGCGATCGCGTCCGCTTCTCGCGTGGAACCGCGGCTATCGCCCAGCGGCTGATCAATGCATGAGTCCCGACATTCTGAGCCGAAAATGAATCAACACGACATCGCACCTCTCGTCTCGCGCCGCATGCTCCTGCAGCGGTCAGCCGTTGGATTTGGTTCGCTTGCCCTCGCGTCGATGTTGGCTGACCAGTCGCCAACCCACGCGGCGATTGACAATCCGCTCGCGGCCAGGCTGCCACACATGGCGGCGAGGGCCAAGCGGATCATATTCTTGCTGATGTCCGGTGGTCCCTCGCAGGTGGACACATTCGATCCAAAACCATTGCTGACTCGCGATAACGGCAAGCCGCTGCCGTTCGCCAAGCCGCGAGTCCAATTCAACGCAACCAGCAACCTGCTCAAGTCACCCTGGAAGTTCCGGCAATACGGCGAGAGCGGATTGTGGGTCAGCGAGCTTTTCCCGCGACTCGCCGAGCGTGTCGATGACCTCTGCATGGTGCATTCGGTGTATGGCACGAATCCCGCTCACGGAGGAGCGATGATGAAGCTGCACACGGGCAGTGACAGTTTCATCCGGCCCAGCATGGGCTCCTGGGTGAGCTACGGCCTGGGCACGGAAAACTCGAATCTGCCCGCGTTCGTGACCATCTGCCCGACGCTGGCGTTTGGCGGAATCAACAACTGGAGTTCCGCATTCCTGCCCGCTGCACACAATGGGACGGCACTCGGAGATGCCAGCGTGCCATCGGATCAGGCACGTGTGAAGTTCATTCAGAATTCGAAACTGCCGCGCGAAATTCAACGTCTGCAACTCGACCGGTTGACTGCGATGAATCGCAAGCATCTGGCCCAGTCCGGTTCGGAGGCGTCACTGGAAGCGCGGATCAACTCATTTGAACTGGCCTTTCGCATGCAGTCAGAGATCCCAAAAGTCGAGGATCTGTCGGGCGAATCCGCGACGACTCGGAAGCTCTACGGGATGGACGATCCTGTGACGGCCAACTTTGGCCGCATGTGCCTGTTGGCTCGCCGCTTCGCCGAGGCAGGCGTGCGGTTCATTCAAGTCACTCACAACGACGACAAAGTGCAGTGGGACCAGCATTCGGACCTGAAGAATGGTCACGAGAAGAACGCTCGCGAAGTGGACCTGCCGATCGCCGGTCTGCTGACCGACCTGAAACAGCGCGGACTTCTTGACGATACACTCATCTGGTGGGGCAGCGAGTTCGGCCGCACACCAACCGCCGAAACCACCGACGGTCGCGACCACAACCCCGAGGGCTTTACGATGTGGCTGGCCGGCGGCGGCACGAAAGGCGGCTTTCGCTACGGTTCGACCGACGACTACGGCTACTACGCGGCCGAGAATAAGGTCCACATCCACGACCTGCACGCGACGCTGTTGCACGCGTTGGGTATGGACCATGAACGTCTGACCTACCGCTACGCCGGCCGCGATTTCCGTCTGACCGATGTCGAAGGTAACGTAGTCCGCGAACTCTTTGTCTAACGTGGCGGAGCTGCAATCCGGAATCGCTGTACTTCAATTCCAAGCTGGCAACCTACTGCTCCGAATCCTCGCCTTCCCCGCGCCAATTGCGAACTGACCGTCCCCGGCAACACTGCTGATCAACTCCGTCGAACCGTCGACCGATCGCAACAGTTCGCCAGTCTCAACGGAGCAGACTTTCGTTGCTTTGTCACGCCCACCGCACCAGCAATTTGCCATCGGAACTGAACTCGACATGTGAAAGCAAATCGCTCTCAGTCGGCGAGCGTCGTGGGGGTTGTTCACCCAAGAGATCAAGCAACACGACCTCGCCCGAATGGCAACCCCAACAATGCCGCTTCAAGATCGGCCAAACGTCAGCACGATAGCTGATCTTATCGGCGACCGTTTTGTCCAAAGTGGGAAGAGTATCTTCGGCATCGAGAAACGAGGCCAAGGAAATCAGGATCGCTGTGAAGTTCAATATCCGGAGCATTGGGCCTCCCAAGGTAGCCATCTCGCTCCGCCGAGATGAGCCATTCACGTTTGAGTCCACATGGAATTCGAGTTGGTTTCTGGCTCCACCTCCACCCGACCCGGCTCATCACGACGGAGTGTGATCGCTACGATAATGCACCAACATAAAGTCCTTAAATTCGAATTCGACGCTAATTGTGTCTGATCAGCAAGATGTCGCCGTCCTTGATTACGTACTCTTTGTGCTCCTGCCGCATCAGGTTGTGAGCTTTGATCTCGCGCTCGCTGCCGAGGCGGATCAGGTCGTTGCAGGTCATCACTTCGGCGCGGATGAATCCGTTCGCCAAGTCGGTGTGAATGTTGCCAGCGGCTTCGACGGCCGTGCCACCACGACGGATCATCCAAGTCCGGACCTCTTTTTCACCAGCCGTGAAGAAGACCATCTGTCCCGAGGCGTCCATGATCTGACGAATCACCGTATCCCGGTCGAACGGAGCAACTCCCATCTCGTCGCAAAACGTTTGTCGCTCGGCATCGTCCAATTGCGACAGCTCGACCTGAAGCGACAGCGACACGGCAATGCCCTGCATCCCTTCCGGAACCTGGGCTTGATAACGCGCCGGCGATTCGTCATCGGAGATATTGAAGACGACCAACCGAGGCTTCTCGGAAAACAGCTTGAAGGCACGAGTTGCCTTGAGTTGTTCGACGGTCAGTCCGAGATCGCGAAGCTGCTTCCCTTCTTCCAGCGCCGGGACCAGCGGCTCGATCGCCTCCAACTCCTTTTGAAGCTCTTCTCGGTTCGGGCGAGGCTTCTTGACCTGCTCCTTCAATCGTTCGACGCGTCCCGACAGAATGTCGAGATCGGCGATCAACAAATCATCGTCGAAGTTGCTCAGATCCGCCGTCGCGTCGGCCCCGCCGTGCGCCGCAACAACAACGATCAAACAGCCGGCTTCACGAATCATCGCGAGCTTTTGGGCACTTCCTTCGTGCGAGCGGCTCAAGCCCGGTGTGTCGACGATCTCCAACGCGGCATGAGTCGTCTTCTTCGGATTGTAGATCGTGCACAGCGGCTCGAACCGCTCGTCCGGCACGGGAGCCATCGCGCTCTGCGTCTCGTGAGACTTGGCGGGATCCGGCGCGACGCCGGTCAGCCACTGGAACAACGTGCTCTTCCCCGACCCCTGGTACCCGACGATGCCAATCTTCATGCGACTTCCACCTAACCCGGATTATTCATGAACCGGTCAGCATTCTTCAAAATATACGTTTGTGAAAAGAGTGTACGGCTAGATTGCCCGAAACACCGCGCAAATCAGCCGCCACGCGATCGCGTGCGGTTCTCTCGAAGAAGTTCGCGAGAACCGCAGGCTAGCGCCAAGCGGCTGATGAATAATCCGGGCTAATCCTTCTATTTGATTTGCGAAGCCTTTGGTGTACACAGATCGGGCGTCACTGGAAAGGCGGGATTGACGACCGGAAACGTCATGGAATTTGCTGACTGGGTGGCGTGCGGCAGCCCAAGTGGCTAGTTTATTGCGAGCTACACCATCCGCCCCGCTGCCTGTTTCATTCTTAGATGGGAACCAACGCCATGAGACCTGCTAAGCCTTTACGCTGCGTGATCGTTCTTGCGTTGCTCCTCGTCCCGAGCATCGCCGCCGCCGAATTGTCGCTGGGAAGCCTGTTCAAGGACCACGGCGTCTTGCAGCGTGAGATGGCCGTTCCGGTCTGGGGAACCGCCGAGGCCGGACAGCAGGTCGAAGTGCAATTCGCGGGCCAGACAAAACAAGCTACTGCTGACGATCAAGGGAATTGGTCGGCGAAGCTCGACGCGATGCCCGCTTCCGCCGAAGGCCGCACACTGACAGTCACTGTCGGCGACGAGGAGGCGATGGTTGACGACGTGCTCGTCGGCGAAGTCTGGATCTGTAGCGGGCAGTCCAACATGGCTTTTGGCCTGAATGGCTCCGTCAACGGTCCGGCAACGATCGCAGCCGCGGGAGACGCGCAGCTTCGTTTGTTTGCCGCGGGGGCTCATGCCGTCGATGAACCTCAAGCGACGATCCGAGGTGATTGGCAAGTCGACTCGTTGCAATCGGCAAGTAACTTCTCGGCAGTGGGCTATTATTTTGGCAAGCATCTTCGCGAGCATCTCGGCGTTCCCGTCGGATTGATCAAGTCGGCAGTTGGTGGAACGGTTGCCGAAGCGTGGATCGCGCGAGCTGACTTGGAACGAAATCCGACACTCCTGCCGCTGCTCGAGCAACAGGCCGAGCGAGTCAAGAATTACCCACAGGTCTTGGAAGCTTACACGCAACGGGAACCGGAACTGCTCAAGAAGCACGAGGCTGCATTGGCAAAGGCGAAGGCGACGGGAACCAACCCGCCTCGCAAGCCGCAACCGCCCCAGCATCCGAGCATGAGCAATAACCGGCCGAGCGGCTTGTACAACGGTTCGATCGCGCCGTTGCAACCGTTCGCGATTCGCGGCGCGATTTGGTATCAGGGTGAGTCGAATTCAGGGCGCGGCGAACAGTATCGAACTCTGTTCCCGGCCATGATCGGCAGCTGGCGCAAGGCTTGGGGGCAAGGTGACTTTCCGTTCTACTTCGTTCAGATTACGCCGCATCAAGGCATGTCGCCCGAAATTCGCGAGGCGCAACGGCTGACCACCGAGACGACCCAGAACACTGCGATGGCAGTCACCATCGACATCGGCCATCCAACCGACATTCACCCCAAGCAGAAGCAGCCGATCGGCGAGCGACTGGGGCTCGCCGCGCGAGCGTTGACCTATGGCGAGGATATTGAATACTCCGGCCCGACGTACGATTCGATTTCGGTTGACGGCAGCAAAGCGACGCTGACCATGAAGCACCTCGGCGGCGGCTTGGTGGCCAAGGACGGCGACTTGAAAGGTTTTACCGTTGCTGGGTCCGATGGCAATTTCGTTGCCGCCAGCGCGACGATCGAAGGCGATAAGGTCATCGTTTTCAGCGACTCGGTCGCCGAGCCATCGATCGTGCGTTATGGCTGGAGCAACGTGCCGGATATCAACCTGTACAACCTATCCGGCTTGCCTGCTTCGCCGTTTCAATCGGATCGCGCGTACGAGATGGAAGCTGACTTCGAGCCCTTGCTGAACGAGACCGATCTGACCGGCTGGCATTACGAGAACGGCGAGCCCTTCGATGGAAAGCAGCATGCCAGCGACGGACGTTATACCGCCCGAGATGGCCGCATCGTCGTGAACCCAGGTAAGGGACTGGCTCAACTTTGGACCACCCGCGAGTTTCCCAGCGACTTTCATCTCAAGCTGGAATTCCGCGCGGGGGTCGACGCGGACAGCGGCATCTTCCTCCGTAAGCCGCAACTGCAGTGTCGCGATTACTTGGTGGCCGGACCGTACAAGGAACTCAAGCAGTATCGGCCTCAAGACTGGAACGAGATCGACATCGTGGTGAAGGGTGACGTCGCGACTTGCGCCTGCAACGGCGAGCCGCTCGAGTTCACACGCTCACTCCCGCCAAGCGGCCCCATCGGGCTGGAAGCCGACCGCGGCCAGATGGAGTATCGTCGGATTCGCATCAAAGTTGGTGGCGAGTGAGTCGTCCGCGGGCAGTATCGCCCAGACGCGGGGACTACAGCTTCCACAGCAACAGCAGCGCATAATTGATGTCGTTCGGTTTCCGGCCGTTCGGCGTGCTGTCGTAGCGGTCATTGACCGAGAGTTTCAAGTTGAGATTATGCTCTTCGTCAAGCAGCACTTCCCACCCGAGATTGGTGACCATGCGGTAGTTGTCGAAGTTTCCCCACTGCGGAAAGTAGTCGACTTTCAACTCTAGTTTCTGCCGCTTGGTCAGCTGTCGCTTGAAATCCGCTCCGTACACAAGTTCCGGCACCCAGTCATCGTTCGGGCCGCCGATCTCGTGCGATACACCGGCACCGTAGCGGCCTTTGAACTTTGTCGCTTCCGTATCGATGAACTTGTATGCAAGACCGGCGTTCAACGCGATCCGCAGATCGAATGCCTTGAACTCGTCGTACTCGGCGAATTCCTTGGCGAAGAGGCTCCATCGCGAATCGCCAAACGCTCGCTCATAGCCGAAGTTCTGTATCGCATTGTTTTGGGTCTCGACCCCATTTGCCATCGCGTTGACATACGTCAAGTCAAAAGTTGTCTCGTGTACCGTGACCTTCCGTTTCAGATTTATCCCGGCACGAAAGCTCGCCGCTTGGGAGTTGCCGTCGGTACCGCTGATGCCGACTTCCACGCCTCCTTCCCAATCGACGGGGTTGAACCAGTAGTTTGGCAAGACCCAGCTTTCGGATGCCTCACCTGCGGACAACTCACCGACCGGAGCTAACTCACCGGGAGCCACCAGCTCCGGCGCATCAACGACCGTTCCCTGCGCGATTCGAGCTGTTTCGGTCACGGCCGGAACTTGCGACGACGGCAGCCGATACAGTTGTTCGTCGGTGGGCCATTGGGCGATCGCTGTTTCGAACGAAGCCACGACAAGCGACGCTAGCAAGGCAAACGATAGAAGTTTGCGAAACATGATCTTCCTATCCGAACGGAACCAGGACGTGCGCAACCTCTCCCCAAGAGGAATGCGGCTGGAGCTTATAGCAAATACCGCGTCCCACCAGCAAGGGAGATTGCTTACCCGGCGAGCGGGATATCACCGCTCTGCAAAGGCCAGGGAACTCGTTGCCGGGGCAACGATCAGGCGACAACGTCTCGGATCACGGTTCCACCATGAGCGATTGGGATCGGGCGGCCGGCGAGATCGTCGACGGTCATGTGCGGGTCGATGCCCAGCAGATGATAGATCGTGGCCACAATGTCGCTCGGGGAAACGGCATTGCTTATTGGGTACGCGGCGTGTTTGTCCGAAGCACCAAAGACCGCACCGGGTTTCACTCCGCCGCCGGTCAGCAGGCAAAAGCCGCACTGCGGCCAATGATCGCGACCGGCGGCGGCATTCACTTTCGGCGACCGGCCCATCTCGCCCATGACCACAATCAGCGTCGAATCAAGCAGACCTCGCGACTCCAGATCTTCCACGAGAGCGGGATAGCATTTGTCGAGCACTGGCAGATTGTAGTTCTTGAGCATGCCGAAGTTGTTTTCGTGCATGTCGTAAGTAAAACCGTGCGGAATGAAGTTCTCGGCGTGGACGCTGATGAACGGCACGCCGGCTTCGACCAACCGGCGAGCGACCAGCATACTCGAGCCGTGCAGATTCCTTCCGTAACGCTCGCGCGTCTCGTCCGACTCCCGCGCGAGATCGAAGGCGTCTCGCGTGCGACTGGATCGGATCATGGCGAACGCCTGCTGCTTGACCTTGTTCATCCGGCCGACGGCATCGTCGATGCGGCGGACGGCGTCGGCGGCATCGAACTGCCGAAACTGATCGTCAAACTGTTCCAGTAACGTGCGGCGTTGGTTCAACCTGTCCAACGTCATTTCTGCCGGCAATTCGTCGAGTGGCAACATGGGCTCGCCCATCGGCCACACGGGGTCGTAATATTTTCGCTCGGGCACGTGATCAAAGGTTGGATTGCAGACACTGAACAGCGGATCGTACTGGCTGCCCAAGAAACCGCCGTATGGTCCCGGTCTGCGGATGCCTGGATACTGCGAGCGTTCTCCCCAGCCGGGATAACAGGGCAAGCAAAAAGCACCGGGCATATCGCGCGGCCCCATGTCGAGATACTGGCAGATCGCGCCGATGTCGGGCGGATCGGTCCGCTCCGGCCTGAGCTGCTGCGGCTCGCCGCCAAGATAGCCGGTCATGATATTCAACGGATTGTGAGCGTTGTAGTTGTGTGTCACGCTGCGGATGAGACAAGCCTTGTGCATCAGTCGCGCGGTGTTCGGCAAATGCTCGCAGATCTGCAAGCCCGGCAGCGAAGTCGAGATCGGCTGAAACTCGCCACGAACTTCCGCCGGAGCTCCCGGCTTCATATCAAACATATCTTGATGACTCGGCCCTCCCAGTAAATTGAAGAGCACGACCGATTTCGCCCGGCCATGCGGCGACTGTCCACCTTCGCCAGCTGCTTCGAGCAATCGCGGGACCGTCATGCCGCCGAACAACGACAGCCCGCCGACCCGCATTAACTCGCGACGGGTCATTCGACCTCGAGACGGTATCGTCGCCCCTTGCACACTCAGCATGGCTTCTCCTCTCAGCGCCGAACGATTGTGTGTCGCGCGCTCAGTTCCCAAATTATCCAGAAACGAAATCGATATCGCAATACTTTGTTCCGTCGTCGAGCAGCGAAACATTCACGAACAGATCAGCCGCCACGCGCTAGCGTCCGGTTATTGCGAATCCAAAGAGA
>JAQBZB010000379.1 GCA_027622275.1 Planctomycetota bacterium | reverse complement strand
ATCTCTTCGATCACGTCACCCCGACCATCGCTCGGCTCTGGTGCCCGCGGTTCGATAAACGCCACGACCTTCATCTGCCCGCCACACTGTGGACAAGACAAGGGGTCCACTTCATCAACCCGGGGACATACCAGGGGACGCAGCTCTTTTTGATGTCCTTGCCCAAACGAAAGCCGATAGGCGTCCAGCTTGGGCGTAGCCGTCACTTCCGCTTCTGAGGATTGAGTTTCTGTGTTTGCCAGAAGAGGACTTCTCCTTTTCGGTCGCGGACGAGCGACCCGTCCGCCTCGAGGATGTTCGAGCCGCTGGCGTAGAAATGGCCGCGGGCACTCAGCGTGTAGGCAATCTGATGATAGGCACCTTTCCGGTCGAGCGTCAGGAATTCGAATTTGCGCGACACCGGGTCGAACTGGGCAATCGCGTTGCAGAAATGGTACGGTTTGCCGTCGCAGCCGATGGAGTCGCCATCGTAAGTGCTCAGCGAGAAATAATACCGCCCGTTGTGAACGGTCGGTCCGCCCATAAAGCCGAACAGCGTGCTGTGCCCGGGCACGTCGATGAACTTGCACCACCGTTTTTGTTGGAAGTCGAAGGGAGCAATCTTTCCGGCCTGTGTGATCGGCCTGAACAAGGTGGTCTTGTGATCGGTGTAGGGTTGCAGGCCGGCGTCGTCCGCCGGAAACGGATAGTGGCCGGTGAATCTCTCGGTCTTCAGATCCAATCTCGCGAAGCCGTGAAACTTGTAGCCGCCGCCGGGATCCTCGATCGTGGCGGAGGAGACGTAAAGTGCGTTGTCGCGCGGCTCGTATTGGACGTAGCCGTATAGGCCGGCACCGACGATTGCCGGATTGTACGGGTACGAAATCGGTTTTCCGGTGTCGGTGAGGGTGTCCCATTTGATCAACCCCACATGGCCGCGGTCGAAGAAATACATGTGACGTCCGTCGACAAGCGGCGTGGCATACCAGACGTTCGGCTTCGGCGACGGATAATCGACCTGCTGAAACTTTTCGGTCTCTCGGTGATAGATAATCAGCTTGGCGTACTGCTGACCAAGCACGTAGACCTTATCTCCCACGCACACGCACGACGCGGCCGCGGATGGATAAGGCAGCGGAATGTTCTTGACGTCGGCGGTTCGGGGATCGTAGCGATGAATGACCTGGTGCGTCGAGCCGGCCCAGATGTAGCCGTCGTCGTCCATGGTCATCGACAGCAGGCGGTACGATCGAACGGGTACGGGCACGACGGACAGTTCGAGTTTTTCACCGGCCGGCGCGGCCGAGGCCATTGCCACGAGTAAGCAGATTGCGCAGCGAAGTTTTCCGTTCACGAAGATGTCCTCATTGTCCGTTGCGGTTGGGTTGAGCCGGAAATCCAGACTCGCAGTGTCGCGATTGTAACACGCTGCGCCCCGCTACGTCTGTCGCGTGGTGATCTCTGACATTGTCTCCCCCGCAGGCACGATTGCTGGGTTCCGGCCGCCCAACATACCGACCGGCGAGTCCCTTCTCCCTTCAGGCTTTCGTCAGATCGCGGAAAAACTGATAGGAAATTACTGATAACTGATAGGAAATGTGATTTCCCCCAACACGCCTGCACCCCTTGCCGTTTTTTGGCGATGGTGTGCGAAGTTGGGGCCTACCTGAGTACAAAATGCAGGTCGATGAACGCAAAATACAGGTCGATCCCGTAGCTCGTGCGCACCATCCCCAGGCCGACGTGCGTCGAAGCCGCAAAATTGTAGACGGCACACTCCGTGTGCCGAATTCCGCACACGGAGTGTGCGGTCTACATGGTGCGCAAGATAACATCAAACTCGCCGATAACTGACGTAGGTCAGTTCCTGGGACTCGTCGGCTTGGTCCGGGGATGCCAGGGAGGTGTCCGAGTAGGCAGCATCCAGATCGAGGACCAAACCATCCACGTCGGGTGGTGCCCTCGGAGCCGATGCTTATTTCATTGGCAGCAGCTTGATGTTCTTGAACCAGCAGTCCTGGCCGTGGTCTTGCAATCCGATGTGCCCTTTGCGCGGATGCATCTTGTAGGCTACGTCAAACTTGTGAGCTGAACCATCCGGGCGTTTGTTCGGTTCGGGCCACTCGTCGAAGTTCATCCTTGACACTGTCTCACCGTTGACTTCGACGACGAGCAAATTGCGATCGCTCGTGATGACGATGTGATTCCATTCGCCAATCGGCTTCATGGCATTCCTGGTCGGCTTGACGAGATCGTAGATTGCGCCGGTGTCGTGGAAGCCTGCCGTCGTCGTGTCATCGACGGCGATCTCGATGCCGTTGAACCCGACATCCTTGCCGTCGCGCGGTGTGAGCGGAAACGTCCGCACGAAAATCCCGCTGTTGCACTTCGGGCTGATCTTGAAGTCAAGCGACAGCTTGTAGTTCTCCCACGCTTTCTCGGACGTGAGCATGTAATCGCACGGATGCGGATTCAGGCTGCCGTCCTGGACGTGCGTGTCCGGCAGCGGTTTTTCTTTGGGAGACATCCAACCCTTTGTCGTTTGGCCGTCGAAGAGCAACAACCAACCGTCTTTCGTTTCTTGATCGGTCAAGACGTTATCGGCCGCGAAAGACCAAGCCGATGTAACAATGAGGACGACAATTGCGAGCGTCATTGATTGTTTCATAGGGTCCAGCCTTTGCGGTATTCGATGTGAGTGAACTCGTTCACGCCCGGAACATTCTTGACCTTCAGGTTCTCGCTGTCCCATTCGAGCCGTGTGCCGGGCGAGCGCATCGAGAGGACGCCGAGCAACACAGTTTCGGTCATCGGGCCGGAGTATTCAAAGTTGTCGACCGGCGTCTTGCCACCCTTGCAGGCTTGATACCACTCTTCGTAGTGGCCGGGCGAGCGAGCCATCGTTTTCGGAACCGTTTGACCTTGAGCCTGCAACTCGGCGGGAAGAAGTTGAGGCATCCCGCCGTGTGAACCGTGATACATCTTTCCCTTGCTGCCGACGTACAGCACGCCGTTTCCAGGCAGCCGCTGATTGCCGGACATCTCGGCCGGAGTTGGCGGCATCAGGCCTCCCTCGTACCAGGTCATTGTCACGGGAGGGAGCGTCTTTCCAGCAGCTGCTCTCGCCGGAAACTGGTAGGTAATGGTCGCGGCGATTGGAAATGTCTCGAAGTTGAGCTTGTTGTCAGCCAAGAGCGTGCCATCGTGAGTTGTCGTCGATTCGACGGACGACGGTGCTCCGAGATTCAAGGCCCACACTGGATGATCGATGATGTGGCAGCCCATGTCGCCGAGTGCTCCGGTGCCAAAATCCCACCAGCCACGCCACGCAACCGGGCAATAGGCCGAGTGGTACGGACGCTCTTTGACTGGCCCCAACCACAGATCCCAATCGAGCGTCGTCGGGACTTCCATGATGTCGGTCGGCCGCCCGATGCCTTGTTTCCAGAGTCGCCCCGCTCGATCAGTCCAGACATGAACTTCGCGGACGTCGCCGATCACGCCCGCTTGAATCCACTCGTTCGTCAGCCGCGAGCCTTCGCTGGCGTGACCCTGATTCCCCATCGACGTGACGACCTTCGCCGCGCGAGCCGCCTTCGTCAGTTCGCGGCATTCGTGCAGCGTGTGAGTCAGCGGCTTTTGCACGTAAACGTGCTTGCCCGCTTTGATGGCGGCCATCGCAGCCACGGCGTGAATGTGATCCGGCGTCCCGACCGAGACCGCATCAATGTTCTTCGCTTCCATGTCGATCATCTGCCGAAAATCTTTGTACCGCCGCGCGTTCGGATGCGCGTTGAACGTCCCCGCCGCGCGAGTCTCATCGACATCACACAGAGCGACGTAGTTCGCCCCGAGTTTCGTCAGCGTCGCGATGTCGCCCCCGCCCATGCCACCGCAACCGATGCCGGCGATGTTGACCCGCTCGCTCGGCGGAGTCTGCCCCTGCCCGCCCAACACATGCCGAGGCACGATCGTGAAACCCATCGCCAGCGTTGAACTCGCCTTCAAAAACGAACGGCGAGATGTGGGCAATTGAGCTTGGTCCATAGCGATCTCCTCGCGTGTGAAGTTTGGATCTGGAAGGTGGTCACGAGCTGCGTTCCCTTTTTCCCCGCTGGAAGGCTGATGAGTCTAACCGATTTCGGCCTCCAAACGAACGCCCCGACCGGTCGCGCACCAGGACGTGAGTTAATGCCCCGACGGTTCCCGGGGGCGGCGAGCCCTACACTGGATCAGACGCTCGAGACCCTGCTGGTCACCCGCCGGAAGAAACACCGACTGGTCCACGCTGAAGCCGCCAACCATCGCTGCGCGACGGTGCCCGTGCCAGGTGCGCATGTTGTCCACGACTTCCGGTTCGATCTTGTCCTCGGCCAGATACAGCTCCTCGGCCAAGTACAGCGCGAAGACCGCGTC
Organism: Planctomycetota bacterium; assembly: GCA_027622275.1. GTDB lineage: Bacteria > Planctomycetota > Planctomycetia > Pirellulales > Pirellulaceae. Next base: position 3,269 of record JAQBZB010000379.1, on the reverse strand, counting down.
TTGCCAAGCCGCCAACAGTCTCTCCAAATCGAATTCGGGCAATTCCAGAAAATCACCTTCGGGTGTCAACGCGCCGCAGGTGACCAGTACGTGGATGTGAGGATGCCAGTGAAGAAGATGCCCGTGAAGAAGGATGCCCGTGAAGAAGTTCGCCATGAGTCTGAATCGCCGCCATCATGGCGGGTGTCACACGGGCACCGTCGCGGAGCGATGGTCGGCGCCCGAGCCGGCGAACCGCTTCGGCCTGGAGGCACGTCCAGGCCCAAGCAGAGAGTTTGCCCAGCAGCTTGCGGCGGGGCACTCGGTAATCCGGGTCGCGAGTGTGCAGCCGAAGACGCTGGGTGATGGTCAAGACGACTTGCCGCTGCGCGACGGGAAGTCAGACTTCTTCGGCAACGTGGATCGCGGTCAGCAACGCCCGCTGCTGCTGGTGGCAGGCTGGGCAGGCGGGCACCGTCGTGCAGCGATGGTCGGCTGCTTGCAGGAGAAGGCGACAAACCGGGCACCATGCTTTGCACGGTCGGTGCTTGCAGTCGGGGCAGCGAACTCGGGCAAACCCTTCTGGCAGATCGCCACACTTGAAAAAGGCTGCCACCGACTGCTCGACAATGCCGCGTCAGTAGCGATGCTTGGCTTGAAAGCGTTCGTCGTAGACTTGCTGGAAACCGGCGCGCAGCACCAAACTTCACTGCGTGGTGGCAAATTGACCGTCCGATGGAGGCGGTTGAGCGTCATTACGAGGAGGTTTCACACGGCCCATTCTACCGTGCGCCACATGTTGCGGTTAGCGTCTATCGCACGAGATTGACGTCCGGATTCTACGCTCAGACGCTCGCGACGCGTCGCTGTTGGAGAGTTACCAGTCGAGTGCCAGACTCTTTTAAAAAAGGGTTGAGTGCGCGAAGTCAATGGACCTATGTGAACTCGAGGATAATCCGATAGAATTCGTCACATGGCGAAGAAGCAAACGCCGACGAAACCATTCAACAAAGATCAGGATGAACGGTACTTCAAACTGATCCAGCGCGCGTTGGCCGTTTGCAAAACTTATCGTCCGAAGTTTGGCCAAGGGCGCAAAGCCGGACTGACGTTGGACGAGTTCCGAACGCTGTATCAAGGCGATCCGTTCTACAGGTGGTTTGGCCTCGATTCGCCGTTGCTCGATGCGGCTCATAAAGCGGCTGGTGGTATGACCTCGGTTTATCGGCAGATCGGAACTGGCTGCGAACGACTCTTCCGACAACTACTGCAAGACTCGCTGGGACTGAATGCCGAACAAGTTGAGTGGTCGTACTTGGTGCCTGGCTCTGGCGGTAAGCCACGCAAGCTGTCCCTCGACGGTCGCATTCCATGGTCAGCGATTTCGGATGTTGCGGCGGCGGATCGTGTGCGTTTGTGGTTGCGTGATGCGGCGAACGTCTTGAAGGTCTCCAAGAAAGTCGTTGCGACTTTGGAAGGTCCGGTCTTCGAGGTTCGGCAAGGCTACAAGAGCAAAGACTCGAAGCGACAAAACGCCGACGTCGGCAACGCAGCCAACGCGTATGCGAATTCCTACTTGCCGGTTGTCGTGTTGCTTTCCTCGCAAATCGACGACGACATCGCGGAACGCTACCTTCGCGCCCAGTGGCTCATCTTGCGCGGCTCAGTGGCAGGCACTCCGCTGGAATCTACATACATATTCGCTCGTGAGGTGTTGGGCTACGACTTGGCGGGCTTCTTCAACCGAAACTCCGCTCGCATTCGCACGGAAGTTGAAATCGTGATCGAGGCACTGCTGTCATGAAGATGGACCTGGCTGACAAGTACCTGTCGAACCTCGTCGCCGGAAACAACCAGCGCCAGAAGGCGCACCTGACGTTTCGTGGCAACGCAAAACGGGGACGTCATGGCTGGTTGCGTCTGACTCCGGCCTATTCGCTGCATGTGGTCAATGAGATTCTGGCCAACACGGGACCGGATGAATTGATCCTTGATCCGTTTTCCGGAACGGCCACGACGACGTTGGCGAGCGTCACTCGCGGAATCAACGCTCATTCCGTCGACGTTAATCCGTTTCTCGTGTGGCTGGGAAACGTGAAGCTGCGAAGTTTTCCGCAGACGACTGCGGATGAACTGCTCGTTGAAGCTAGCCGCTTGAGGAAAGCCGCATCCGGCACGGGATCATCTTGGACGCCGAACCTGCACCAGATCGAAAAGTGGTGGGACGAGAAAACGCTGGCTTCGCTGGCGGACTTGTTTGCGGGGATTTCCAACTGCAAGGCGTCGGAGCCGGTGGTTGATCTGCTCAAGATCGCGTTTTGCAAAGTGATGATCTCGACATCGAACGCGAGCTTCGGGCATCAGTCGATGTCGTTCAAGAAAGCCAAGGCCGTCCGTCAGTCTCAGCCCACGTTGTTCGCGGACTTCGATGACTCGGACGAACCGATCGACCTCGGCCGAATGTTCGCGGTAGCCGTGGATGAAGTCGCCGAGGGACTGACCTCAGAGACGCCCACCGCCAGTGGCGCAGTCTTCTTGGGCGACTCTCGGCATCTCGACAAGGTGCTGAAAAAGTCGGCGTACTCCACGGTGATCACCTCGCCGCCGTATCCGAACCGCATGAGCTACATCCGCGAACTGCGTCCCTACATGTACTGGCTGGGCTTTTTGGAAAGCGGCCGACAAGCCGGCGAGATGGATTGGCAAGCCATCGGCGGCACCTGGGGCTGTGCGACGAGCAATCTTTCTGTTTGGGAATCGACCAACGGCGATGTGGCTTACCCGCACTTCAACGACATCGTGTCGGCGATTTCCGAGCAGCATCCGTTGCTGGGCAAGTACGTGCATCGCTACTTTGACGACATCAAGCTGCATCTCCAGAGCCTGCGAAAGGTCGTGACGCCCAAAGCGCGCTGCTTCTACATCGTGGGCAACTCGAAGTTCTACGACACGATGTTGCCCGTCGAAGAAATCTACGCCGCGTTGTTTGTGGACGGCGGCTTCACCGATGTCGGCTGGAAGGCAATTCGCAAACGCAACTCGAAAAAGGAACTGTTCGAGTTCGTCGTTCATGCGGTCGCCCCATAAAGAACTTGGCCGTTACCGGCATCGACTGCCTATCAGTAGAGCCAGTCGAGTTACTAAACCCAACTGAGTTCGTTAGCGCTAAACACTGAGAACGGCTGATAGGAAAATTGATTTCCCCCAACAGGGGTCTGCTTCTAGACCCAAAACAAGCGATCATTCGAAGTCTGCTTTAGCCAAAATCGTTGGCGCTGTCCGCGCGCTTG
>JAQBZB010000043.1 GCA_027622275.1 Planctomycetota bacterium | reverse complement strand
TGCCCAACCTTCAGTCAGGAGACTTTCGAATGGTTACAGGAAGCAAGAAGCGGAAATCCTCGGGCTCGAAAAGACGTTTCATTGGCAAGCCCACTGGGCAGATTCAAGAACGCGTTCAAGCCGCCGGTCCAGAACACTTCGGCATCGTTTCCTGGCGCAGGCCAATCGTTTTTTGATTCGGAATGACGCTAAGAGTTCAGTTCTAGTGGCGGTCGAGCCGGAGGGGGTCCCTGCTATCCCTGAATGCAAGTGAAGAATTTGTTGGCTATCTTGAAAATCCTCGCGGCGTTCAAGGGACACGGAATTCAATGGCCGGCGAACAAATTTGCGCGAAGAATTAGGGCAGGCGTCGGATGGGTCCCTCTTTTGATTCGCCTCGGTGTGTTGAATATCTTTTGGCTGATGCCACGCTTGGCACCACCAAGTGCTGAATCGGGCTAAACAAGCGGAAGCCGCGATCTGGCGCGTGCCAAGACGAGCGGCGGCTAAAAGCTTACCAGCACGCAGCGCAAGCAAGTGGGTTCCGAGACACACTCGCTTGCGCTGCGTGCTTGTATTTCGGTGAGGTTCCAACTGCCGTTCGCCTCAGTCGATTACCACATCGCGGCGTCAGCATACGCTGCTGCGGCTTCCCACTCGACAGGCACTGATTCGCTCGAAGGGGAGACCGGCTCGAGTGGCGGTTCGGCCAGTGGTGTTTCGATCGGCGCTTCTTCGATGGCAATCCGTTTATCGATGCCGAACGGTCCCGCGAGGTCCGACGTGTCGCCGAAGCTGATACCCAGTGCGCGGGCGGCTTGAACCGCCGAGCTGTTTGCGTCAACCCGCGACAGCTTGTTGACAGCGTCGATGATCGGAACGCTCAAGATGGACGGCGGTTGATAGCAGACCATCTCGCCAAACCTACGTTCGATGATCAGACGAACGGCGTGCGAGCCAAACTGCGTTGCCAGTACGCGATCGAACGTTGTTGGCCCTCCGCCTCGTTGAAGATGTCCCAGCACGCAAACGCGCGTCTCGCGGCCGATTCGCCTTTCGATTTCGTGGGCGACAACATTCCCGATGCCGCCCAGACGTGTTTGCCGAGTGTCTTGTCGACGCTCGGCCGTAACGACTTCGCCATCGGGCAACTCGGCTCCTTCCGCGACCACGACCAACGTGAATTTCTTCCCTTGTTGATCGCGTTCCAAGATCTTGCCGCAGACATTCTCGAAGGTCCATGGAATCTCTGGGATCAGGATCACGTCGCCACCACCCGCGATTCCCGCGTACAAGCCAATCCAGCCGGCATGTCGGCCCATCACTTCCAACACCAGCACGCGTTCGTGGCTGGCAGCGGTTGTGTGCAAGCGATCGAGCGCGTCCGTCGCACACGCGACGGCGCTATCGAATCCGAACGTGAACGCGGTCGCCGATAGATCATTGTCGATGGTCTTGGGAACGCCGACGACCGGCAGGCCGTACTCGTGGAACTGCTGGGCGACAGACAACGAACCGTCGCCGCCCACGCAAATCAATCCGCTCAGGTCGAGTTGCTCGTAAGTTGCCTTGACGCCGGCGAGGAGTACAGGATCGATTTCCAAACGATTTTGCACGCCGACGGTGGCCGCGAATCGTCCCTTGTTCGTCGAACCGAGGATCGTCCCGCCTTGCGTGAGAATCCCTGCGGTGTTTTTGCTGTTCAGCGGGATGTAAGTGACAGGATCAACGAGTCCTTCGTAACCTTTGATGAAGCCCACGACATCGTATCCGTGTCGCTCGGCCGTCTTGACCGCGCCGCGGATGACGGCGTTCAGGCCCGGGCAATCGCCGCCAGACGTCAAGATCCCAATGCGTTTCGCCGCGTGCGACATTTCACCTACCTCGATCTACCTGTAGCTCGTTGGCTCCGACTGGTTTTGAAAGTCTAGGTCACTGACGGCGAGCGGGGGACGTCAGGCAACTCCTGGAAAATAATCAACCAGTTGGGAGGGAACCTGATGAAATCAGCCGCCTGGCGCTAGCCTGCGGTTCTCCGGTACGCCAATTTCCGGGAGTTGCCTAAGTCCCCTGATGTCTTGTCATGTGTGTGTCATCAGGGGACTTACGTCTCCCGCTCGCCTAATCGCCGCTGTAATCCGAAAGATCGTGCAAACCCGCACAACCCGTTCAACTTTCGCAATCGGAAGACCCGATGCAGTCGTCGTCGTGGCGTTGGCCGTTCTGGTCGTTGGCATCACGTCCTATCAGAAAATTCCAGCCGACCTGCTGCCCATCTTCCGAACGCCCGCCGTCCAGATTGTCACGTTCTATCCGGGTATGCCTCCCGAGGTGATGGAACGCGACATCATGAGCCGCCTTGAACGATGGACAGGGCAATCCGTCGGCATCGAGCATCAAGAAGCCAAGGCCATGCAAGGTGTGTGCGTCGTCAAAGACTTCTTTCGAGAGGACATTTCCAACGAAGAAGCGATGGCACAAGTCACTAGCTTTGCGGTGAGTGACATGTTCTATCTGCCGCCTGGCACGGTCCCGCCGATGGTCATGCCGTTTGATCCGACCGCTTCCGTTCCGCTCTGTCTGGTCACAGTTTCCAACCCGCTGATGACCGAGAAAGAGCTGTACGACATCGCCTACTACGAGTTGCGTAACCAACTTCAGGCCATTCAAGGCGTGATAGCGCCCGCGGTTTACGGCGGCAAGCTCCGCCGAATCCTCTGCTACCTGGATCGCCAAAAGCTGGAAGCCCGCGGCTTGTCTTTAATGGATGTCCAGGAAGCGTTGCTGAAGCAGAACGTCCTGATTCCCGCTGGCAACGCCAAGATGGGAGATCTCGACTTTCAGATCTTTACCAATGCGCTGACCGATACCGTCGACGAAATCAATCTGACTCCGATCAAAATCGTCGATGGTGCCCCAGTACTCCTGCGCGACGTCGGACAAGCGACTGATGCCGGACAGATCCAGTCGAACGTCGTTCGCATCAACCAAAAGCGACAGGTCTACATTCCGATCTATCGGCAACCCGGCGCCAACACGATTCACATCGTGAATTCGATCAACGAGCGTTTGGCGCGCATCGGCCAGCGTCTGAAAGACATGAACGCCGATAACCCCAAGATGAAGCCGCTGGTGCTGAGCGTCGTCATGGATCAATCGGTCGGAGTTCGCCAAAGCATTACCGGTTTGCAAATCGCAGGCGGGCTGGGCGCTGTACTTGCCGGGCTGGTGGTGCTAGTCTTCCTCGGCAGCTTGCGGTCTTCCTTGATCATCTTTCTGGCGATTCCGCTGTCGATCTTGGTAGCGATCATCGGCCTCTTCTATACCGGCGACACGATCAACGCGATGACACTCGGCGGCCTCGCACTTGCCGTTGGCATCTTGGTCGATCAATCGATCGTGGTGCTGGAAAACATCGTCCGGCACGGTCGCATGGGGAAATCGTCAATGGATGCGGCGATCGATGGTGCCAGCGAAGTCGCGTTGCCGATTCTGGTCTCGACGGTGACCTTCTGCGTTGTCTTTTATCCCATCGTGTTTCTATCGGGGTTGGCCAAGTTTCTCTTCACCCCGCTTGCCTTAGCCGCGACGATTGCGATCATCGCTTCCTATCTGATCGCGATGACACTCGTCCCTTCGTACTGTGCGAAGTTTCTGCGAACCAGCACCAACGGCGATGCCCAGCAGCGTCCCGAAAGCTCATTCATGCGAGCCTTTGGAAACTTCCTTGCCGCGGTCGTGGCAATGCGATTCGTCGTGGTTTTGATTGCCGCCGCGTTGTTTGGTGGTGCAGCGTTCCTGTTGACGACGATGGGCAGCGAACTCTTTCCGCCAGTCGATTCCGGCCAATTCACGATCTACGTTCGCTTGCCATCGGGCACGCGAATCGAGCGGACCGAGGAAAAGATCCAGCAAGTCGAGCAAGTCGTCATGGACACACTCGGCCAAGCTGATCCTGGCTTTGCCGTTGGGGAAGAGGATGCGCCCGATTCGTATCTCCAGATGGTCATCTCGAACATCGGAGTTCTCATGGATTGGCCCGCGGCTTACACACCGAACACCGGCCCGATGGATTCGTTTGTCTTGGTCCAGCTCAAGGACAAGGCCGGCCGCCCCGGTGTGTTCGACGCCGTTTCGGAATTGCGGCAGAAGCTGAACCAGCAGTTTCCCGGCGTCGAGTTCGCCTTCGACACCGGCGGCATGATGACGGCTGCGCTGAACATGGGCGAGCCCTCGCCGATTCACTTTCAAATTACCGGTTCCAAGCTCGATACCGCGCAGCATATTGCTCGCATCGTCAAAGAGGAAGCGGCCCAAGTTCCAGGAGCAGTGGACGTTCGCATCGCCCAGCGCATGGATTATCCCACGCTGAAGATCAAGATGGATCGCATCTCGGCGGCTTACCAAGGTGTGAATGTTGACGACGTGATGAAAAATCTCGTCAGTGCAACCAACAGTTCGATCAACTTCGACCCTGCGTTCTGGATCGCACCTAACGGAAATCACTACTTCCTCGGCGTTCAGTATGCGGAGGCGGACATCAATTCGCTCGACACGCTTCGCGACGTCCCGATCACAGGCGCGGGGAGCACGCGTCCCGTGTCACTGCGAAACGTCGCGGAAATCACGCAGGGAACCGGCCCGGCCGTGATCAATCACCACAACATCACGCGAGCTACCGATATCTACGCGAACGTGCTGCCAGGCTACGACGTTGGCACGTTGGTCGAAAAGATCGAACAACGCTTGGAAGCTAATTCCAAACTGGGGTTGTTCGTGCAAGTCACCGAACGCGGCAAGGAATATGACATCGGCGGTGAATTCGGCGGGCAAGGCTATACGCTTCAGATGCAAGGCGAAGTCCGCTCGATGCGCGACTCGTTTACACAGTTCACTAATGGCTTGGTCATCGCGATTCTGCTCGTGTATCTCGTGATGGTCGCACAGTTCCGCAGCTTCGTCGATCCGTTCATCATTTTGCTGACGGTTCCCTTGGGCTTCGTCGGTGTGGTGGGACTGTTATGGGCGACCGGCGGCACGCTGTCGATCATGTCCTTCATGGGCTTGATCATGATGGTCGGTATTGTTGTCGAATACTCGATCGTCTTGGTTGATTTTGCCAACCACCGTGTTCGCGATGGATTGAGTCCACGCGATGCCATCATTGATGCTACAAAGATTCGTTTGCGTCCGATTTTGATGACTTCGTTGACCACTTGGCTGGCGCTACTTCCGATGGCGGTACCTCACTTGTTTCTGGCACCGTTTGGCTTGAGCGGTGGCGACGCGAACGTGCCTTTGGCCCGAGCCATCATCGGCGGCGTTCTGGGCGCAACGGTGTTGTCGCTGCTGGTCGTGCCCTGTCTGTACACAATCATGAAACGAACAACCGCGACGCCCTTGAACTCACACAGTGGGTAACAACCCGCGCGGGGATATCTCACGATGAACCATCTTCAACAACGATCGCAACGAAACACTCACCAGTGGGCCGCTATTTGTCTCGGCATCTGTGCCTTGCCATTGGCCACGCTTGCCGGGTGCGGCGATCGAAATCACAAACCTGAAATCGGGCAAGCTCCCGCCGGTCCGACTCGCGTTGAAACGGTCACTGTGACAAGGCAGGATCTCGCCCAGTCGATCGAGATGTCCGGTACCATCGAGGGCGACGAAACGGTCGACTTGTATGCAAAAGTAGGTGGCTTTCTCGAAGAGATTACGGTTGACATCGGAGATCGAGTCGAAGCCGGTCAAGTCCTCGCTCGTCTTTCGATCCCGGAAATGGCCAAGGAACTGGACCATCAGCAGGCTTCTTTCAAAAGTGCCCAAGCGATGGTCCAACAGACGGAAGCCGGCATCCGGCAAGCCGAGGCGCGCATCGCCAGTGGTGAAGCGGCCGTCGACGAGGCCAAGACACAACGTAGCGAGAAGGAAGCAACGCACAGGCTGCGGCAAGCCGAGTTCGAGCGCACCAAGGAACTGGTAGACAGTGGATCGTTGCTGGCAAAGAAGCTGGACGAAGCCAAGTTCAATCTCGAAGCAGCGGCGGCGGCATTGAAGTCCGCCGACGCACGCATCCGCAGCGCGGAAGCGGAACTTGTCGCGGTGAAGCTGGACGTCGAAAAGGCACGCTTCGACTCCGCGAGTGCCGAGTCGCGCGTGACGGTTGCGATCGCGGACCTCGAGAAGACGAAGACCATGAACGAATACGCCACGATCCGAGCGCCGTTCGCCGGATTGGTCACCAAACGAATGGTCGATCCCGGCGCGTTCATTCAACCTGCCGAGGGAAACAGCGGTGCCAAGCCGCTGCTCACCGTCACCGCTACGTCGGTCGTCCGCCTGAGAATCGACTTGCCGATGGACGAAGTGCAATGGCTCGATCGTGGTGACCGCGCGGTCTTTGGCCGGATCAATGCTCTCCCCGGTGAAACTGTCCCAGGCACGGTGACGCGGTACTCGTCCACGCTCGATCCAACCTCGCGCACCATGCGCGTCGAGATTGATCTGCCCAACGCGGATCATCGGCTGTCGCCAGGATACTACGGTTACGTCACGCTGATCCTGAACGAGTTCAAAGATGTGCCGACGGTCCCGTCGTCCGCGGTGATGACCGACGACGAAGGATTGTTTGTCTACGTTTTGGAAGGATCGACGTGTAAGCGGCGAGCGGTGACAACAAACTTTGCAGACGGTGCGATCGTCGGAATCGCATCCGGATTGGCTGGTGGCGAGACCGTTGTGCGATCTGGCGGCGGGCAGTTGTCCGACGGACAACAGGTCGCGACGGCGAACTCGCCGGATGGATCTAGTCCTTGAGAGTAACGATGACTGTAGAGCGACTCACTGATGAAGTCCCTGATACATCCGAGCTGCTGGCTCGTCGATGTCGTCGTGCCTTCTGGTTATCGCTGGTTGGCGTCGTCGCGGCGCTAGCGGGCTGCGTCAGTCCACCAACAAAACATGACATCGCGATCACGTCGCCGTTGCACGTGTCGAAGACAATGGATCAAGCTGCGAAGACGACCGCGACTCTGCCGGGTCAACAGCCTCCGGTTGTTGAATTTGCGTCGCACATCGATCCTCCACCAGTCGACAGCTCCGGTGAACTCGAATCGCTTCCCGATCCGGCGCAACCCGAAGCGAACCAGTTTCCGATCGACTTGCCGACCGCTTTACATCTGGCTGGCGCGAATAATCTACAGATTGCTTTAGCGTCGGAGCGGGTGGAACAGGCGTATGCCAGCATCAATACAGCCGACGCCCGCTGGATTCCGTCGTTGAACCTGGGAGTCGTCTACAACCAGCACGATGGCCAACTGCAAGCAACCGAAGGCAACGTGTCGCAGATCAGCCGCAGCTCGCTGTTTGTCGGCGGTGGAGTTGGCTTGGGCGGGGCACCCCTGCCAGGCGGATCGAGCGGACCGGCTCGCATGTTCGTCAATCTCTCGTTGGCCGACGTGCTGTTCGACCCGTTGGCGGCACGTCAAGCCGCTGACGCCGCGGAAGCGGACGAGGCTGCGGTGTTTAACGACACACTCTTGCAGGTCGCGGTCGGATACTTGCAACTCGTACGAGCGAAGTCGCGCGCGTCGATCCTCGAAGACGCAGTCCAGCACTCCGAACGCCTTGCCAAGATCACCGCGGACTTCTCCCGCTCGGGAGAGGGCTACGAAGCCGATACACTCCGAGCCGCGGCCGCGTTAGCGAGTCAGCGGCGTGAGTTGTTGCGCAGCCTCGAGGACGAACAGGTTGGCTCCGCCTCGCTCGCTCGCCTCCTTCGACTCGACCCGACGATCACGCTGCTGCCAACGGATCAGCAGGCGATTCCGATTGACTTGGTGAGCCCAGATGATGCGCTGGACGACTTGATTGGCCAAGCGATTGCGGCCCGGCCAGAAGTATCGCGCCAGGAATCGATGTTGGCTGAATCGTACACTCGTGTGGATCAAGAGCATTGGCGGCCCTTGTTGCCGAACGTCTACGCCGGGTTCAATGGCGGCGGTTTTGGCGGCAGTGGCGGTTCTAATATCGCAAACTTCGGTGACAAGACGGACTTCGACGTGGCTGCCGTCTGGCAACTCGAGAACTTCGGCTTCGGCAATGCAGCTCGTCGCCGCCTGCAAGACAGCCGTCATCGCCAGGCGCACCTCGCCAGCGAGCAAGCACGAGACACCGTCGCCGCGCAGGTCACCGAAGCGTACAGCCGCGTGCAATCTCGCCAGCAACAGATCGCGGCTGTGGCAACCGAGGTCGAAGCCGCCGATCGCGCCTTGACACTGAACTTCGAAGGAATCCGCGGCGCGGTATTGCGCCCCATCGAAGCCCAGCAAGCGATCAACGCGTTCGTCGATGCTCGCCTCGAGCAGCTCGACACCGTGGTGTCCTACAACGCAGCGCAGCTTGAGCTACTGCGAGCCATCGGCCTGCCGCCACATGCGGCGGAACAACCGTGATTGCCGACCGGAGCTGAGTTTGCAAAAACTCAGATTCTTCTTGCGCCCGGGGGCTGAGTTCTTGCGGACTCAGCTAGCCCGGATTATTCATCAGCCGCCTGGCGCTAGCCTGCGGTTCTCGCGAACTTCGAGGGAACCGCACGCTAGCGCGTGGCGGCTGATTTGCGCCGTGTTTTTTGCAAGATAGCCGTAACTCCTTTCACAAACGTATATTTTGAAGAATCCTGACGGGTTCATGAATAATCCGGGCTAGTCCTTGCGTCTGCCCGACCGCAAGGTTTTAAGTTCGCATTTGTGTGGTCCCCAGTAAGCCTCGTCCACCTCATTCTCGGCGGCTTCTTCCGTTTCCAAGCAATGCCTCGTTGGCTGGAGATGTCCTCGAAGTATCGGCCTTGATCGTAATGTTGCGCAAGTAACCCGTAGCGTGGAGCGTTTCCGTTTTGTTCCTCGGCCCCGACCCAACTTCGTTGTGTGCCCGGCCGGTATATCCCTTGCCGGGGCTGTCAAGCCCCGGAAAATCTGGAAGACCATGTAAGGCGCGAAGGATCGACACCATGCAAAGCGGTTGGTGCTGTGTCACCCCTGCGGGGTTTCGTCCCCTGCAGGGGCTGGAACCGGGGCCTGACGACCCCGGCAATGGATGTTTCGGCCCTGCGGGCCTTAGCGATCTGCCGGATAAATGTTCTTCACGCACGCCTACTAATTGGGAACGCTCCTGGACCGTTTACGGTCCTTTCCCGGCGTAGCCGACACTAGGCCCGACGTTTACGTCGGGTGATGTAGACGAGCCGCCCGTGCTACCGCCACCTTGGCCTTGGTCGAAAATCTCGATACCGGTCTGTGGCGTCTCATCGAGCGAGTGACCGCAATGTTCACAGCTCGCGAGGTCGATTCGCGCGGGGCGCTGGCAGACATTGCACGGCTCACGTATAAGCCGCGGATAGACGGCAAGCAGTGCCAAGCTGCCGCAAGGACCGAACCAGAAGGCCCAGCAGATCCACCGCCTTGTGGCCCGCTTGTCGAGTCTGCGTCGTCGCGCTGCCCAAAACGCCAGGGGAATTCCAATGGTCGGCTGCAACATGCCAAGGAAAACGATCAGCGCCGTGTGGGCAGGATAAGTCTTCGTGTATTCCCACGCCTCTCGAATGCCGTTGCCACTACGATTCTCGATGGCGACTAGCGCAACTCCGAACGCAAGGAAGGCCGGTGGTATCGAGGCCACAGCTGCGATATTTCCGGAGGCGACGGCGGAAACCGGACTCTCTTCGTATCGATCCTGCTCTTCGATCCGCCCTTCCTTGTCGAATCGAAACCAACTGCCGCCGAGATCGGACCGACCCCAATCTTCCACCAGGCCGACATAAGAGTCAGCAATGGTTGGGTCTCTGGAGATACTGATTCGATCCGCTGTTGCCAATTCATTCGGAAGGTGGACTTCGGTGGCAAATACCTCTCCCAAGCCACTAAATGCGCCCAATGCCTCGGGCCGCGACGCAGCGTCAGCATCGGAGCCGCTGTTCAGTAGAACAACTCGTTCACTCAGACGCACCATCAGCCCTATTAAGTAGCCCCGCGGAAGCGCTTGCGCCGTCGTGAAGGAAATCGTCGCAGAACCGAGAAACGACGACGCCTGTGGTACGGCATAGATCGTCTCGACCTCGGCGCCGGAGCCAGGGACTCGGTACACCCCTGTTGATGAGACCAGTGTAAAGTTGCCAGCGGCGTCGACAGATCCCGGGTTTTGTACTTGCCCGAAAGACCCGACCGAAGCGGGCGGTAGCAAGATTGCTTCCAGCCGAAATCGAGTCCGCCATTCAGACCGGTATACCAGGACCGCATCGCGTTTGGCGTCGAAAACCCACGTCCGATTCAACGCGTCATTCGAATCGAGAAATATGGTCGCTTGGTTAAGACGAGCAAACCGCCCCCCTAGCAAGGATTTTGGATTGTAGTACTCGTGTCGATAAGGCGACCACTTTCGCAATGGCTCCCACGAGTCTTCGACCGGTTGAAGCTGATCGCGTACCGATCGATGTGGCACCATCTTTGCAACTTGATCGAGTTTATTCATGCCACTGCTCCACGTGTAACTTGTGCGAGTCAGCCACGGCCGCCCGTCGGGCCCGAATTCCACGACGTACTGGCGACTTACGGCTTCGCCTCCCGAATGAGCGACTTGGGTCCGATACGATTCGATCATCGACATCGCGCACATCATCAGCGTGAGCAAAGCCACAGTGACGGCAATCGCGATGTAGGCGCGGCCGTTTCCGGTCGCGATGTGACTGCTGTTCACGAAGACGCTTCGCGCGGCCGCGAGGAAAGCGACAAGTGTCACCACCGCGATCGTAATGGCGAGCCAAAGCACCTCGTGCATGGTCGCTCCGCAAGCGAATACTGCCAGCGCCGCAGTCAGGCCAGGCAGCAGGCGGCTTCCCCAGAACCGGGCATCGCGTTGCACGATGAGTAGGCTCGCCGGCCAACAGCTAAAGGCCGCTACGGAGATCAACGCAGCTGGAAGCAGCGCACCGGGCGAGGCGGCTCGATGTTCAATTCCGACGGAGGTAATGAAAGCCGCCATCCCTAGCAGCGGCACAAACACCGCCGTCGCGTAAAGCAACAGGCCGGCCAGCAGCTTTCCGCAGAACGCTGCATCCGCGGTGATGCCGCGGTGCAGCAGCAAGGCGCGTGCTGCGGGGCGCTGGTCCGGCCAAGATTGAATCAGCCCCAAGCAGACGGCAATGCCTCCCGCCACCAGCCCGACCAGCGAACTCAGACTCAGCGAACTCCCATATTCGGAGGCGTCGAAAATCAGTTCATTACTTCGCCATTTAAGGACCAGGACAATGATCATTGGGATGATGCCCAAAGGAACCCAGCGAGCATTCTCGCGCAACTCTTTCCAGAGGATCGTTTTCATCGGGCGTCCTCCAAAGCATCGGAAATCGAACCGACCATTGCGGCCGGCCGCAGATACGCCAGGACGGCGTCTTCCAAAGTCAACTCCTCGCGGCGAGCCGTGCCGCTGATCCGTTGGATCGCTGCTTCTGTTTCTAAATCGGGATCGGCGACCACCAAGTGCGTCCGTTCGCGGGTCTGTCGCGAGTCGATCAGTCCAGGGATCTGTGCGGCTTGTTGCGCCCCGAACTCAGCATCAAGCGTCCAGCCACAAACACGCTCGCGAAACTCGGATAATCCTGAATCAACGAGCAGGCGGCCGTGGCTAACGATCGCAATGCGATCCGCCAAGCGTTCCACATCATCGAGCAAATGCGTACAGACCAAAATCGTTCGATCATCTCGACGTGCAAACGCCAACAATCCTTCGACCAGTGCTCGCCGCGCCACCGGATCTAGTCCCATCGACGGATCGTCCAGCACCAACAACTCTGGGTCCGTCGCCAAAGTCATCGCCAGCGAAACACCCGCGCGCTGCCCACGCGATATCTGCCCAACACGTGCGTTCGACGCAACACCGAAGAACTTGAGCATGGAATCGAACAGGTGCTGGTCCCAACGCGGGAACGTTTCCCGCTGTAGTCGAGCGGCGTCGCGGGCCTTCATCCAGCCCCACAGGAAATGCCCTTCGGCCAAGTATCCGACACGAGCCCGCACCTCGGGCGTCAGCGATCGGCTGTCGCAGCCGAGCAGTTCGGCGCGTCCTCGTGTCGGCGGCAACAGCCCGAGCAACAGCCGTATCAACGTCGTCTTTCCGGCTCCGTTGTGCCCGATCAACGCAGTGACTTGACCGCGCGGCACATCCAGCGTCAGGCTCCGCAAAGCCGCGTTGTGACCGAAGTACCGCGTCAACTCTCGCGTTCGAATCGCAATTCTGTCTTCACGCATCAGTCAACCTCCGAGTCCTTTGCTTTCGAGGTGGTCATCTGATCGAGCCAGTTCGTAACCGCCTCTTCGATCTGCTGCGGCGTGTAATCGAGTGTCAGAGCTTCCGACAGAAACACATTCAGCGCCTGATCCAACCGTCGCTTCCGCTCGCCTGCCGAATAGACTCGACGCCGCTTCGCCACAAACACGCCGCGCCCGTGCCGACTGTCCAAGACGCCTTCACGGACTAACTCGGCGTACGCCTTGGCGACGGTGTTGTGGTTCAAGACCAGCTCTTCAGCTAGTTGCCGCACGCTCGGCAGCGCATCGCCAACGGCCAGCTCGCCCGTCGCCACGGCCTGCCGCACTTGATCGATGATCTGCCGATAGATCGGCCGATTTCCGCCGGGAGTAACTCGAAGCTCAAACATAGGTGCTCGATATGTGTACCACGTATAGCAGTACACTATACACACCGCAGCACTTTGTCAAGTGGCTTCCCACGCCGGTGCGGTTACACAAAGCCAAGCCACCGATGTCAACCGGTCGCGGGATCATCGTCCTTCATCTGCCCGAGTGCCATGCAGTAATGAATTTGCCGGGCGACTTCCCGAAAGCCGAGCGACGGATAAAGGCCCTGTCCGACGTCGTTTTGGTCGAGCGTCTCGATCTTGGCGTGCGTGAGACCTTCCTCGCGAAAGTTGTTCAGCGCATGTTGAATGAGCTGTCGCCCGATGCCATGCCCTCGCTGGCCGGCGTCGACGGCAAGATTCGGGATCAGCCCGATCCCCGCGTCGCGGTCCCGGAACGTTGTGATGTAGCCCACGACCTGTCCGTCGATCTCGGCGACGAACACGCCGTCGGCATCGCGCTGGACATCGAAATCGATATGCCGTTCTTTCCGCCAACGCCAATCGCGGTTGTTGATCGGGCCAAACTCATCCTCGATGTTCCGATCGATCGAAACGCCCTCGAACGCCTCGAGCGTAAGGCGTTTGATCGTCTCCAAGTCCGTTGGCTGGTAACGTCGGATGTGCAGATCCACGAAGCGTTCCTCAGCTGCTACTGAAAGTTAGGTTCCAAGGTTTGCACTTTGGTTCCGGTGGATATCGTGTCGCCCACTGTAATCGATCAGCTTTCGGGAGTCACTTGGCAAGGGCCTACAGCAGCGGGCAGGTCGCTGGATCAATGCGGAAAACAATCCGTTGTTTCGTTGGCATTGGAATCTCTCGTCAGTGCTTTGGTGGCACGCGGCGAAAGATTGTCGCGAAAGAGAAGAGACACAAGTCGTCCGGTCGATGTCAGGCTTCGTCGGCCGCTTCATTCGCGGCAGCAGGCGTTGCTTGGGCCTCTTGCTGGAGAGCCAGATAGACCTCGTGGCGGTGGACGGGCACGTGTGTGGGGGCTTCGATTCCGATGCGCACTTTGTCACGGCGGACGTCCACAATGGTGATCACGATGCCATCGCCGATCACAATTTGTTCGTTCTTTTTTCGAGATAGAACTAACATCGCCGCAAAACCCTCATCGAAGATGTTGCAATTCTACGCGCCGAGCTGCTACGACTCGCCACGAACAACAGCTCGCTTGCCGTCGGCATCGAGCGAAGTCGGCGATGGCGTCCGTCTCAAATAGTGTTGCCATAACGCTTTGGGTGACCGCTCGTGTGCCAACAAGGGGACGACGTTTCAACAGCAAATTGCGTTGTCGGTTGGCAAGCCGCGTGCAGGACAGTTTGGCGGCCCCGGTCGCGGAGTTGCGATTCGACGAGCCAGCAGGGTCATGCTACGCTGGTGGCTTTGACGGCTTTGACTTTTGATGTCGCCTGCCCGAAACGAGGTCACCATGCCACTACGTTCGTTCTTAATTCTCTTCGTTCTTGTCGCCGCGAAAGCCGCAACCGCACGGGAGCCGCTGCCGGACAAACTCGTCGTTCTGACGTTCGATGACTCGGCCAAATCGCACTTCACGGTCGTGCGACCGATTTTGAAGAAGTATGGATTCAGCGCAACGTTTTTCATCACGGAGGGATTCGACTTCCGCGAGAACAAGACGGACTACATGACGTGGGACGAGATCGCACAACTCCATCGCGACGGTTTTGAAATTGGCAACCATACGCGTGATCATTTGGGTATTTCCGACCAGACCGTCTCGCGTCTCGCCGAGCAACTGTCCGGAATCAACGACCGCTGCAAACAGCATGACATTCCTCAACCTGTCAGCTTCGCGTATCCGGGCAACGCCACGACCCCCCTGGCCTTCGAGATCCTGAAAGAGCAAGGAATTATATTTGCTCGGCGTGGTGGGATGCCGGAGTTTCCTTACGAGCAGGGACGGGGGGTGGCCTACGAACCGGGACTCGATCATCCCCTGTTGATCCCGTCCGCGGGCGATGGACGTCCAACTTGGGAACTTACCGACTTGATCCGATCTGTCGAACAAGCCAAGCATGGCCGGATCGCTGTGCTGCAATTCCACGGAGCGCCGGATACGGCTCACGATTGGGTCAGCACGCCGAGTGACCGCTTTGAATCTTACATGCGATACCTCGCCGGAAACGGATACTCGGTCATTGCGATGCGCGACTTGGCCAAGTACGTCGATCCGGCGGTTGCTCCGCAAGACGCCAACGGCGTGATCGCCGATCGACAAGCGATGTTCGCTGCCGAAAAGTCGCGCGACAATTTCCGACTCGCGAAAGACGAAGGCGAACTTGGATACTGGCTCAGAAACATGAAGACACATCGATTCACAATTTCGGAGATGTCATCCGCGACGGGTTTGTCGAGCGACGAGTTGACCGATGCCATCGAGCGATTGAAGATCAAAAACTATGTTCCGGTTCCGCACGCCGCAGGTGTTGGGCTGGTACTCCCTTACCCCGGCGGCCGGCATCCTCGAATTGGCTTCCGAGACGGGGCGATTCGACCGCAACGCGAGACGAAAGTCAGTGTCTTCACACCGTGGGGTGATGGAGGCTACGTCGTGGCGGATACTCCGGAAGCGATCTGGTCGACAACGCCCGAAGGCCGCGAACTGCTCTATCTCGCTCACACGCACGTGCCGACGAAGTGGTCGAAACAAGGTGTTGACTTGGAACCGCTCGAGTGGAAGCGGCACGACAACGGAGTCCTTGCCATCGAGCGTCGACTTCCCAATGACGTGACGTTCGGAGCCAAGGTCGTTCCCGTCAACGGCGCGGTGTTGATGGAGTTGTGGATCAAGAACGGAACGACAGAAACCCTTTCTGGGTTACGTGTTCAGAACTGTGTCATGTTGAAGGACGCGGTGGGATTCGCCGATCTCACAACCGACAACAAGTTGCTTCAAACTCCTTACGTCGCCTGTCGCAACAGCGAGGGAAACCGTTGGATCATTACGGCGTGGGAACATTGCGTTCGCCCGTGGGCGAATGAACCTTGTCCCTGCATGCATTCCGATCCGCAATTCCCGGATTGCCCGCCCGGCGAGACAAAGCGGCTGCGGGGCTGGCTCTCGTTTTACGAAGGCACGGACATCGCGAGCGAACTCCAACGCATCGAGCAACTCGATTGGCGATCACGGACGGTACGGGGAGAATGAATCGACGTACTGTCTTCGACATCAGCCGCCCGAGTTGTCGGTCGGATAGTCTTTGATCCGCCGCCAAAAACGATGAGCTTCCTGGACGCGTGTTTGATAACGCTGGAGGTAGTCGCGATGGGAAGGAGTCTCTGGGAAGTGAGCTTCCGGCCCGTAGGGGTAAGAAGTCATCTCGCGGTACGGGAGTGGTTCGACACTTTGACCGTAGACCGTATTCAGATCAGCATCCTTGTCCCAGCCGACGTTGTGCATGATGAAGTCCCGCACCCAACCCGCCGGCAACTCTGCCTTGGGCGCTCGGAAGTGCAGCGTCATCTCGTCGCCCGCACTAAGGATCACCATCCGATCATCTGCTTCAGCGACGAGTTCGAGCACGTCTCCGTAACGCGTGAAGGCACCTCGCATCGGTGGCCACATTGACGCGAGTTGCACCATCTCGTAGTCATAAGTCTCGGGTGCATTAGGCTGTTGTGGTTTGGCGCGCGAAAACCCGCGATAGTGCAAGTCCGCTGACTCCAGCGGCGACGAAGTCAGTCGCATTTCTGCAGGTTCCTCATCGACGGTGAAGAATGCCTCGTCCCAGTAAATCTCAGCGCTGGTGGCGATGCGGACGCGATAGTCGTTTGTCAGAAACGCATTCGACAAGTCCACCGTGATCGTCTTAGTCTTTCCGCCAGGGAACCCCATGTAAGCCTGGACTTCCTGCCAATTGCCGTTCGCATCGGGAACGTGAACCGACGGTGGCCGCGGACCACCGACTTGCGGCTGTCGCGAGAGGGCAACATTCAACGAAGTGGTGGTTGGGTAAATCCAGCCGGTCAAAAACAAGACGACCTGTTTCGGTGATTTCAAAACTCCAAAGTCAAGTTCCAGGAAGTGCTCCTCGGCCAGCCCCGGTGCGATGGTCTTGTCGAAGGCGCGGAGGAACTGACCGTCTCGGTGTCGAATTTTCGTCATGACGTCGCGTCCGCGCTGATCACGGGCCGCAATTGGATACTGGCGTCGCCGAACGGTGTGCAGCTTGAATTCGGAGATTTCTGCGAGCCCTACTTTCTCATTCGAATAGATCTCAACCTCGGCGGGATGATCGACGGCGAGAAGATCCACGAGATCAAAGTAAGCGGCCTCCCACAGCTCTTCGGTGACTTGCAGCGAGTAGAACCCGTCTCTTTCGCGAAGCCGATCACCGGGGATGTGCAGGTATTCCCAGCTGCGCGACGGCGCCAAAACGTCTTCGGCAAGCTGCAACCCGATCGGCGCGGCCCACAGGCAATCCGTGAAGAACTCGAATCGCTCGCCGGTCCAGGTATAGGCGTACGGACACGATGTGGCGACTTTCATGAGTTCACACATCGTCTGATCGGCGGCGACCTGCAGCTTGTCTTGCGGGATGCCGTTGCTCCACAATAATCGGACGATTGCCACATTCTGCTCTTTTCCTAGACCGAAATGCGTTACTGGTTTGGCCACGACCTGAGCCTGATAGAGCGGGCCGGCCTTCACTTCGATCAAGCTACCGATTCCGTGGTGGTTCGCTTTGCCGATATTGTCAACTTGCCCCATCGCACGAACGGAGAGCCAGTTATTCTTGTTGCCACCATCATTCATGAACAGGGCAACTTCGCCCGCCCCCACGACGCAGAGGTCCAGATCGCCGTCGTTATCAATGTCACCGAAGTCGCAGCGACGAATGTTCGGCGGCAATTCGGCTAGAGCCAGCGGCTCAGCGAAGGTCCCATCGCGGTTGGCTCGGAGAACGGAAACCGTCTCGTTCGTCCAAACGACTGCATCCTGGTAGCCGTTGTTGTCGATGTCCGCAGCCATAAGGCCGGTGGCTGGGCTTCGGGAGATCGAATGCGACGCTTTGAACTGCACATGGCCGGCAAGAAAAGTGTTCGTTTGCAGCAGCGTCACGCCCGATGATCCCGCGCCGATCAGATCCCACGAGACGTTCGCGTCGGATTCAACAATCGCCAAAGAGTTGGCGTCGCGAAGCGTTCCATAGTCGTCACCAAACGGTTGCCAGCGAAAATCACCGTGCCGGAGGTTTTCCAAATATCCAAGGCTGCAGTTTTCGGCAACGGCGACGATGTCGATGTCCACATCGCGGTCCCAATCGACTGCGATCAAGCTGCTTACGGGAGTCGAAGCGTCCAAATTCGGAAGCGACGAAAATCGGCGGAATTCCGCGAACGCCATATCGCCTTGCCCCAGCAATGCCACCAAGCCGCCAGTTGTCGAGCAGACGATGTCGAGATTACTGTCGTGATCGAAGTCGACAAGGATTGCCGCAACGACGTCTGTCATGTTATCGAGCGTCTCCGTCTGCTTCACGATCTCCAAGGATCGCATTCCGTTCTCGGCGAGGACGTTTTGAACGAACAGTAGCCCCGACTCGCCATACAGGACAACGTCTGTGTCCGCGTCGAAACAACATGCCGCTTCGATCGTTGTCGAGTTCTCAACTGTTTGTTTGACTTCAAAATTGCGATCGCGATCCAAGTCAGCCGCCAGGATGCGAGCATATTTCCCGGGCAGCTCTAACGACGTCACCTCAACCCACGTGGCCGCCGTCGATCCTCGGTAAACCGTCAGCTTACTCGACTCGATGGCCAGCAGTTCCGGCGTCGCATCCAAGTCAATGTCGACAAGCAGCGCATCACGGACGTCACCGCGAACTCCGGTTGGTGACGCCCTTGTGAAGTTGACATCAATTAATGGCTCGGCTGTCTTCGGCGGCGGAAACTGCTCTTTGAAGCGATCGCTGAAGTCGTGGACGACGAATTCGAGAGCATGTGGCGAGATTGCTCTTCGGTCACTCTGTGTGAAGTCAAGCGGACGTGTCACATTGAGGCAGATGCGGGCATTCCGCACCACCGTATCCCAATCACGTTCCGTCAACGCTTCGCGCGCCACTTCGAGTAGTGTGAAGATGTCGATGTTGTGATATTTGAGTACATTATCGCGTAGCGGCGCAAACAACCTGTTCGCGGATTCCAACGTATCGGCGATCGCCGAGTCCTTTGCCTCCGCTTGAGAAAGCAGCCAAATGGCAAAGAGGAAGATGTTGTCCGGGGCTGCCTCGTACGCCTCACGAAGCAGTTCCCGGGCGTTTCCGTTCCCGTCGATCACTGCTTGCGCATCGTACGCCGCGAACAAGAAAGGGGCCTTTCGCGGACTCAATTCGGCGGCGCGTCGGAAGTACTCAACGGCGGATGTCGTCTCGTTCGGTACCGTCCGGGTCGCCGCGACACCGAGCAACCAGTAAGTGGAAGGTTCGTTCGGTTCGAGATCTCGCAGTCTGGCGAGGGCTACTCGAAGTGAGTCCGCCTGGGTCTTTTCTCGCTCGAACGAAAGTAAACGGCAAATCGCCTGATTCCGTACTCCGAGCGGTTCGTCGGGCAGTTGCTCGACGATCTCCGAGTAAAGGGCGTCCGCCTCCGCCAGGTCCATGTTCTCAAGATGCCCGTTCGCTAATTGAGCCTTTCGGAGTAATTCAATGGCTCGTTCCGCCGATATCGCATCGGGGCGATCGGTGTTTTCATGGGGAAGCGGAGCATCGTCGTTTGGCCGCTGCAATTGCGTAACGGCAGCCAATGCCCCTACCACAACCACGCCGACGAGCAGAGGCATCAGCGGGAGCTTCTGCGAAGGGGCGTGTCGTTCAGCCATCGTTACGCCTTTACGGCAAGACTTCGTGACCGGCGCCGTCGGCCGAATAGTCCTTGATCCGCCGCCAAAAACGCTGGGCTTCCTGGAATCGGGTTTGGTAACGCTGGAGATAGTCGCGATGCGAAGGCGTTGCTGGGAACGGAGCTTCCGGGCCGTAGGGGTAGGACGTCATTTCGCGATACGGTAACGGTTCGACGCTTTGACCGTAGACCGTGTTCAAGTCAGCATCCTTGTCCCAGCCGACGTTGTGCATGATGAAGTCCCGCACCCAACCAGTCGGCAGTGCCGCCTTGGGCGCTCGGAAGTGCAGCGTCATCTCGTCGCCCGCGCTAAGAATCACCATTCGGTCATCCGCCTCCGCAACAAGTTCCAAAACATCGCCGTAGCGCGTGAACGCACCGCGCATCGGAGGCCACTTCGAGGCAGTTTGCACGCTTTCGTAATCGTAAGTTTCCGGCGCGTTGGGCCGTTGCGGTAGGGCACGTGAGAACCCGCGGTAGTGCAAGTCCGCTGACTCGAGCGTGAGTGATGTCAGCCGACACTCGGCAGGCTCTTCGTCGGCGGTGAAAAACGCCTCGTCCCAGTAGATCTCGGCGCTGGTCGCGATGCGGACACGGTAGTCGTTGGTCAGAAACGCATTCGACAAGTCCACCGTGATCGTCTTAGTCTTTCCGCCGGGGAACCCCATGTAAGCCTGAACTTCCTGCCAATTGCCGTCCGCGTCGGGAACGTGAACCGAAGGCGGGCGCGGACCGCCTACTTGCGGATGCCGCGAGAGAGCGACGTTCAACGACGTGTCGGTCGGGTAGATCCAACCGGTCAGGAACAAAGTGATCTGTTTTGGCGATGCCAAGTCACCGAGGTCGAGTTCCAGGAAGTGCTCTTCCGCGAGACCAGGCACGATGGTCTTGTCGAAGGCACGGAGGAACTGACCATCGCGTTGGCGGATCTGCGACAGCACGTCGCGTCCACGTTGATCGCGCGCCGCGACGGGATAGCGGCGCTGCCGCACGGTGTGCAGCTTGAAGTTGGCAATCTCGGCGGGGCCGACCTTTTCGTTCGAATAGATCTCGACGTCCGCCGGATGATCGACGGCGATCAGATCAACGAGATCAAAGTAGCCCGCCTCCCACAGCTCTTCGGTGACTTGAAGTGAGTAGTATCCGTCTCGTTCGCGCAGCCGGTCGCCGGGGATGCGGAGATACTCCCAGCTTCGCGACGGGGCGAGCACGTCTTCGGCAAGCTGCAATCCGATCGGGGCAGCCCACAAGCAATCGGTAAAGAATTCAAAACGCTCGCCGGTCCAGGTATACACGTACGGACAGGAACCTTTCAGCGTCATCAGCTCGCAGATAGCCTGATTGGCCGCGGGCTCGAGTTGGTCCTGCGGCACGCCGTTGGTCCATAAGAAGCGTACGATCGTGGCGTTGGACTCTTTCCCGAGACCAAAGTGCGTCACCGGCTTGGCGACAACCTGAGCCTGATACAGCCGGCCGGCCTTGACTTCGATCAAGCTGCCAATCCCGTGATGGTTCGCTTTGCCTTTGTTGTCAACTTGCCCCATCGCGCGAATGGAAAGCCAACTGTTCTGGTTGCCGCCTTCGTTGGTGAACAAAGCAACTTCGCTCGTTCCCACGACGCAAAGATCGAGATCGCCGTCGTTATCAACATCGCCAAAGTCACAGCGACGGACATCCGCCGGCAATTCCACTAACACAAGCGGTTCCGCGAAGCTTCCGTCGCCCTTGGCTCGAAACACCGAAACCGCCTCGCTCGTCCAGACGACGGAATCCTGGTAGCCATTGTTGTCGACGTCAGCAACGAGGAGCCCGTTGGCCCCCGCTTTGGAAATCTGATTAACAACTTCGAGCCGCACTTTACCGGGGTAAGGAGTGCTTGTCTGAAGCAGCGAGACACCGAACGAGCCGCCACCGATCAGATCCCACGAGACGTTGGCGTCGGATTCGACAACGGCGAGCGAAGTCGCGTCGCGCAGCTGGGCGTATTCTTTGCTGAACGGCTGCCAACGAAAGTTTCCGTGGCGGAGGTTTTCCAAATATCCAAGGCTGTGATCCGCGGCGACGGCAATGATGTCGATATCGACGTCGCGGTCCCAATCGACGGCGACCAGGCTGCTCACGGGGGAGGCTGCCTCCAGCGTCGGAAAGGTCGAGAAGCGGCTGACATCCGCATACGTCAAGTCGCCTTGTCCCAACAACGCCGCCAAGCCGCCTGCTGTCGAGCAGACGATGTCAAGGTTGCTGTCGTGATCGAAGTCGACGAGGATCGCTGTCACGACGTCCTTGATATCGTTGAGCGACTCCTCTTGTTCGACGATCTCCAGAGTTCGCTGTCCATCTTCACCGCGGACATTGCGAAGCAGCAAAAGTCCGGACTGGCCGTACACCACGATGTCTGCATCAGCGTCGAAACAGGAAGTCGACTGCGAAGTAGTCGAGCCGTCGGACGGCTGATTCACTCGATGATCGCGATCGCCATCCAAGTCGGCAGCCAGCAATCCATCGTACTGGCCGGCCAGCGCGATGGAAGTGAGCTGTTCGCCCCAACTGGCCGAGCCGGAATGCCGATACACGGTCAGCTTGTCGGCTTCCAGGACGACTAACTCGAGTGTCTTATCTAGATCGAAGTCGACAGTAAGCGAATCACGAATGTCGCCGCGGACGTCGGTCGGCGGCGTCTTGGTGTAGCTCATATCGATGAGCGGCTCGCTTGTCTTCGATCGCGGGAATTGTGTATTGAAGTCGTCGCTAAAGTCATTCACGACGAATTCGAGCGGGTGTGGCAAGAGAGCCCGTTTGTCTCCTTGAGTAAAGTCGTTCGGGCGCGTCACGTTCAGACAGCTCCGCGCACTCCGTACGACTTCGGCCCAATCGCCATTCGCAAACGTTTCGCTCGCGGCCCAATCGCTTCGCACGAGCGCTGCGCCGGCATCATCCAGCAATTGAAAGATGTCCGTGGCATGCCGTTTGAGCACGGTATCGCGAAGAGGCGCAAATGTCGTCTTGGCGGCTTCCAACGTCTCGGCGATCGCCGGGTCTTTCGCGAGCGCCTGCGCAAGCAGCCAGTCGCCGAGCAAGAAGAGGTTGCTTGGTGCCAATCGATACGCCTTTTCGAGGAACTGGTTGGCCTGCACATCACCAGCGGGCATTACCCGAGCTGCGTCATACGCCTCGTACCAATAGACAGCCGTTTCAGGACTCAGCTCCGCCGCCTGCTCAAAGTGCCCGGCCGCAGCCGCCGATTCCGTGATTCCCGCCTTGGCCGCGGTCTTGCCAAGCAGCCAGTGTGTGGACGCATCGTGCGGCTGGAGCTTCTCAAGTTTCACGAGCGCCGCCTGCACATCAGCAGCTTCAATCTTCTGGAGATCAAACAGCAGGTAACGGCAAATCGCCTGATTACGCACCCCGAGCGGTTCGTTCGGCAATTGCTCGACGATCTCCGAGTACAGCACGTCCGCCTCGTTCAGCTCAACATTTTCCAAGTGCCCATTCGCGAGTTGAGCCTTCCGGATCAGATCGTTGGCCTGCTCAGCGGTCATCGCCGACGTAGAACCAGGGGCGGGAACGGTCCCCGGATCGTGACCGGGCGGAGTTCTCATTCGCATCACGGTGCCAACCACGGCCGCAATGACGACAGCTCCGACGACCAGAGGAATGAGACGCGACCGGTTGGATGAGGGCTTGTCGTGGTTCATGGTTCCGTCCATACGAGGTGCGAAGGCGACTGGTTCGCTGACATTCTGTGAATGAATGTCCCGACGCGCAATGGCAGATTAAACACGACTGCAGATACGTTGCCCAGTCCGCCCTCGTCGCGACACCCTCGACGGGATCACGCCAGTCCGCGAATTGGTTCACCGTGATAGATGTGATGCGGACGATCGAGCTGATCGTACCAAGCCGCTGTCGCCGGAATACCCAAAGCGCTGTAGATCGTCGCCGCAAGGTTTTCAGGCTTCTGCGGCGAATCGGCGGGATAGGCACCGATCTTGTCCGACGCGCCGATCACTTGGCCTCCCTGCACTCCGCCTCCAGCGAACCAAACCGACTGCACGGCTCCCCAGTGATCACGTCCCGGGAGCTTATAGTGCTGCGGCAGCAATGTGATCTTCGGCGTCCTCCCAAACTCGCCCGCCATCACGATAAAAGTGTCGTCAAGCATTCCGTTCTCACTGAGATCGTCGAGCAGTGCGGAGACGGCACGATCGGTTGGTGGAAACAAGTTGTCTTTCAGATGCGGAAACGCGTTGCCATGCGTGTCCCACGCCTCGTCGTTGCCGAGGTTGACCTGGACCAGGTTGACACCTGCGGCAACCAACCGCCGCGCCATCAGCAACGACCATCCAAATGCGTTCTTGCCGTACCGTTCCTGAGTCCCTTCGTCGGCGTTGGTGACGTCGAGGGCGTGATGAACTCGCTCGTCCGTCAACAGCGAAATGGCACCTTGCCGAAAGCGGTTGAAGTTCTGCGTCTCGGCGGAATGCTCCAGCTCACGGCGCTGCTGCGCCAATTGATTCACGAGCGCGATGCGGTTCTCGAAGCGCGGATTCGTCAGGCCGTGCGGCAGTTCGAGGCTCGGTGCTTTGAACGCTCGCTTGTCTTCATTGCCGCGGTCTTGGTGATCGAACTGAAACTGTGGAAAGGCACCGTAAGAGGTTGTATGGTACGGGGCGGCTTCGATGAACCAAGGATTGCGGTGCTCGCCCATCATGCCAGCGAACTGGCCTGGAATCACGCGACCCGAATAATGGACCAAGCGTTCGGGCAGCACCGCGGCCGGCGGCAGATTATTGCGCGGCTCTGTCGCGGCATTCGCGATCGCTGCGATGCAGGGCCAATCGGAATCCTGGGCGCGGTCCGGACTGAAGCCGCGCGGCATCTCGGTTCGGCCCGTCAGCATGATGTGATGCCCTTGCGAGTGCTCGTTCGAATTGTGCGTCATCGAACGGCACACCGCCCAGTGCCGGCTGCGCTGGGCCAGCAGCGGCAGGTGCTCGCAAATCTGAAGCCCCGGCGTCGCTGTCGCGATGGGCTTGAAGTCGCCGCGCACCTCGTCCGGTGCATCCGGTTTCATATCGAAGCTGTCGTGTTGAGCAAGTCCGCCGGACAGGAAGATATATATTACTGACTTGCCGCCAGACGCGGCCGCGCCAACAGCTGCCTGAAGAGCGCTGACCTGATCCATGCCGAGCCCGAGCAAACCGATGGCCCCCGCCTGAATCGCCGTTCGTCGCGCGATACGAGGGTGCTGTAAGGTCGAGTGCTGCTGAGACACCGTGCATGCTCCGATCAGGTCGCAAGTCCATCGAGTACCGTCGATGTGTTCTAGTGTAAGTTAGTAGCCCGCATCTGGCAATTCACATTCGGAAACGGCTCATTCGCTCAAACGTCTTTTCGAAAGTGCAATCGCCCGTTACGATTGCGGCACCGAATCGGCCAAACCTTCGGTGGCTGGGCTTGCCGGCTAACTGTCATCGGTGGGGAACCGTGCATCGAATTCGGTCTTGACTTTGTTGCGGCCTCGGCTCAGCAGTGTGTAAACAGCCTCGCGGGACTTACCAAGTTGCTCGGCGATGTCTTCGTGTGAGAGCCCTTGCAACTCGTGCAGCTCGAATACTTGCAGATCGGTTTGGTTCTTTCGCCGCTTCTTCAGATCTTCCACGATACTTGCCAAGTTCTCGCGCCAGAACTCATTGTCGAGATCTTCCATCAAATGGGCGATGGCATCTCCGGGATCTTCAACCCATGCAAGCTTCTCCTGTGCGGTTGAACCGCCGACTCCTTGGTCAGCCCGATATTGGTGTTTTCTCAGAGAATCGCGGATGACGTTTTCGGTAATCGTGCGGAGATAGTTGCGAAACTTGCCCTGTTGACGGTTGTAGGAGAACGACGGAAAACGCTTCAAGAGGCGCACCAACACTTCCTGCAGGACATCACACGCATCTGCATCCGACAAGCCTGACTTCATACACCAAGCATAGATCCGACTACCGTATCGTTGGACAAAGTCCTCCCAAGCCTGCTGATCGGCGGGGTCCTTGAGCTTGCTCAGCAAAGTCTGGCTTGTTTCTGAAAGGTGCGAGCTGTTCACGATCTACTGCCTAAAATCATGCGGGGAATCTGGCTTTGGATCACAGAACGAGTGTTCAGTTCGCTTGTTCACATCAATAGAGTTATCCATGAACTGACCGTCCGCACTATCTGCTCGGTTCGCTCAATGTCGCGAAACGTGTTCCGCAACCTGTATCCCAGAGCTTGACGTTGCCATCGAAGCCAACGGACATGCAGGGGGCGCGAGTGCATTGGCGATGTGGCCGAGATTAAGGCCGATGGCCTGGTACTCATCGGTCAGTTTCCACTTGAGGATCTCGACTTCGTGGTCGATCCCGTGGACGGCAAGCTGATTGGCAATCCGGAGGACGGCGGCGAGCATATGCGGGACATTCCCGTGATGACTATTGTGTTGAACGGGCGTTGAAATGTCGAAGTGTCCGTATTTGTTTGCTCGTTTGACGCGGCCTTTTCCTTGATTCGAAGAACTTCAACTTTCCGAATCCAAACCTCATTTTGATTCACCGCCTGGATGGAGATCGCGCCACTCCGCGGACCGTCGTCGGGCAGACGCACCGCGGACGTTTCGCGACCATTTACGCTGACTCGCAAATCTCGATCATCGGCGACGAAAGTGAGCGTGAACCATTCATCGTCATTAACCAGTGGCCTCTTCACATCGGCCCAGGCGTAGATCCCTCCGGTCATTGTTTTCTGCGATGGCAGGTTTGCCATCTGCGCTTCGTATCCGCTCCGCCACCCAGCACCAAATGTAGTCCGGACATGCAGACCGGAATTAGCACCTGCCTTCAGCTTCGCCTCGACTCGGACAGCGACATTACTGAAGTCGCTTACACGCGATACGAGTCGAGTCTGCTGACCGGCTCCTACGAGCACTCCGTCTTTCACCTGCCAATCGCCTTTACCTTCAACCTGCCAGCCAGTCAAATCCTTGCCGTTGAACAGTTCGATCCAGTCTCCGTCGAGCCGCGGTGCGGGGCGGCTCGAGTTTCCGGCTTTTTCCTCCAGTGGCGTGGCGTTGATTCGACCAGCCTCATTGCCGCGAGTTCGCGCATCAGCTCGCTTTGCTTCTTCCACGTCAACTCGTGCCGCGAGAGTACGCAGATGTTTGCCCGTGTCAGCGTCCTAAAGTTTGACATAGCCTTCGTACCCCGCACTGGCAAGAATCTGGCCGTCTGGTGATAACCTCATACAGTGCACACCGAGCAGATGCGGCATGCGACGAGTGTTCACTCTTGTTTTGTCCGCAACATTCCACACGATAACTTCGCCTTGGCCGCCTGCGGGACCACCCGCGGGACCGACGATCGTTCCAATTGCCAGTTGCCGGCCGTCTGGTGAGAAGGCGAGGCCACGAATGCCAAGCACTCCTGATACGCCTAAATCAACGGTCGAAACGCGTTCAAAGTCCGTCACGTCCCACAACTTGAGTATCCCCGCCCGATCTCCCGTCGCCAGAGTCTTGCCATCCGGCGAGTAAGCCACCGCGAATACGATGTCCGCATGCCCCTCAAGTATTTGGATTTGCTTGCGGCTTGCGACATCCCACAGGGTTACCAGACTATCCTCGCACGCAACGGCCAGCGTCTTCGCATCAGGGGAGAATACTACCGAGGAAATGAGTTTCTGATGACCTGTTGAAATAGAACGCATTTTCCCCGTCGACAGATCCAGCAACCTAATGACGCAATCCGCCCCACTCGTTGCCAGCGTTCGTCCATCAGGCGAAAAACCGACGCAAGTCCTTCCACTGTGGCCCTCGATTTCGTATGCCATTTCCCACGAGTCCGTGTGCCACACCTTTGTTGTCATTTTCCCCCAGCCCCCAGCCGCCAAGTATTTCCCGTCAGGTGAGAAGTCGAGAGCATTGACTTCACCGTTCGCGTCGAGTCTCCGAACGAAATCGCCAGATGCTGCGTCCCAAAGTTCAACTAGCGCCCCCACGCCGCCGGACGCGACTGTCTGTCCGTCCGAAGAGAACGCGACCGTGCGAAGATGCCGCTCGGCTGTCATTTGCCTGATTTGGTCCTTTTGCCGCTCCTCTTCAGTCTGATTCGGGTCGCCAATGGCTGTGATGACTGCATAGTCCTCCGACATCTTTCGATCGTCAACGACGTCGAGTAACTCGCCGGTTGTCCCGTTCCAAAGCCGAATCTCTGAAAACCACCGCGATGTCGCCAACATTTTCCCGTCGGGCGAAAGTGCGAAGGTAGCCAAATCAGAAGCGTCCTTTTTCGGCACCGGCGTCCGCCTATCTCGCGTGCTAATGTCCCACATGCCGACTCCCGCGTCCGCGTCCAACCAGTACACACTCCGCCCATCTTTGGAAAACACTCCGAGGTTGAGCCAAGTGCGCGAACACGATTCCTGTATGACTTCCTTCCGAGATTCGAGATCCCACACCCGCATAGTACCGTCTCGGCTCGTCGAGCACAGATGTGTCGCATCATCTGGCGAGAACCGCGCGTCGGTTACCCTGTCCGTGTGGCCGGCAAGCTTTGCCACTACATGTCCCGAAGGGACTTCTAAGATCACGACTCCATGGTCATGTACGTCAGCGGTGGCAATAGAGCGGCTATCCGGCGAGAATGAGAGTGCTTGAGCTGAATACCCCTCGAATGTTCCTTGCAATGACAACCCGTCAAGTTGGTAGAGTTTTATCAACGAATCCCAGCCGCTCGATGCGAACCATCTTCCGTCGGGCGAGAATGCGACGGACGAAGCACCTGCTCGATGCCCAGGCAACGCGGATATTAGGTCGCCGCTTCTGGCGTCCCATAGTCTTACCGTGTTATCTAGGCTTCCAGACGCCAAAAGTGTTCCATCCGGTGAAAAAGCTACAGTGTCGATTGGAGCAGTGTGACCACGGATTTCGAACCGGTGTTGATGTGAGAAGGTGTCCCAAAGTTTGATCTTGCCATTGTCGCGACCAAGCGCCAATGTCTTGCCATCAGGCGAGAATGCAAGCGAGCGGGCGCTGATGCGGCTTTCTTCAGCCACGAGATCCGCCTGCGACGCGGCACGCCAAAAGCGTAAGGTTCCGTCTGAACCGCCAGACAACAGCGCGTTTCCGTTCGCCGAAAAAACGACTGCGCTGACGCTGCCAGTGTGCCCATTAAGCGTGCTCTTTACTTCGCCTGTTGCCAAGTCCCAAAGTTTGATCGTTCGATCCGTGCTGGCCGAGGCCAGCGTCTTGCCGTCGTGCGCAAACGCTACATCAAGTACTTCATCAGCGTGCCCTTTCAAGTCGCCGATTGACGCGCCGGTCGCCGCGTCCCACAACATGATCGTCGAATTAACGTTCGTAACTGCCAGCGTCTTGCCGTCTCGCGAGAAAGTAATCGATCGAATGTGCCCCGGATTTGGACGATCGAAAAGCGGCTTACCGGTCTCCACGTCCCAAAAGATAAACCGCCCTGAGTAAGCCGCCGAAACAAGAGTCTTCCTGTCGGGAGAAAAGGCCAATTCCATTAGATGGTCGGTATGTCCTTCAAGCGTCTTCTTTAGTTGTTGGGTCTCAACATCCCAGATTCTGATTACGCCGTCGGTGTATCCCGCGGCAATCAGCTTGCCGTCGGGCGAAAACTGTACACAAGCTGCATTTTCGTTCGTCTCTGGAACCAACTCACCCTTCCTCTTGCCCGTGGCGACATCCCAAAGGCCGATCTGCGGTGGTCCGATCGTGGCAATTGTCTGACCATCCGGCGACAGCGACATGTCGTCGTCACCCTGAGACGTGTGGATGTGGTGAATCAATGTCCTGCTTCGCGTATCCCAGATCTCAACATTGCCGTCTTCGCCCCGTGTCACTGCCGTTTTGCCATCCGGTGATGTCGCCACCGATGCGACGTTGCGTGAGTGACCGGTCTGGACAATCTGTTTGAATTCATTCACGACGTCCCACACGCGAACGCCACCCGACAGCGCCGCCAATGATTGACCATCGGGAGCAAAGCAAACGGAGAAGACAACGGCACCTGTCGCCAGGTCGGAAATAAGCCGTTGCGATTTCAGATCCCAGACCTTGACCGTTCGATCGTTCGAGCCAGATGCGAGAAGCGTATTGTCGGGGGAGAACGCAAGCACGCCAACGCTCGAAGCATGTCCCGTCAGAGTCCCCTGCAGTTCGAGGTTGTCATCTACGCTGTAAAGATTGATAGACCCATCGGGAAAGGGCTGGGCAACAGTCTTGCGGTCGTTTGAAAAGTGAGGCGCACCCCCAAGCGTTCTCGATTCTGGCCAATTCCTTGTCGCTGTCGGCATCCAGGAACCGCACGGGGCCACCGTGGTGTACCACCGCGAATATCCGACCGTTCGGTGAGACGGCAAGACTGTCGACCTGGCGAAAGTTGTCGCCAAGTGGTCTGCTGGAGAGTTCGCGGCCGGTCTCGAATTCCCACACCTTGATTGTCGAGTTCACAGCCCCCTCATCGCAACCAGCAGTGGCCAGGGTCTTACCGCCAGGTAGAAAGTGGATGCTACCGCCACTACCGCCGTGAGCCATGAATGATGAGAGGGCTTGCTTTTTGGCTATGTCCCAGATGAATACCTTGCGATCCCATTCCGAAGAAGAAGCCAGCCATTTCCCGTCGCGCGAGAATACGAGCGATCCAACCGCGCTGCTGTGTCCTTTAAGGCTCGCAGTCACTAGTCCGCTTGCTAAGTCGAAAAGAACGACGTTGTGATCACGATCCGATCCTGCCAAGTATTTCCCATCAGGGCTGTATGCGATGGAGTACTGGGAGGAAAAGCCTAAACTCTTGGTAAAGTTGCGACTCTGTCGCCACCAGTAGTACCATTCCCAACCGCGCAGGTCTTCCTCGCCGGACTGCGGAACATAAAGATTAAGCAACTGATCGGCGCGATTTGTGTCCGCCAATTCAACGGCGTGCTGCACTTGGTTCATGTGAGCGAAATACAGACTGCGTCGCAATTCGTCCCGCGCCGATGTGGCGTCGTCGGCAAAGATCGTTGACCGTTCTGCTTCGAGTTGCGTCTCGACTTGGGAGTTCTCCGCATCCGTTGTGGCCTGCTCGGCCGTCGCAGTGGCCGAGCGCGCTTCCTGTTCGGATTTCTGCACTTTCGCGAGCGCGTCGTTTAGATCGTTGCGAGCCCTTTCGGCACCCTTCCGTAGAGTCGCTTGCCGAAAGGCAATGATCGGTCCAGCGATGCCAAGCACCAGCAGCAGACCGGCGATCGTGGTGAGAAGCCCAGCGGTCACCGGATTCCGGCGACACCATCTCGCCGCCCGCTCCACGCGGCCGATCGGTCGCGAGTGGATGGGTTCGCCCTTGAGGCATCGGTTCAGTTCGGCGGCCAATTCGGCGGCGGACTGGAATCTTTTGTCGAGATCCTTTTCCAGACAACGCAGGCAGATTGTTTCCAGGTCACGGGGCAAGGCATTGTTGAGCTTGCGCGGGCTCGGCGCGTCGTCATGAATTACTTGATGCAACAACATCCGCTGGCTGCCGCGGAAGGGGCGTTCGCCGGTGAGCAACTCGAACAGGATCACGCCCAATGAATAAATGTCCGCGCGATTGTCCGCCTGGTGTCCCTCGCCCTTGGCCTGTTCGGGAGACATGTAGGCCGGCGTGCCCAGGATCTGGCCTTCTTGCGTGACGGTCACTTCGCCTGTGTCGCGGCGTGCCAGGCCAAAGTCCATCAGTCGCGGAAAATACTCTGGCCCTGACTCTCGGCGCGTGCCTTTTGACGATGGGTCCGAAGATACCGTCGAGCCGTCACGCAAGGTGGCGTCCGAGTCAGTGACTTTGGACTTGGAGTCCTGCGGCCCCACCATCTCCAAGATGATGTTCGAAGGCTTCAAGTCGCGATGCACGACGCCTTGGCGATGTGCATGTTCCAACGCCTGAGCCAATTGCATGACGAGCCGCGTCGCCTCCCTTGCTCCAAACCGACGCGCGGTAAGCGCATCGGCCAACGTCACACCCTCCACGAACTCCGTGACGATATAGGGACAGGCGTTGCTGCGGCCGACATCGAACACAGGCACGATACCAGGGTGGCTAAGCTGGGCCGCGTTGCGCGCCTCGCGCATGAAGCGATCTTCGTCTTCTGGGGTGTGGAACGAACCACTCCGCGGAACCTTGACCGCCACGATGCGATGCAGTTCGGTATCCTCGGCCTTATAGACCGTTCCGAACGCACCTTTCCCAATGGCGGCCAGCAATTTGAACTTTCC
Source organism: Planctomycetota bacterium (assembly GCA_027622275.1). GTDB lineage: Bacteria > Planctomycetota > Planctomycetia > Pirellulales > Pirellulaceae. Next base: position 10,932 of record JAQBZB010000043.1, on the reverse strand, counting down.
AAGCTCCGGCAGCTTTTCAGTCGACCAGCTTGTTGTGCGATCCGGCTCCAGATGAAACGAGCTGCCACACGAGGGACAGACGACTTCTTCTTCGGACGACTCGCCCTCGCCAACGGCGATCGGGTCATTGCAATGCGGACAGTTCAGCCGAATTGGGAATCGTCTCTTGGAGCTTTTCCGATGGCGATTAAACTCTTCGGTAAGTTGGAGGCGCAAGGAAGGGAAGTCTTCTAAATAGTCGTCGGCCGAGATCTCTGGGTTTTGCCGATGACGGATCTCAAACTCGACGCGAATCAGGTTGACCGCCATCGCCGGGTTGGCAACCAAACCGGGGAAACGATCGAAGTACCGTTTGATCGACGCTTCGCTATCGTTCGCCAACCGATGCTGCAGATCGAGCTCGATCAGCTTGGCCAACAACTCATCGCTAGGTGAGTCGTTCGACAAAAAGTCTTCGATCTGCGGCGACTCGCCAGCTTGCCATGCTTGCTCGAAGCGATGGCATACTTCGTGGATCTCTGGCTGCCGATCTGCTGATACCGGCTGGCTGGGTTTAGGTGACGTGTCACTCATTCCACGCTCTTTGCATTGACGATCGAGTTTCCATGCCTAGGCCGCTTCGTTGGCCCATGTGCTCGTGGACTGTAACGGACTCGCACATTGTCGTACTTCTGTCCTGTGGCTGCAACAAATCGCGAAACTCGCGAGAGCAGAAAAATCCACAAACCTGTAAGGCTATGGCGCCGGGGGCAGTATACGAACTCAGTGCCAACCGGCTGATTCAACCAGTTTCTGTTGCTCGGGGAATGCCATGATCACTAAGAAACGCCGCTCGAAACGCCAACGAACTCGTCGATCCAACTTCGCAAAGCCTCGTCTGGAACGGCTTGAAGACCGTAATCTGCTGGCCACGTTCGCTGTCAACAGCTTTGAGGATCTTGCAGACGCGAATCCCGGCGACGGCATTTGTGACGACGGTTCCGGCCAATGCACACTTCGGGCGGCGGTCATGGAGGCAAACGCCTGGCCCGGTGACGATACCGCCGTGTTGAGCGACGGTGTCTACACGCTTGATCTCGATGGGAGCAGCGAAAATGCCGCAGAAACTGGCGATCTCGACGTTTCCGACACGACGGGCGGCCTTGCCATTATCGGCGGCGGCCCGCTGACCGTCATCGATTCTTTCGGGCTGGGCGATCGCCTGTTCGATGTGCATCCCGACGCCAACCTTGTTCTGGACAGCATCAAGCTCCGCGGTGGAAACTCGGGCGCGAATAATGGCGGTGCTATCAGTAACGACGCAGCCTTGACGATTCGTAACACGACACTGGAACACAACACGACCACCGGGGACGGTGGCGCAATCTCCAACATTAGTTCCGGCACGTTGTTCGTTTACGGGAGTACGTTTTCGAACAATACCGCCGGAAGCAGTGGCGGTGCCATCAGCAACTTTGGCGACATGATCGTGATCGACAGTACGTTTTTTGGCAACTTGGCAAACACTAACGGCGGCGCCATCCGTAACGGCGGCGGCGCCACGGTTATCAATAGCACGCTGACTGCAAACCGCGCAGATGCCAACGACGACGACGTTGGATCCGGTGGTGGGTTTTACTCTCCAGGCGACAGCAGCACGCTCATCAATACGATCGTCGCTGAAAACTATTTAGGGACCGGCCCAACCCCCAACGACATTGCCGGTACCGTCACCGCGGATAGCCATCACAATCTGATCGGCGACTTAGGCTCGTCAGGTGGTTTAGTGGACGGCACCAATGACAATATCGTCGGGGTCGATGCATTGCTCGGAGCACCGGGTCCCAACGGAGGTCCAACAGAAACGGTTCCCCTCTTATCGGGCAGCCCGGCAATCGACAACGGTGACGCTGAAAGCGTTTTGCAGTTCGATCAACGGGGCGTTGAGCGTCCCCAAGATGGCGACGGCAACGGGATCGCAACCATCGACATCGGAGCCTACGAACTTCTCGCCGAACAGGAACTCTACGAGATTCACGGAACGAAGTGGGAGGATGTGAATGGAGATGGCCGGAGAAACTCGGATGAGCCAGGCTTGTCGGGTGTGATGATATACGCGGACTTGGACAATGACGGAGTGTTGGATCCCGCTGAGCCATCGACGATCACTGTCGAAGATGATCCAGCCACTCCGGAGGATGAGACCGGAACGTATCGGCTAAGCGGGCTGCCATTGGGTCCCGTCGTTGTTCGTGAAGTGGTACCAGATGGATGGGAACAGACGACGCCAAATCCTCCTCTAGTAACTATTGCGGAACAGACGCTGTCGCTAGGTGACGACTTCGAGGATGGCGAAATCGACGACTCACTGTGGAATGTGACGGAGAGTGAGGGAAACGAGAGTATCCAAGTCAGCGAGACCTCGGGCAAATTGCAGATAGTTGGCTCCACTCCTGGAGCTTACGCAGGCATCGAGAGTCGATTCGAGTTAAATGGTGACTTCGATGTGTCGATTGACTACGCCTGGGTCAGCTACGGAGGGCATGACGCCCGCATCCAACTAAGTGCCAGGGATACCGCCTCCGACGCCACCGTGAAGCTGAACTACCACCGGTATGGCGGTGGCTCGTCGCAAGAATTGATCCTCCATTACTTTGACGGCGCAACAAGCCGCATTGTCAAAGTGAATTGGGGAATGCCGCTGGAGGGAAAGCTGCGATTGGCTCGAGTCGGCGATAGTTTCTCAGCGTTCTATTGGAAAGATGGTGATTGGGTATCGGCAGGATCCGTCAACGCATTTACGACACCAGTTACAGCACGTATGACTGGGGACAACACCAGCATAGCAACGCCATTTGAAGTTCACCTAGACAATTTCCATGCGGTGGCCGAGTCGCTTGGGAACGCACTGGACTTTGGCAACCGACAACTGAATCGGCTGAAGACGGAATTTCAGATCACCGATCCCGGCGGCAATTCGATTTCATCCGTCGTCGAAGGCGACGAGTTCCTGTTGATCGCTTACGTCACCGATCCTCGGGACAGTCCTTCAGGCGTTTTTGCTTTCTTCCAAGATGTGACTTATGACACGACGCTGACTAGTCCTGCCGGTTTCATCGTCTACGGTACGAATTATCCCAACGTACAGTCCGGCGACCCGTCGATACCAGGCTTGATTGACGAAGTCGGCGCGGTTGCTGGCTTGCAGGGATCTGGAGTCGCGAGAACTGAGTTGTTCCGAATTCCAATGCTCGCGACACAGGCTGGATTATTAACGTTTGCCGCGGACCCCGCAGATATCCTGCCGCAACATGATTCGTTGTTGTTCGACGAGGCCGAGCCAGTGGCGATTGCCGACATTGAATACGGCAGCATCACGATTGACATTCTGCCGCGGTGTACTGCAAACGATGAGTCATTTACAACCGATGAAGATCACGCACTCCACACGAATGTCGTAGGTAACGATGTCTGTGGCGTCGCCGATGTGATTGGCTTTGACAGGCAAAGCGAGCGCGGTGCGGTCGTGAGTATCAACGCCGACGGTGGGTTGCGATACGATCCAAGAGACGCGGCCCAGTACTTAGCCCCCGGCGAGTCGCTGCAAGACACGTTCACCTACACGATCTCGGATTCTCACGGTACGACGGCTACTGCGACTGTTACGATCAGTGTCACAGGGGTCAACGATGCTCCCGCGGCGTTGGACGACGTGTATGAAACGGACGAGGATGCGGCGTTGCTAGTGGCAACGCTGGGCGTGTTGAATAACGACATGGATGTGGATGCCTCCGATACGAGGGCTGTAACACAAGTTCAAGGTGCTCCTGCGAATGTCGGCGAGCCCACGCCCACCGACAAAGGTGCAACAGTAACAGTGCTCGCCGATGGCAGCTTTGCCTACGACCCAACCGACTCGCCAACATTGCAGGCGTTGAGCGCCGGCGAGTCGCTTGAAGACACGTTCACTTACACAATCTCAGATGCTCATGGGGCGACAGCTACCGCGACTGTGACGATTAGTGTGGATGGCGTGAATGATGCTCCTATCGTGTCCAATCCATTGGCCGATTTGCGTGTGGATGAAGACGCACCGGATGAGGTGATTGAATTGACTGATGTCTTCACCGATCTGGAGGATGGCAGCGACCTCACGCTCAGTGTGGAGAGTAACGCACTCACGCTGGTCGCGGCTTCGCTCGACGATACGGCACTGACGCTCACCTTCGGCGCTGACCAGCACGGCGAGGCTACCATCCGTGTGATGGCGCAGGATCGTGGCGGCTCGACCGTGGTTGACGAATTCACCGTCACCGTGTCTCCGGTAAACGATGCTCCCATCGTCGCGACGCCTATCCAGGACCAGCTTTTGAACAACGAGCAACCGATGCCCACGCGGGAGTGGGTGTTCCCCTTGAATGGTAACACTTTTGTGGACCCGGACGGTGATCCGCTTAGCTACGAAGCCGCACCATTGCCAGACTGGCTATCGTTCGATTCATCGACACTGACGTTCCGAGGAATTCCGCAACTCAGTGATCTAGGCACCTATACAATCACCGTATCCGCCACCGACGGTGGCGGGCTTTCCATCACCGACAGTATTACCATTCACGTTGTGAATCCGCACCAGAATCCGACCAATCCGTATGACGTGAACGCGGATGGCTTCGTCACGCCAATCGATGCTTTGCTAGTTATCAACCAGATGAATGCGGATGGGCCTTCAGCTCTGCCGATTCCGAGGCTATCTGATCCTCCACCATTCGTTGATGTCAACAACGACCTCTTTATTACACCTATCGATGCTCTGCTGGTAATCAACCATTTGAACCAGAATTCAGCAGTCGGTGAGGGAGAAGCGGTTGCAAAGGCGGAGACACTTGCGCCTCTATCTGGGACTTTCGACACCGGCGTCGCTGCGACCGCTCAAGCTGATCGCGGCTCTACGCGCGACGAGCAACCTGACGAAGCCCGAGACATTGTCTTCGGGAATATGTCGCGAGTGCCAAGTGTTCTGACTGCAGCTTCAACGGCGACTGTTGTCGGCGATGCCTCAGAGGTAGATGAACTATCCGTTCTCGATTGGGAGTTGGAGTCCATCTTGTCCGATCTCGCAAACGAAGAAACACTGAGTTCGGTCTATTAGCAACAGAATCTGTCCCACAGTTGTCAGACAACCACTTCGATCGCGAATGCAGGAGACTCAGCAGGATCTCCAATCTCGATTCTGCTGAGACTTCGTGAAGAGACCGATGCGTCAACCACATCAGTCCCTGCTCTAGATTGTAGACGAACGTCCGACGCCGCTACGCCAGGTACTCCGAGCGGCTTGGACGTGACATCAAGGCGCTCGCTTGCTCGTCATTGACGAAGTCTTCCGTTTCTGGATTCCACTGCAACTTGCGGCCCAGCATCAGCGTGATGTTGCAGAGGTGGCACGAAGTCATGGTCCGATGATGCGTGTAGACATCAGAAATCGGATCGGTGCGATCCTCCAGGCAATCGAAGAAGTTCTGCATGTGGCCCTTCAGCGGTTTGCCTTTGTAGAGCTTGGCAACCGCTTCGTCGATGTTCTTGCGATCGGCATCGGTCAAGTCTTCGACCGGCGCGCCAGTCAGTTTGCCGCGATTGACGAAGATCCGCCCCTTGTCGCCGACGAACAGAATCCCGTTGTCAAAATCCGTTTTGCCGTCTTCCGACTTGTAATGGTCCGTGACTTTCATCGTCGAACCATTGGCAAAGCCGAGATCGATATCGAATTCCGTTGCGGCATTAAAACCGTCAGGCAGCTTCTCCTTCCCGGTGAACAACGCGTTGAAATCGAACTTGTCGGGCACGACCACACCGAACTTGCCGGTCCCGCTGACTTCCGTCGGTCCGGTCTTATCGCAACCAAGTGCCCATTGCGCAATATCGATATGATGAGCGCCCCAGTCGGTCATCTTGCCGCCGGAGTATTCCAGAAACCAACGGAACTCTTTGCGCCGCTGTTCCATGTAAGGAGCCTCATTCGCGGGTCCGATCCAGAAATCCCAGTTCAGTCCCTCGGGAACTTCTTGCGGCTCGAACGGGCCGTTACCCGGCGCTCCGCCGATCGCGACATACGCGTTCACGTTATCACCGAGGTAACCCCCTTGGACCAACGCGATCGCTTTGAGGAAGTCGGCATTGTTCTCGCTCCGCTGTTGCGTACCGACTTGAAAGACCTTGCCAGTTTCCTTGACAACTTTGGAGACTTGCTTGCCTTCGTCGATCGTCAACGTCAGCGGCTTCTCGCAATACACATCGCATCCCGCGCGTAAGGCGGCAATCGCGATCGGCACGTGCCAGTGGTCCGGCGTTCCGATCGTGACGACGTCCGGCTTTTCCTTTGCGAGCAACTCGCGATAGTCGACATACTCGGCGAGTTTACCGCCATGCTTGGCGCTGAACTCCGCGGTGTGCAAGGCATCGACGTCGCAGACCGCGATCATCTGTGCCAATTGGGCTGCTCGGTTCGCCACCGCGCCACCTTGGTTGTAACGGCCTCGGCTGCCGCCGACGCCGATCGCCGCGACAGTCCGCTTGCTGTTCGCGTCTTGAGCGCGGGCGTAATCAGCCGTCCAGAAATACGGAATGGAAGCAGCGGCACCGGCGGCGGCGGTTGTCTTCAGAAAGTCTCGGCGATTTCGCTTCACGATCTCGTTCCTTATGATCTCTTGGAGTAGGGGCGGGTCTATGTGAGTTCCTAATATAAGTCCTCTGAATCCAGATTGAAACTCGCGACACGGGATCCGCTGCCGCTCATTGCGAAAGTAAGACGCGAGCAGTAAAATCCTCTGTTTCGAGTGGGGTGCCACGCATCAAGCACTTGGCGCGGATCGCCACTGCCGCCCTCGGTTCCGAGCTTCGCTAGGCTCTCATCTGGCCTTAGTACCAGCAGTAGACACCTTATGACGAATTCTGAGATCGGTCTCGACATCCCACCACAAGGTGCGTTGGATTTTGTGGCGCTCGGCGCGTTGGTACATCGACTTGATCCCGGCATCATCCCCTTCCACAAAGCCACCGAGTGTCAGATTCACGTCAGCGGTGGCGAATTCAACGTCGCGGCCAATTTGGCGGATTGCTTCGGACTGAAGACCGGCATCGCAGCGGCGATCGTCGATTACCCGATCGGCGACCTCATCAACGAACGCGTCCGAGCGATGGGCGTGCAGCCGTTCTACAAACGCTTCAAGCACAATGGCGTCAACGGGCCGAATATGGCGACCGTCTTCAGTGATCGCGGACACGGTGTCCGTGCCCCGGTCGTGTTCTACAACCGATCGAATGAAGCCGCTGCTCAGTTGAAGCCCGGCGACATTCACTGGGACGAAGTATTTGCTGGCGGCATTCGTTGGTTCCACAGCGGCGGCATCTTTTCCGCCTTGTCTTCAACAACTCCCGAAGTCATCATCGAAGGCATGCAAGCCGCGAAAGCTGCCGGCGCGATTGTCTCCTTTGACTTGAACTTCCGCGAGAAACTGTGGGCGATCTCGGGCGGGTTGGAAACGGCTCAGGAAACCATCGGCCGCATCATGGCTCATGTCGATGTGATCGTCGGTAATGAAGAGGATTTACAAAAGGGCTTGGGCGTGCCCGGGCCGGAGGTTGCGTCCGAATCAAAGCTCGATCCGAGCACCTTCTTCGGCATGATTGATAACGTCGTGAAGAAGTTGCCGCATGTGAAAGTCGTCGCAACCACGCTGCGCGAAGTTCACAGCACGAACCATCACAGTTGGAGCGCCGTGGCATGGGTCAACGGCAAGACGCACGTGGCTCCAACATGCGAGTTGGATGTTTTGGATCGTGTGGGCGGTGGCGATGGTTTCGCCGCGGGTTTCTTTTACGGTCTGCTCAGTGGTGCGTCGGCTAATGAAGCCGTCAGGTTGGGTTGGGCGCATGGTGCGTTGCTGACCACTTTCCCTGGCGATACCACGATGGCAACGTTGGGTCAGGTGCAGGCGTTCGCCGAAGGCGGCTCCGCACGCATCCAACGCTAGAAAGTACGATGGCCTTCCAAGGCCGTCGAGTCCCGGAACAGTTGAGTGTATCGACGGCCTTGGAAGGCCATCGTACAAAGAGAATCAGTCGAAAGGTACAACAGGCATGAACCATCTGTGTGACTTTGGTTTGATCGGACTCGCCGTCATGGGCGAGAATCTGGCCCTGAATGTCGAGAGTCGAGGATACAAGGTCGCGGTTTTCAACCGCACGACAGAAAGGGTTGACGAATTCATCAACGGACGGGCGGCCGGCAAGAGTTTTGTCGGCTGTCATAGCGTCGAGGAGTTGATTAAGAATCTGGCGCGTCCGCGCCAGGTGATGATGCTCGTCAAAGCCGGCCCCGCCGTCGACGCGCTGATCGAACAGATTCTCCCCTTGCTCGAGCCAGGCGACATCATCATCGACGGCGGCAACACGCATTTCGCCGACACTGAACGAAGGACTCGTTACGTCGAGGACAAGGGTTTCCTGTTCGTTGGTTCCGGTGTTTCAGGCGGCGAAGAGGGAGCACTCAAAGGCCCCAGTCTGATGCCCGGCGGCAGCAAAGATGCTTGGCAGCACATCCAGCCGATTTTCCAAGCGATTGCCGCCAAAGTTGGTCCCAACGACGACATCCCTTGTTGTGAATGGGTTGGCCCGCGCGGTTCGGGACACTACGTCAAGATGGTTCACAACGGCATCGAGTATGGCGATATGCAGTTGATCTGCGAAGCTTACCTCGTGCTGCAAGAAGCTCTCGGGCTGAGCAATGAAGCGCTGTACGATGTCTTCGACCAATGGAATCGCGGCGAGTTGCAGAGCTACTTGATCGAGATCACGCGAGACATTTTCAGCGTCAAAGACGATCTCGCGGACGGCTACATGGTCGACAAGATTCTTGACGTCGCGGGCGCGAAGGGGACTGGCAAGTGGATGAGCCAACTCGCCTTGGACCTTGGCGTTCCAAGTACGCTCGTTACCGCGGCAGTCTACGCTCGTGGCCTCTCCGCTCAGAAAGAATCGCGTGTCAGGGCGAGCAAGTTGCTTCGCGGGCCGCTGGATCGCGTTCCAAGTGATGCGGAGACGTTGGATTGGGACGTTGAACTTAGCGAAACGGTGAGAATGGCTGCCGATCCCAGATCGAAAGCCGAGCTGATCGAGGCGGTGCGGTTGGCGCTGTATGCGTCGAAGATTTGTAGCTATGCACAAGGCTTTGTTCAGTTGCAAGCCGCCGCCGCGGAACATGATTGGGATCTCGATTATGGCCAATGCGCACGATTGTGGCGTGGTGGCTGTATCATTCGGGCGCAGTTCCTGGATCGTATCACGGAAGCGTTCAATGACGATCCGCATCTGGAGAACTTGTTACTCGCTCCCTACTTCACGGAAGCCGTGCATCGGGCTCAGTTCTCATGGCGACGCGTCGTCACGCAGGCAACTCAGATGGGCTTGCCGGTCCCGGCGTTCAGCACGGCGTTGGGTTACTACGACAGTTACCGTCGCGCGTCGCTGCCCGCCAATCTTCTGCAAGCGCAACGCGACTACTTCGGGGCACACACGTACCAGCGAACCGACCGCGAAGGAACCTTCCACACCGATTGGCTTTCGCTCCGAAGACCACCCAAGGATTAGCATCATGTCCGCTGAGTTTCTGCAACAACTTTTTAGTCTCGATGGTCAAGTCGCGGTCGTGGTCGGCGGCACCGGAGTGCTAGGCGGAGCGTTCTGCGACGGCTTGGCCGGTGCGGGTGCGCACGTCGTTGTTTCGGGGCGGAGTGAAGAACGTGGTTGTCAGCGCGTCGACGCGATTCTCGCCGCTGGTGGTACGGCGGGCTTCAAAGCCGTCGATGGAACAAGTCGCGAGTCGGTCACTGCATTGCGTGACGCCATTGTGGCCGATCACGGCCACGTCGACATCCTGGTGAACTGTGCCGGCGTTAACTCGGCAACACCTTACGAAGAGATCTCCGACGCCGATTGGCATCGCATTCTGGATGGCAACTTGTTCGCCACGCATCTCGCCTGCCAAGTCTTCGCCCCGGCAATGGCGGCCCAGGAAACAGGCGGCTCGATCATCAATATCGGCAGTGTGTCCTCGCACCTGCCCCTCTCGCGCGTGTTCGCGTACTCGGCCTCGAAAGCGGCCGTCGTTAATCTCACCCAAAACGTCGCCCGCGAGTACGCCACCAAGGGTGTGCGGGTGAACGCCATCTGCCCCGGCTTCTTTCCGGCTGAACAGAACCGCAAGATTCTCGACAAGACGCGCATCGAGAACATTCTTGGCCAGACCCCCATGGCTCGCTTCGGTGAGCCGGAAGAGCTAGTCGGCGTTGCCGTTCTACTTGCATCACGCAAGGGCGGCAGCTTCATCACGGGCGCGGCGTACTATGTCGACGGCGGCTTCACCGCAATGCGATTCTAGGTATCGGCGCAAAGAACACCACCGAGCGTCTAACAAGTGCGAGGAAACCAATGACTACAGCCATTCAAAAAGCCGAACCCGTCAGCACACTCCCCGACATGCCGCTCGAGCCGTCTTGGATCAAGGAAGGCAACCCCGTGGCGCGCGGGATGATCGCCACGCAAAGCGGCGACAAGAAGGTCTCCAGCGGTTTGTGGTCGTGCGAAGTGGGGAAGTTTGAATGGACGTTTGCTTGGGACGAGTTCGTCCACGTCCTCGAAGGTGAAGTAGACATCGTCGAAGATGGAACAGAAAACGTGTTGACACTGCGTGCCGGTGATTTAGCGCACTTTCCACTGGGAATGAAAACTCACTGGCACGTGAAACAGCCCGTTCGCAAGTTCTTCGTGATTCGCACTCCTGAACCGCTCGAGCTGTGATTGGAAGCGCCGTTTCAACTACCAAGAAAGTGATTATCAACAACTTCCCGAGTTAAATTTCGGGAGTGCGAGGCTCCTGCCGAGCCAGACGGGGAATGGCTC
>JAQBZB010000378.1 GCA_027622275.1 Planctomycetota bacterium | reverse complement strand
GGAGGAAAGCAACACCCGATCTCCGGTCAGCCTCAGACATCCTGACCTCCCGGGAAATACGGTGACCTCAGCGGAACGTAATTCAGGCGCAATTTCGTGCCGGGGTAGTGGGTTTCGGTGGTGTTGAGTTCGGCGCAGAGAGCGGACACCGCGACGTCGTGGACGGGGTTGGCTTGGCCTTGCAACTCGATGCGCAGTTCGCCTCGGGCGGGGTCGGGGCGCAGGTTGATAGTGGTGCGCATCAAACCGCGAACGAAACTGCGCGCATCGTCGTGGCGGGTGAGGGTTTCTCGGGCGATCTGCACCAGCGCGGTTTCGGCGCGGTAGGCGATGAGCTTGATAGTGTCGATGAAGTGCTTTCTGCCGCCGCGGAGTTGGTCAATGCGTTGCCCGGAGGGAAGGTCTTTGAGTTCGATATGTTTGGGGGTGGCTTTGCGCTGAGCTTTGAGGGCGACCAGTTCTCCTTCGCTAGATTCCAACGCACTGAGGGCGAGGCCTTTCTTTTCTTCGTGGCGAGCTGCAGCGGCAGGGTCGTTTTCTTCTGGGCGCAGAGTGTGGGCGGCGAATGCCGCACGCTGACGAGTGAGCAGGCCGTTGCAGCGGCGGACCTGGCTGTCGAGGGCTCTCCAGGCGGGGTTGACGAGGCAGGTGGTATCGGGAAGCGGACTGGTCCCATACTCCACCAGGCGGTCCAGGCCATAGTGTTGACGCATGTATTTGAAGAAGTTTTCCTGATTCCAACGGGCGAACATGGAGGCGGCCGCGGTAGTCAGATCGCTGCGGTAATCGGTGCTCAGGATGGAGCTTTGATGGCCGCGTTCGTCGAGCCGGCGCAGCTCTCGCACCCACAGGCCATTGCTCAGGCGGGTGCCACGTTCGGCGAGGCGCAGGGTGGTGATTTCACCATTGGGGTGAGTGAAGGCGTGGGGGCCGAATTCGTCCTGCGCCCAGTCGGGGCCGGGATGTCTGTGATAGGAGAGAATGGCGAGGCGCTGCTGCTTGAGGCGCAGGAAGAGGCCCGGGGAGTAGCCCTCGCGGTCAAAGACGAGGGTGAAGCGGTGAAGGAGGGGATCGGCGGCGAGGAGATCGGCGGTGGGCTGGCCGGGGACCTCGGTGAGCAGGCGAGGCACGATGTCTGCTTCGAGAGTTTTTTGTAGGCCGGGGTCGATGGGTTTGGTGACGCAGAAGAAGGGCTGGCCGTCCAGAGCGTTGACCCAATAGTCAGTGGTAGCACGCAGGCAGAGGCGTTCGCGACTGATGTAGCGGCGTGGGAGTTTTGTCAGAGAGCCATGATAGACGCGGGTGTGCCCGTCGATGAGCAGCACCCCGGCGGCTTCCACGTCGTGAGCCATCCAGTCCCGTGCGAGTTCGCTACTCCAGCGGACGTTGCGCTCGAGGTCATCGCCGAGGATGCCCACTTTGTCGCGCAGGGTCTTGACTTCGGGAATGCGGTCGAGGCCGAGGAGTTTGCCCCACTCCCCGGGGGCATGGTAGCGGAGTTGTTCCATGCTCGGGATCCGTCCCAGGGCGAGGTAAGCGAGCAGCAGAAAGATAGACTCCATGGGATAGAAGCCTTTGGGCAGGGTGAAGTGACTCTGCGCGTGGCGCAGCAGGCCGAGGGCGAGCAACGCTGGCAGGGCACAGAGCACTCCTCCGTTGGGGATGTCGTCGGCGGACTCGAAGGACGCCTCGGCTTTCTCCAACAAACCGACCGCGGCGGCGACACGCTCCAGCGAGCGAGTGGTGCCCACCCCCATGGGAGCTTCGCCATCGGCCACGCTGCGCGCACTCTGGGTGGTAGGGGCGTCCGGGGCCGAGGCGTTCGCGCTTAGGGATGTCGCGTTTTTTTTTGAGTCGTCCACCGCTGATGGCTTTGTGCAGGGTGTTGGGCAACACGCCCAACTCCGCACCGATCGCGGGTATGCTGGAGCCTTCATTGAGCATGGCCTGCGCACGGGTGATGCGTTCCTCGGTGAGCTTGTGCCCGTGGCGGGGCACCGCGGGGCGAAAGAAGCCCCCCGCGCCCTCCTCGCGCAGCTTTTTGCAGCATCGTTTCACCGTGATCAGTGGCACCCCGAAGGCGCGGGCGATCTGTCCCTGCGAAGCGGTGCCATTAGAAATGAGTTGACTGGTAAAGAAGCGGAACGAAGCGAGGTCATCCGCCGCATGGCTAAAGACCGGCAGATGGCCGTTGAAGTAATAGACGCTCCCATCGCGCTGCTCAAAGGCAAGTTCGTCCGTAATGGCGGTGCAACTCGACGGGAAGATAGGAAGCTGAATTTGCGGCATTGCCACAGGGTAGATTCATTACCCGCAGAATGCCAAGCGGGTTCATTGACTTTCCCGCTCAGGCGCCCATCTCCCGGTAGAGGTCAGGATGTCTGAGGCTAGACTAGAACGCTGATAACCACTTATCTTCGCTAATCGTTCGAATCTCTTCGTTTCCTTCGGGAAAGTCAGTCAGGGACGCTGTGGAAAGCGTCCTTACGTGCGACTGTGAGCGTGTTTGATTGGCGAGGTGAAAGTCCTCGTGCGGGTGTGACCTGCACCCGGTAGCTGAAAGTAACTGCGTCGCTGAGAGGCGGGGTGGAGAGCAACTGGAAGCGAATCTATGGTCAATAATAAAGTGAACTCGAATCAGCCGATCGTCGTGGCGAGCTGCTGTAGGGCAAGCGAAGCCCAAAGCCCAAGGCCCAGAAGGGTGTCGGTGAGAACCGACGGCAACAGGCCGGGGGGAAAGAAAGACGGGTTGGTCCCTCGGACGGCGGTAGGTCGCAGGAGATCGAACATGGAGAAGATCAGACACGTGAAGCAGGGAGACCTGTCGGGCACAGGAGGTCGAAAGACCGCCCGGCAGGAGTCAGAGCGTCCATAGTAGCGAAGAAGTGGGGTAATTCCCATGGAGCCAAGGGATGCAGGAAGGTGAATGAGTTGAAGAAAGAACCGATGGAAAAGACAAGAAATCAACCGGCGATAGTGAAGGATGAGAATTCTTCTCAACAAGTCGGAGAAGCCCAAGTCGACAAAACGAAGGCGGAACCAACGGTCTGGACTCAACGTATGCTAGCCCGGCTCGCCAAAAGCGAGTCGACAACCCGCTGGTTTCGACTCTGGGACAAAGTGATCTCCAAGGATACATTGCGAGCCGCCTTTTGGGGCGTGTGGCGCAACCAAGGAGGACCCGGAGTCGATGGCCAGCGAACCGACCAGTTTATTAACCAGATTGAAGCCGAATTGGACTGTCTGGAGAAAGAACTGCGAGGAGGAACCTACCAACCGCTACCCGCCCTGCGCTCCTGGATAGAAAAGCCCGGGAGTTCGGAAAAGCGTCCGCTGGGAATTCCGGCGGTAAGGGATCGGACGGTCCAAGGTGCGCTGCGCCTAGTGGTCGAACCGATATGGGAGCAGGACTTCGCCCCCCAATCGTACGGGTTTCGGCCTGGACGAGGGGCCGGTGAAGCGGTGGGAGTGGTCCAAGAGCTGATGAGAAACGGCCACCACTGGGTGGTCGATGCCGATCTCAAAAGCTACTTCGATACGATCGATCACAACCGGCTGATGGAAAAGGTGAAAAGACGGATCGTGGACGGAAGCGTCCTGAACCTGCTGGAACAGTTTCTGAAAGCTGGAGTGATGGAAAGGATGAAGGGATGGAAACCCACGCCAAAGGGAACGCCGCAGGGGGCTGTGATCAGTCCGTTGGTGGCCAACCTTTACCTCAACGACCTGGACCACTTAATGGTGGAAAGGGGATGGGCAATGGTGCGTTACGCGGATGATTTCGTAGTAATGTGTCGGAGTCAGGAGGAGGCGCGGGAAGCACTGAAATTCATCCAAGAATGGGTGGAAGGGGAAGGACTAAGTCTGCACCCAACCAAAACCCGCCTAGTTGATGCGAGTCAGGAAAGTTTTGATTTTCTGGGGTGGAGCATCCGCCTTCGAGGAGATCGGAGCGTGAAATGGCCGCGAACCAAGAGTGTGACCAAGCTGAAGGAGCGACTCCGCGAAATGAGTCCCCGCAAGCAAGGCACGAGTCTGCCAAGAATGATCGCGGGTCTGAACCGAACGTTAAGGGGATGGCACGGGTATTTCAGGGAGGCTCCCAAACCCGATCTGGAAAAGCTGGACGGGTGGCTGCGAAGACGCCTTCGATCGATGTTGAAGCGTAGTCGTGGACAAAGGGGTCTTGGCAAGACCGAGGCAGATCATCGAAGGTGGCCCAATCTATGGTTTGCGAAACAAGGTTTGTTTAGCCTGGCAAACGGGACTTGTAACTATGGCTAGTCTCAATGTTTAGACCTCACCGACTGGAGAGCCGTATGCGGGAGATCCGCTCGTACGGTTCGGAGGGAGGGGCGGTCGAAACCAATCGACCGTTCCTACCCCTATCGGTCGCTCTCCACCCTCAGCCCATCATGCGAATGACAAGCAGCGTGCGGTCATCGCCCGAATTCGAGCCTTCCAGATGCTGCTCCAGTCGAATCAGGATGTCTCGCTTCAGGTCTTTAGCGGATTTCCCGGTCGAATCCTTGATCGCCGAGATGATTCCGTCGTAGCGAAACATCTCGCGATTCGAATTCATCGCTTCCGTCACGCCGTCGCTGAACAGCACCAGTGCATTTCCGCGCACCAATGAGACGACCGACTTCGTATAGCTGGCTTCCGTGGTGACGCCGACCAGAACTCCATGCGATTCCAGCGCGGCGAACCCCAAATCCCGGACAACCACCGGGCACGGATGTCCGGCATTGGTATACGTCAACGTCATCGCTTCCGTATCCAAGACACCAATGAACAGACTCATGAATTGGTGAGGCGGAGTCACGTCGTGCAGCGTCTTGTTGACGCGAGCCATCAAAGAATCCGTCTGCTCGATATTGTCCCGGTACACGTCAATCAGCGACCGCACACAGCCGCGAACCGAATTCATGATCAGCGCGGCGGGGATGGAATCTCCCGACGCATCACCCACCACGATGACCGTCTTGTGTGGGTTGATGGGCACCAATTCGCACAGATCACCACCGACTTCGAACCGGCTGGAACAATGCCGAGCGACTTCGAATCGCGTGTCTCCATCGACCGGCAGGACCGGGATATAGTCCTCGCCGTCCGCCACGACTTGCAATTCGCGATGGATCCGCCGGCCGTCATCGCTGTCTTGATGCAGCACCAATCTTCCCAGCAACTGCCCCAACTGAGCCGCCGCGCTAGCGAGCACCTGGACTTCATCGCGAGCGGGAACTCGATTCCGCCGATCGAACGCCCACAGCGTGCCCAACGGCCCCGAATCGTTTCGGACACGGACGCCCACACCCACACCGGCCTCGTCCGGCAGAAACTCTTCGTCGCGACCGCGATTTCGTTGCAGCAAGACGTCGCCGTTGGCCAAGGCTTCCAAGTCCGGCGGCGATAATCGCAGATCGCGAGACGGATGTGGAATCGACATTTCCAGCGTCTGATGCTTGGCCCGCAAGTTCACTTCATTGGCAGCGGAATCCAGCAGGAAAAACGCCGTCGACTGAAAACTCGTCAGTTGCAGCAGCGCGCCCAAGAGTCGCGTCAGGATGTCGGCAATGTTTTCTTGAGAGGGCCGCGAGTTGCCTAGATCGATCAATTTGGACAGGTCATAAGAACGCACATCCAACGAGCGGGCTGCGGTTCCAAATCGGTTCAGCAAGTTGCTCAACTGTTCCGCCAGATCACACGCCGAGTTGAACGTGCCGTCGTGCGAGGTATTGGGCGGCAGACCCATCGTCAGGAAACCGCGAGTCGCGTCTTCCAGCCGTACATGCGAGAACCAGCAGCAACTTGGATCATCGCGCAACAGCGATTCCGTTTCCGCCGTCAATTCGCCGTCCCCATTCACGAACAGCAGGGGCCAGCCGGTGGCTCGAGTGAAGTGGCGGCACATTTCCTGGACAGAATGCGTATTGGTTGATGTCAGTGCCGTCATGTGATGGACCGCATGGTGGAAAGAATCGAGATGCCTACACATCGTTCTTCGACCACAACACCGGCAGTTGTCGCACGAAAGCGAAAACAGGCGAGTGACGCAACATTTCACGGTTTTGCCGAGCGGATCACGTTGGCGACCCGTACCGGTTGTCACGCCTGCGAACTGGACGGACTGGATCAATCCAAAGCGGCGGCGACTCGCGGATCATCGCCATACGCCAGAGTTTTGAGCTGTGACGCGTAAGCGGTCGGGCGCCGAGCTGTGCCCGAGGCCGTACGGCCAACGGATCACCCACGATCCAAAACCGTGCGTCGTTGGCCGCACGTTGCGTTGCCGCCATACTCCCCGGTCGGCTTGACGACTTTCGATTGCGTCGTGGGCGGACACAAACCAGGAATAGGAATGTCACAGCAACAACTCGAAGAACTGCAACGACTTCAATTCAGTGATCGCGAGCAAGTCAATCGCCGTATGGTGAGCCTGCTGGACGAAATCGTTCCGTATCACGTTGTCGAAGTCGAAGTCCGGCCGCTGGCGGTGTCGCTGAATTCGATCAACGGTTTTATGAAAACGGCGGATGGCCAAACGCTGTTCTTCAAGACGCATGTCGAAACTGATGCCGTCGTCAGCGAATACTACAACTCGAAGGTCATGTCCGACGCCGGCTACCCGGTAATCAGGCCGATTTTTCAAGCCACGGAACACGGCAAGCAGGTGATGGTGTACGAGGTCGTCGAATCGCCCACGTTGTTCGATGTGCTCCGCGAATTCGAAGCTCCCACCGGCGATCCGAAACTCCAATACTCAGCGGACGTTGTCATCGAATGTCAGCGGAATTCCGACCGGCAGTTGCTCGACTTGTATCGACAATCGTTACGGCGGATGACAGCCGAAGAAAACGCAGACGCTCCCGTGCATCAACTTTTTTACCATCGCTTGACCGGCGGTCGGTTTGATGCGTTCTATCGCAATCAATCGATCGAATTGCCGGGCATCGAAATCCCCTACGAACGACTCCAACAACTGACGTGGACGATCAACGGTGTGCGTTATCGGCATACACTCGCTGAACTGGTGGAACGCGCGATTCGACTGCTTCATCCGGCGACGGCGACTCCGGCCGTGGTCGGGCATGGGGACGCGCACAACGGCAATGTGTTTTACAAGCCGCCCGGACTGGTCTACTTCGACCCGGCCTTCGCCGGCACGCACGACCCATTTTTGGACCTCACGAAGCCGTTGTTTCACAACGTGTTTGCCATGTGGATGTATTTCCCCATCGACATTGATCGCCAATTGAAGGCGACGGTCTCCGTCAGCGGTGACGAAATCCATGTCACGCACGACTACGCGATTTCGCATGTGCGGCCATCGGTTCTGAATTCCAAGTTCGATTTAGCGCTGCTGCCGATCGTGGAAGAACTCCAACAGCGCGGCTGGTTGCGCGAAGACTGGGAAGACTATTTGCGATCGGCCTTGCTGTGTTGCCCGTTGCTGACGATGAATCTGCGAGACCGCGAAAAATTCACGGCGGCAGTCGCGGCGGTGGGTTTCAGCTTCGTGCTCCAAACCGGCAGCCAAGCGACGGAACAGCCACTGGGCGTCGTCAGCCAATTGCGAGACTTGGCGGAGGCGATGCTTCACTGATTGATGGCTGGCACTAAGCGTCCTCACATCCGAGGAAGCTAACAGCTAAAGGTTGGCTCGTGCGAGAATATAAACCCCTAAGCGGAAACCTGCCGGACTTGCGGTGACATTCTTCGCACCCCAAGTAATAACAGTCACGCTAGCGCGGATTATTCATGGTCGTAGGGTGCTGTCGAAGCAAACCGTGATGGTGGTGCGTCTTCGGTC
>JAQBZB010000377.1 GCA_027622275.1 Planctomycetota bacterium | reverse complement strand
TTGACAGAAAATCGGGATGGTCGCGATGCCTCCAATCGTCAAGTCAATCCCACATTTTCAACTGCCCAGCCTCGCCCTCCCGGTAATACTTCAGCTGCCGCGCGCCTGACAGCTGGTGCCGTTACCGGATCATGATGCAGGACGGACTTGTCGTCGAGACAGGTTCGCCAAGGCTTTTCAGACCGCCCGTTGTTGGATCAATCCGAAACACAGCGACGTTGTTGCCCGGCATGTTGGCGCACAGCAGCAACTCGCCGCCCGCCGTGATCGCCAGGTTTTGCGGACCTTTGCCAAGGCTCGGTTCGATACCGAGCAAAGTCAGTCGGCCAGCAGCACCGATTTCGTAAACCGCAATGCTGTCGTGGCCTCGATTCGTGCCGTATAAGAAGCGGCCATCCGGCGTGATCTTCAAGTCGGCGCAATGACTCGTGCCCTCGAAGTCTTTCGGTAGTGTGGAGATTGTCTGTCGCTCGGTCAGCTTCCCGGACTCGGCATCATAGTCAAACAGCGTGGCCGAGTTCGTGAGTTCGTTGATGACGTAGACGTGTTCTCCATCCGGGTGAAAGGTCAAATGCCGGGGTCCGGCTCCGGGCGGCGTTTTGACAAACGGTGGTGCGTTCGGCGAAAGCTTAGACGTTGACACATCGAGTCGATATCCCAACACCTGGTCGAGCCCCAGATCCGCGGCGTAGACAAATCGATTGTCGGGACTGACCACGATGCAGTGCGCGTGCGGCCCTTCTTGCCGCGCCGGGTTGATGCTTGCTCCTTTGTGCTGGATGAATGTCGCCGCCTCGCCGAGCGATCCGTCCGTTCGCACCGGCAGCGACGCCACGCTGCCGGTCGAGTAATTCGCCACCACGACGGTCTTGCCCGTGGCATCGACGTCCAAGTAACAAGCCGCCGTGCCGAGTGCCGATTGTCGATTCAACAGTTTCAGCTGGCCGGTATCCCCAACAAGTTCGTAAGCGGCAACCTCTTCATTCTCTTTCCCGCCAAATGTCTTCGCGTGGATCGAATACAAAAACTTGTTGTCCGGTGACAGCGCCAGGAAGAACGGATGCTCGACGTCGGTCGTGCTGTGAACTTGTTTTAACTGACCGGTGGCGAGATCCAATTGATAAGCATGGATCGCGCCTTCGTCCCCAGCCGCGAAAGCCGAGATGAAGACAAGCGGCTCGTCAGCACTCACTCGATGAGTGGCGATCAACATCAGGCTCAAGGCAATCGCGATCGCGCATCGCAAATATCGACGCATCATGTTTTTCTCCCAACGGTTGGTTTGGCGGTGGCTGCTTGTCATCAAGGTGAACGGCGATTCATTGTAACCGCCAGGGAACCGGCCAAAACACAAGGGTGCCTGCGAATCATGCCGTACAGAATCATCAAGAGCCGGATCATTCTGTACCCATCATTCTGTACGGTTGGCATAAGCTGAACTTCGGCGCGCCGGCTTCGTCGTAAAAGTCCGCCGTCAGGGCAACTCGAAACGGCGGTCGCTGTGTCTTAGGCATCGCTGGCGTTCCACGGATTGCCGGCCTCGGTCGCGCAGGCTTCGTCAGCGATAATTCGCTCCGGCAGCGGGCCGGCGTAGACCCAGATCATGTCCATCGTCGTCGAGGACTCGTTGACGAAATAGTGGATGCGGCCGCGCGGCACCATCGCCGTGGCGCAGTTGTTCAACGAGTATCGCCGTCCCTCGACGACACAACTCGCATCACCATCGATGATACAGATCGACTCGTCGAAGTCGTGCAGATGCGCGGGCAGTCTCCCGCCAACTTGAAAGCGGCCGAACCCTCCGCTCATTTCGATTCCTGGCATCAGATCGGCGTTAAAGTAATCGATGAACTCGGCACCGGGACCAACGCCAAACGAACGCTTTGCCGTCTGGAATCGGGTCACTCGTTCGCATCCCGGTGTGCCGTTGGAATCGGCTGACATCTCGGTGCGGGTGAAAGTGCGCGACACCAATTTACGTTCAGGAACACTCATCGCAAAGGCGTTGTGCAATCGTGTTCGATTGGCGGAATCGGGATTCCTCGCCGCGTGCGGCAGCCAACGCGGAATGACGATGTTGTCCAAGGGCTGGAGCCGATAAACGCGGCCTTCGACCGTGAGCTCGACCGTGCCTTCCAGGACGGTGATGGACTCGCTGCAGGGATGCGCGTGGCAGTCCAGAACAGCTTCGGGCTCCAGGGTCACAACTCCCGTCGTCAAATTGCGGGCCGCGTTGAAGTCCCCAACCAACGCCGTAAATGAGACGCCCGACTGGATTTTCACCGTTGGTCCGTCGCCAAGATTCGTGATGACTTCGTCGCGATCTGGTCGCATGTGTCCTGGCGGTCGCGCGAGCGGCAGTTGAACGGCTCGCCCATCCGCCGGGTCGAGGCTCGTTGCCGGCATGCGGTCGCTGTTCATCGTCCGAAGTGCTTGATGAAGAGATCGCAACAGCAGTCCCGTATCGGCTCCTAGTCCAATCATGCGAAATCCCTGCTCGTGACGCTGCGCCAGATCTTCAAGGCTCGTTGTTATCAAGCCGCAGTGCTTGCCTGCCGAGTTGATGGTGTCCTTCAGCTGAAGAATCTGCTCGGCAACGCCAGGCCCTTCCCATTGACCGCGGTATCCGGCCGTGGCCGAAAAATCGGCGGGACCGAAAAAAAACACGTCGACCCCGTCAAGCTCGCACATCGCAGCGACATGCGGGATGGCCGCGAGGCTTTCGATCAACGGCACGACCAGGACATGCTCGTTCGCCTCGCCCGTGTGTTCAGCCAGGCACTGGCCCCACGCCGTCGCACGCTCGCCGCCAATGCCACGCCGTCCTTGGGGCGGATAGCGGCAGTCGCGAATCGCGGCCTCCAGTTGCTCGACCGATTCGACCCACGGAATAACAACTCCGTCCGCTCCGATGTCGAGAGCGCGTTTGGTCAGCGATGTGCTGCGTTCGGCCAATCTCACCAGCACGACCGTGTCGCTGCGCAGCCCGGCGCGAACGTGCTCGTTGATCTCTTTCCAGTCGAGATGCCCGTGCTCGGCATCAATCACGACCCAGTCCACTCCCAACGCGACCGCCAGCTCGGTCACCGTGGCGGATTCGAGCGTCACCCACAGCCCGTGGACGGATTCGCCGCGTGCGAGCTTGTTACGAAACCTGTTCAGTGCCCGAGTCTTCATGCGTTTGTTTCCAGCCGGGAAAGATCTGATGGCAGACGAACTGACGGTGATCGTCGTGGCCGATCAGTGTGTTATGAACAGGTGACGGCGTCAAGCAAGTCACGCAAAAACGAACCGCAAGCAGTGAAAGGATGCCAGTGAAGGATGTCAATGAAGGAGTTTGCGATGAGTCCGCGATGATCACGCGTTAGCCAAACCTCATGCCGGCGTAAGCGATGCCGGAGGCAAAGTTGCCTGACGAGTGCGCGGCGACGGGCCGGTCGCCGATCTCTTGTGGCTGATTGACGCGTCAATGACGTGCCGTTATAGTTTCGCCCTAAAAGGAGATACGCCGAGTATGGCATCCGAAGCGGTTTCACCTCGCGAGTATGGACTAGGCAAAACGCACCGCCGTGACAATTGGTGGGTGGGACCCGTGGCCACGGCGATCGGGCTGGGAGGCTTCGGTGTCTACGCCACGTTTCGGGCGATCTACAATGCGGAATATGTTGTCGGGCACGGAACGCAGACGCTGCCCGAGAGTGCCTACCTGCTGTCACCTTTCTACTCGCCGCTGCTCGTTTTCCCTTGGCTCCCCAGTTGGTTGTCGCCCGCGTTTCTGATCCTGTGGGCTCCGGGCGGGTTTCGGCTCACTTGTTACTACTATCGCAAGGCGTATTACCGGGCGTTCTTTCTCGATCCGCCGGCCTGCGCGGTCGGCGAGCCGCGCAACGCCTACGCAGGCGAGACGAAGCTGTTTCTGTTTCAGAACCTGCACCGTTACTTCCTGTACTTTGCGCTGATCTTCCTGGTACTTCTGGCGATCGATGTCGTGCATGCGTGTCTGTGGCCCAGCGGCGGCGGTACCACGTTTGGGATCAGCGTGGGAACATTGGTGCTTGCGTTGAACGTGACTTTGCTGTCGATGTACACCTTCTCGTGCCATTCGCTGCGACATCTGATTGGCGGCAACATCGATTGCTTTTCGTGCGTGGCACTTGGTCAGGCTCGCTATAAGGCGTGGAAGGGTGCGTCGTTTTTGAACCAGAAGCACATGCTCTGGGCCTGGACCAGTCTGTTCGGAGTGGGCTTCGCTGACTTCTACATCTGGATGGTCGCCTCCGGGCGGATCACTGATTTAAGGATCTTCTAGAGCTGAGTTCCTTCGTTTAACGGCAAGCCGAAGGCGTCGGCTTTTTGAGACGGGGACGCCGACGCCTTCGGCTTGCCGTTAAACGAAAATTTTCGACGGGTTAGTTTTTCTTCATGGATAAATACCAAACATTTGAATACGACGTCATTATCGTCGGTGCTGGCGGCGCTGGCCTGCGAGCCGCCATTGAAGCTTCCGCGAGCGGGGCGAAGACCGCACTGGTTTGTAAGTCACTGCTAGGCAAAGCACATACCGTGATGGCCGAAGGCGGTGTCGCGGCGGCCTTACGCAACGTCGACTCGCGCGATGACTGGAAAGTCCACTTCCGCGACACGATGAAAGGCGGAAAGTTTCTGAACCAATGGCGGATGGCGCAGCTTCACGCGCAGGAGGCGCCTGACCGCGTCCGCGAACTGGAACAGTGGGGCGCGGTGTTCGATCGGACCAAGGACGGCCGGATGCTGCAGCGCAATTTCGGCGGACACACCTACCCGCGGCTGGCCCATGTCGGTGACCGCACGGGCTTGGAGATGATCCGCACGTTGCAAGACAAAGGCGTGCATCAGGGCCTCGACGTGCATATGGAATGCACAATTCGCTGGCTGCTGAAAGACGGCGAACGCGTCGCCGGCTGTCTCGGTTACCAACGCGAAAGCGGCCGCTTCGTCGTCTTCCGCGCCAAGGCCATTGTGCTGGCGACCGGTGGCATCGGTCGTTGTTGGGAAATCACGTCGAACTCGTGGGAGTACACTGCCGATGGCCACGCCATGGCGATGTGGGCCGGTGCTGACCTGATCGACATGGAGTTCGTCCAGTTCCATCCGACGGGAATGGTCTGGCCACCGAGTGTGAGAGGTACGTTGATCACCGAAGGTGTGCGTGGCGAAGGTGGAGTGTTGTTGAACAGCGAAGGTCAACGTTTCATGTTCGATAACGTTCCGGAAATGTTTCAAGGCGACTATGCCGAAACGCAAGAAGAGGCGACCGAGTGGGTCCAGCAAGTGATCGCCGGTAAACAGGCCACGGTGCGCCGACCGCCAGAGTTGCTGACGCGCGATGTCGTCGCTCGCGCGATCCGCAAAGAAGTCCGCGCCGGCCGTGGCTCGCCGCACGGCGGAGTCTTTCTCGATATTGCTTCGCGTCGCACGGCGGAAGAGATCAAGAAGAAACTGCCCAGCATGTACCACCAGTTCAAAGAGCTGGCCGATGTGGACATCACGACCGATCCGATGGAAGTCGGCCCGACGTGCCATTACATGATGGGCGGCATCCGCGTTCATCCCGAGACGCAAGAATCGACGGTATCAGGATTGTTCGCTGCGGGCGAATCCGCCGGCGGCATGCACGGTTCGAATCGGCTCGGCGGCAATTCGCTTTCTGACTTATTGGTCTTTGGAAAACGCGCGGGCGAATACGCCGCCAGGTACGCCGCGGAAACAAGCTCGCTCGGCGAAATCAACGCCGACGAAGTACAACGCGTCACCGCTGAATCGTTAAGACCGTTCGATGAATCGGACGGCGAGAACCCGTACACCTTGCATGAACAACTGCGGACCGTCATGCAGAACCTTGTCGGGATTGTCCGCACGGATGAAGATTTAAGGTCGGCTCTCGGCAAGCTCGAAGAACTCCGAGAACAGACGGCCAAGGTGAAAGTCGGTGGCAACATTCAATTCAATCCGGGTTGGCATCTGGCTCTGGACTTGAAGAACATGCTCGACATCAGCGAGGCGGTCACGCGCGCCGCGCTCGAACGAACGGAAAGCCGCGGCGGCCATACCCGCGAGGATTACCCCGGCTCGGACGATGAATGGGGCAAAGTGAACAACATCGTACGGCAAACAGACTCCGGCATTGAAGTCTTCCGCGAGCCGCTGCCCGAAATGCCGGATGAACTCAAGCAATTGCTGAAGAGCGAGTAACCATGGCCGAAGAAGCGACCGTCAAGATCTATCGCGGCGACAACGACAGTGGCGAGTTGGTGGAGTACAAAATCCCCCTCGCGCCCGGCATGGTCGTGCTGGACGCGGTTCACACCGTCCAGGCCATGCACGCGCCCGACCTCGCCGTGCGCTGGAATTGCAAAGCGGGAAAGTGTGGATCTTGCGGTGGCGAAGTCAATGGCAAGCCGAAGTTGATGTGCATGGACCGCATGGATAAGTATCCCGCTGGCGAGCCGATCACGATCCGGCCGATGAAGTCGTTCCCCGTGCTCAAGGACCTGGTCTGCGACGTGTCCTGGAACTATGAAGTCAACAAGAAGATCCCCGCTTTCAAGATGAAAGACACTGGCGGCGAAGAGCCAAAGTTTTCACAAGAAGAAGCGGACCGGGTACAAGAATTTCGCAAGTGCATCGAGTGTTTCCTCTGCCAAAACGTTTGCCATGTACTGCGCGAGCACAACAAGCAGGAAGAATTCGCCGGGCCGCGGTTCTTCGTCCGCGCGGCGGGACTCGAGATGCACCCGCTTGATGACGAAAACCGGCTGGGCCTGCTGAAGGACGAGTTGGGACTGGGTTACTGTAACATCACGAAGTGCTGTACCGAGGTCTGTCCCGAGAGTATCAAGATCACCGACAACGCAATCATCCCGTTGAAAGAGCGCGTCGTCGACGAGTTCTACGACCCAGTAAAGAAATTGTTGCGGGTCGTGTTTCCGAAGTCGTAGTGGTGGCTTCCAGCCGCCACGGTGGCCGGTGGCGGCTAGAAGCCACCACTACCTCACGACCGACGGCTGCGTTACGAAGGATCTACTATGCTCAAGCCCAAGCGTATCTCGAAGGAAGCGATTCCGGCCGCGTTGGAAAAAGCGCTGCGTTATCGGTTGTTAAACGAACCGGCTGAAGCGGAAAGCATCTGCCGCGACGTGTTACTGGTCGATCCAGACAACCGAAATGCCACGATCACGCTGCTGCTGGCGGTGACCGACCAATTCGAGACGGAGTTTGCGACAGCGCTCGATGAAGCCAATCGTGTGTTGGAACAGATCCACGGTGACTACGAGCAGGCTTACTACGAGGGCATCATCAACGAACGCTGGGCCAAGTCGCAACTGGCTCGCGGCATGCCCAGCGACTTTTCGTATGGCTGGATGCGCAAGGCCATGCGGTGCTACGAGAAGGCCGAGCAACTGAGCAAGCCCGACGATCCCGACGCCTTGCTCCGCTGGAACACTTGCGCCCGCTTCCTCGATCGGAATGAAAGCGCCAAGCCCAGCTATGCGAGTTCCACGCACGATGTCGAAGCCGGCTTCGGCGACGATGTGCCGCCGCGTTGATTTACACGGAGCGTTTGTCGTTCGCAAAGACTGGTGTGAATGCGATCCATGAAATCGGCCGCGACGCCATCATTCCGGGTGTCACACGGGCACCGTCGCGGAGCGATGGTCGGCGCCCGAGCAGGCGTTCCGCTTCGGCCTGGAGGCACGTCCAACTGACTGATAGGAAATTTGATTTCCCTCAACAGGTCTGAGTCTAGAAGGGGAGAATCGCTAATTCAAGGGTTGCA
>JAQBZB010000376.1 GCA_027622275.1 Planctomycetota bacterium | reverse complement strand
CTCGCCCTCCCCGAAACTCAAATCGGGAAGTTGTTGATATCACTTTCTAAGTGTGTTCGACGGGGCTTGAATCAAGCGGCTCGCCGAGGCGTCACGTGATCGGGCGATGAGTCGAGAGACTCTTCGTCGACTTGAGCGTCATCGGGATCGTCCAGGCCGTAGCCCTCGCCGTATCCGTACCCATAGCCATAACCGTATCCGTACCCATAGCCACCAATGTCTTCACCGACCCGGTTGGCCACGGTGCCGATCATGTTGACGTGCATCGCGAGTAGATGCTCGACGGCTCGCAATACGAGCCGGCGGTGGTTCTTCTCTGGTTGGACGACGAGCATCATGCCGTCGACCAACCGACCGACGATCGCGGCATCGCTGGCTGCCATCACGGGCGGGCAATCGATCAGCACTTGGTCATAATTGACCTCGGCCCAGGCAATGAGGTCCACTAAGCGATCGCCGCTGAGCAACTCGGCGGGATTCGGTGGCTTGGGTCCGCAGGCGAGTATTTCGAGGCCGTCAACACCCGTTTGCTGCGTGGATTCGGCTGCCATCAGGGCAACTTCATCTTGCGCACGCAGGATATTCGAGACACCAGTCGTTCCGCGGAGCTGGAACAACTTCGTGAGCCCGGGACGTCGCAGGTCGCAGTCGATCAGCAGTGTGCGTTTGCCCGCTTGTGCATAGGAAGCACCGAGATTTGCGAGCACCGTCGTCTTGCCATCGCTTGGTTCAGAACTCGTAATGGCGATGCGTTGCAACTCTTGACCGGAGAATGCAAGCGTGGTCCGCAACGTTCGAAACGCTTCGCTTTCGACGGAACTCGACGCGACGTGAACCTGCAACGAATCGGCACCATTATCGCCCGACTCGGTGAGCTTTCGGACCATTGCCAGAACGGGCATGCGGAGTTGTTCTTTCAGTTCATCCGGCGAGCGGAAGCGATCATCGAGCAGGTCGAGTACGTAGGCCAGTGCCACACCGACGCCGCCGCCTCCCAGCAGACAGAGCAGTCCCACCATGGATAGTTTTGGCGAAACCGGTAGTCCACTAGACGATGGATCGCTGACGATCGCGACGCGGACGTCTTCCCCTCTACTATTGAGGTCAATATTAGCGATGCGATCAAGAAGTATGTCGTGATAATTGCTGAGCCGTTGTACTTCGTTTTGCACAATTTGCAACTTGGCCAATCGGCCGTTCATGCGAATGGCTTCCGCCTCTGCCTCATTGTATTGTTCGCTAAACTTCTTCTCATCTTCTCGCGCATTTTCTAGCTTCTGCTCGACCATTCCTAACAAGGTCGTTCCTAGCTGCTGCCCCTGGACTTGGCTCATCGGCGCGTTAAGCGTGTTTTGATAGCTAGCAATGTGTTGTTCCGCGTTGCGAATGTTCCGCAGCAGCTCTTGCACGTCCGGATGCGTTGGCCCCTTGTGTTCGCGGATCGTCTCCAGCTTTGCCCGATCGTCCAATAACTTGCGCTGCATGATGTTGATCATTTCGACGGCCTGGGGACTGAGTCCCATCGCGTTCATGATCAACTCGCGTCCAACTGTCGGCTCGACCGTCAGCAGATGTTGGCGCAGATCGCCGCCGGTGCGAATCGCCGACTGAATCGCCGTTAAGGAAGCTTCCAGTTGCAGGCGTTGTTTCTGGACATCGACAAGCGCGTCGTTCAGCTTGATAACGCGTTGAACTACCGGGTGGACAACGGTACTTCCTTCGCGCATTCCCAGATCTCCCGCTTCTTCTTGTATTTCAAGCAGTTGCTTTTGCTTCAGCTGCAGTTCGTTTTCCTTCTCTTTTCGTTCCTTCTCAAGAATGGTTACGATCTCGACGGAAACATCACGATGATTCTTTTCCATAAATTCGAGATAAGAATCGACAATGGCTCCAACGACCGCTTCCGCGGCGGGCGGCGATTTGGATCGATAGCCAAGTTCGATGATATTCGTACGACGAACGACACTTGCAGAGAGGTTATCGCGTAACACACCGGCCCATTTGTCTCGTGGAACCGTGGCGACGTCGATGCGAGCGGCCGGTACTAGTTTGGCGAGTCGCTGGACAGCACCGTCCAACACGACCGCGCTAGAGAAAAGACGTTCGTAAGTCAGGATCAAAGAATCCTGTTGCGTGCCTGCCGACATCGAAGTGTTGAAAACATCAGCGCCGGACTGAGTGATCAGCAGTTGAGCGGTCGCTTGATAGACCCGAGTCGCCGTAAAGTAATACAGCCCTCCCAGCAAAGCAGCGACCGCAAGCGAGGTGATGACGTACGACTTCCGATAGCGAATGACTCGGAGAAATCGGAGCGCCGCCTGTACCGCGTCGGCTGCGCCATCCTGCCCGTCCTGCGGGGCTGCGTTGTCTGCGAGAAGGGACATGGTTCTCGGATCGTGTTGTTCGTTCATGCTAGGCGAATGCAGTGCAAGGCGTGTCGGTAGGCTAAAAGCCCGGAAGGGCGCTAGAAAATCCGAAGCGGATAAAGTCCTTTAGAGTTCCCAGGACGAATGTCGTTGGTGTTTCTTCGACACTGACAACATCGCCAGACGCGAGGCGGATGTTGGAGGTAGTATCACTCTTGGCGGCGCGTATGGATGCTTCGATCACGACTGGTTCGGCACGGTTCGGCAGTTGGCGGATGATGTGGACTTTGTCGGCAATCGACATCTTTAGACCGCCTGCCATTGCCAAGGCATCGAGTAAGCGCGGTTCCGGCATATCTTGGGGGATCTCGAACTGGTCCGACTTGTTCACCAATCCCATGACATGAATGAAACGCTTGGGGCGTTTCATCACCATGACCGTTGCTCCGTCGGCCAGTGAATAATCTCCAAATTCAGAATTAGCTGCCTCCATCAGATCGACCTGAACGGTCCTGGGTGGCGTCCGAACCATCCGCCGGTTCCCGCGGATGCTTGCCAGCTCCGTTGAGTAGCCATGGCCGTTGTCTGCGACGGGGGCGTCGACGAAACCGGGGGGATGGCGAATCTCGATGATCGTGTCGGCTTCTTCAGAGAGACCGCCGGCCTGGACGATGGCGCTGAGCAGATCGCTGCTGGACGCCGGCAATTCGTAAGTGTTCGGCTTTTCCACGGCGCCCACGACGGCCACCCTGTTCGTGCGCCGTTGTTTGACGGTCAGCGTGACGTTCGGCGAAACGTACGTGCCGCGCCGGATGCTTTCCGAGCGAATCGTCTGCTCTGCTTGTATCACTTCCAGGCCAGCGACTTGTACGGCTCCGACCAGTGGCACGTTGATGGTTCCGCCTTCGGCGACACGTCCCTTCCAAACTGGAGGTGTTTTGTCCTCCAAGCCCGTCGCCATCGTGACCTCGACTTCGTCTCCGATGTACAGCACCTGGCTGTTACTGATCGTTCTCGCTAACCGCGAGAGGTCGACGTTCTGGAGCGATGTGTACCGCGGAGCCCATAGCTCCGGTGGTAAGCTTGACGCTTGGAAAAGATTCGCCCGCGTGCATCCAAGCATCATCGAGGCGGCGACTAAGGCCGCTACGAGCGTCGTCGTTCGCGGCGATTGCTTGCGAGCAAATTCCAAGACCGATTTCATGCCAGATCCGGGGGGAGTCTCAAGGTTGTCGCAAATTAGTTTCTGAAACGAATACGGTCACCGGATTAACTGGCAGATTTCTTGGAGTTGTGAACCGCGATCGGAATCACGATGGCCGCTGCAATGATTAAGCCGATCAAGACTGGGCCGCACAACAGATCCCCAATCGGGCGCTGGCCGCGCTCAACCGGCCCGCCGACTGACATCAAAAGTTCCTTTGCCGCCACCGGTGGTGCCGTGTTCGGACTCCAACAGCGACAAGCAATCGCGTTCTCACCACACTCGATGCGACAAAGTCCGGCGTCCAAGCCGCTCAGTCGAAAACGGCCTTCGTGATCGGATCGCGTGCCGACTGGTTCACGATTGGATTGCTGAACAACAATCGTTTGGCCGGCCAGTGGCTGCCCGGCGGAATCGACAACTTGCCCGGCGAGCATACCGCCCGATCGGAGTTCAACATCGCTGATCGCCGGCTTCACGGACGAGCGAACAAGTTGCTCGACATGGCCGATTGAATCCCCCGCGACCAGCTCCTGCGTTGGTGTCACCGAAGTCACCAAGGTGAGAACGAAAACTGTCCAGCACGTTCGTGTGTTTACCTTCATGAGAATCCGCTCCATCGTAGTGCCTCTATGTCCGTTTGCAGCAGGAATAGCCGCGATGAGTACGGACTGTACGTCTTTGCAGTGATGTGTGCGGCGGGATGGTAGCGAAAAGCGGATTTCAGAAAAAGAGCAACCGGATCAATTCTCGATCGTTATTGAGCGGGGTCCTGCAAGCTCACTCCGACCACACTGGCGAGCGGTTGGGAAAAGCTTGCGAATGCTCGGTGTGTGTGGGCGAAACACGGCTCTCGACGACATCCAGCCGAGGGTCGTGCAAGCCTGCTGGGGCGAAGCAACTTGGCGGAAACCACGCTACTTCTGCGAATTTTGTCGGAACGCTCTTTTCCCTCCGCCGAAGGCGTTGGGCGTTGAACCCGACTCCAACGTCAGTCCCGCGATTCTGAAGTAGATGGTCGATGCCGGCTCACACGCCACCCGCTTTCAGCAAGCTAGCAAGGACTTGCAGGCACTCGCCGAAACCAATCGCAATACTTAGTTATGACAAAGCACTACGAGCGTCCTTCGCGCAGCTTCGCGCGGATTTTGGCAAGACGCTCGGCAAGCTCCTTCTCGAAGCCGCGGTCGACCGGTCGGTAGTACTCTCGCTCGACTCCCAAATAGTCTTGCGCGGCAACGCCATCCTCCGCGTGATGCGCATACTCATAACCGTCGCCGTGCCCGAGTTGCTTCGCTCCGCCATAGTGAGCGTCGCGCAAATGAACTGGCACCGCCAGCAATCGGCCTTCGCGGACGTCGCCTAGCGCCTCGCCGATAGCAACGGTAGCGGCATTCGACTTGGGGGCACAGGCGAGATAAGTCACACACTGTGACAGCGTCAATTGACACTCGGGCAGCCCCACAAACTCGCAGGCCTGCATCGCGGCAACGGCCAGCGGCAAGGCCTGTGGATCGGCGTTGCCAACGTCTTCGCTGGCGAGAATCACCAGCCGCCGGCAGAGAAAACGGACATCCTCGCCCGCTTCGAGCATGCGAGCCAGCCAATACAATCCCGCATCGGGATCGCTGCCTCGAATGCTCTTGATCAGCGCGCTTGCCGCATCGTAGTGTGAGTCGCCCGTCGCATCATACTCGACGGCCTTGCGCTGCACCGACTCTGCCGCCAACTCGCGGGTGAACCGCAGCGGCCGTTCCGTGCTCGACAAGACGCCGATCTCCAACGCCGCTAGTGCTCGCCGCGCATCGCCGTCGCACACCTCGGCCAGAAAGTCGAGAGCATCATCGGAAATCTCGACTTGGTGCTTGGCAAGTCCTCGCTCGCGGTCGCCGAGCGCTCGCAGCAACAACGCCTTGATGTCATCTTGGGACAACGGCTGAAACTGAAAGATCTGACTGCGGCTGACCAGCGCGTCGATGACCGCGAAGAACGGATTCGCGGTGGTGGCACCAACCAACGTGACAATCCCATTTTCAACGTCCGGCAATAACGCATCTTGTTGCGCCTTGTTGAAGCGATGGATCTCGTCGATGAACAGCAGCGTCCGTCGGCCGCCTGTTGCCGCCTCGTCGCGTGCGTCCTGAAGAACTTCGCGCAGATCTTTCACTCCGCTAGTAACGGCACTCAGCTGCCGAAAGCGGCTGCGGGTCTCGCTGGCGAGCAGATTCGCCAACGTCGTCTTCCCAGTTCCCGGCGGGCCGTAGAAGATCACGGAGCCCAGCCGATTTGCCTTCAGCAGGCGGCGCAGCAACTTGCCTTCGCCCAGGAAATGCTGTTGGCCAGCAAACTCTTCCAGCGTCCTCGGCCTCATTCGCGCCGCCAGCGGCTGCACGGCACGCAGGTTCGCGGCTTCGGATTGTTCAAACAAGGATTTCGCCATGCGAGCAGTATATCGCAGGCGGGCCTCCAAAGTAGCCATCACGCTCCGCCGTGATGAGCCCGATTGTGCCAACGTCAAATCGCGACGGACGCTCGTCTATCATGCCGACTCGCCTCCGGCAGGCTCGTCACGGCGGAGCGTGACGGCTACTTTGCTTGCGGCGGCACGCCGAGCGACTTGCCGCCGTCGATGGCGATGCAGGTGCCGGTCACCATAATCGAGGCGTCGCTGACGAGATATAGAATTGCTTCGGCGACTTCTCGCGGCGAAATCATCCGCTCCGAGACTCGGGCAATGGGGCTGGCCGCGATGAATTGCTTGATAGCGGCTTCGCGATCCGCAGCCCTGTCGAGATCCGCGTTCATCATCCGCGTATCGCCCACCGGTCCGGGGCAGACGGCGTTGACGCGAATGCGGTCGATGCTGTGACACAAGGCAATGCTCTTGGTAAACGCGACCAACGCACCTTTGCTCGTCGAGTAGACGGGGTCATGCGCCCGCGGCAGGATGCCGGCGTTGCTCGCCGTGTTCACGATCGAACCGCCGCCACGTTGTCGCATGTGGGGGATGGCGTGTTTCGTCGCGAGAAACGCCCCTTTCAAGTTCGTGTCGAGACAGGCGTCCCACTCCTCTTCGCTGACCTCGGTGATCTGCTTCACCATCCCGATACCGGCGTTGTTGACGAGGATATCGAGCCCGCCACTTTGCGACACAGCTCGGTCGATCAGTTGCTTCACATCCGCTTCGACGCGGACGTCGCACCGCAGTTCCGTAATGCCGAGCCGTGCAGATTCTTCCGAGGTCGCCCCGACTGGATCGAAATCGCCGACGAACATCTTGGCCCCATGTTCGGCGAGCAAGACAGCGGTTGCTCGCCCGATGCCCGTGGCACCACCGGTAACAACCCCGACTCGACCAGTGAGATCAACCTGGGTGAATGTGGAGGACACGGACTGCTCCTTAGCATGGGATTGGTTGGAACGCGATACCTTCGAGACGGCAACGAGCGCGGAGGTCATTTGAACAGAAGTAAACGAAGGTAACAAAGTCTTCGTTGCCTCCGTTACCCTCTGTTCAATCTTTCTTCTTCACGGCTTCCATCACCTGCTTGCGGTTGGAATCGAACGGGAAGACTTTCAACACCTCGAAGAAGTTCTCGGCGTCGACGAGCCCCGGATGCAGGATGATGGCGGCCTTGATGCGTCCGTCGTCAAACGACAAGGTCTTAAGAAGTTCGGTCGCTTGTGCACAGCTCAGCGGACGGCCTTTGGCGAACGTCTCGATGAACTCGACCTTTTGTTCGTCGAACGATTGATCCTTGAGGTTCTTTAAGAGCTTCGAGAAGTCCTCGTCCGAGATCGGCAGCTTGGCTTGTCCCCGCGACGAGCTGGCAAGTAATTCCTCCAAGTCCTCGGCCTTCAGGGCGGCTCGCGAGAGCAACAGCTCCAGCTGGTCGCGCAACTTGCGGTCGTTCACATCGACAAGCAATCTTCGGGCGTCGCACAGGTCCTTCTTCAAGCCATCCACGGCAACGGCAGCTCGACCGTGTACGCGGTCGTCGCGCTCGGCAGATCCCTTTCGTTGTCCTTTGGCGGTCGAAGTTATCAGTAGCGCAAGAATAGCCAGCATGACGCAGTGGAATCGAGACATCGTGTTCACTCCGGGAAGTTTGCATTTCGAGCATAGAAACGTGGAAGCGGCCGTCTCGTTGTCCCTCTTTCGTTGGCCTCAGTCAATGAGTTCTAGCCTGCATTTCTCATCACATCGGAAAATGTGGAGGGGCATCGGCGTAGCGCGGCGTTTTTTTG
>JAQBZB010000375.1 GCA_027622275.1 Planctomycetota bacterium | reverse complement strand
ACGACGGTATCGAGGAATTGCGGATCGCCGAAGCGAAACCGGGCAGTTCGGATTCTATCCGAGGCGCGAGGGCGAATTCCACTACGAGCACCCACAAAGAGTCCCGCCGGTCTCGCCAGCGGCCAACCATTCCCGGATGCCCTCTAACCGGCGGGGCACCAACTGTTTAGCGTTTGTCGCACCGCTGCTGCAATAATCCGCTACGTTCGCGCATCTAATCCTCCGTTGGAAACCACGCCGGAAGCGACTTATCCCACCGGACCAATCGCGATGATACGAAGTCACACCCGCCTGCTCGTCCTCGCCGTTATCAGCCTCTCGCCCTTTGCCGCTCGTGGGCAAGAGAACATTCCCCCGGTTGAGCTGGAATTCTTCGAGAAAAAGATTCGGCCGATTTTGGTCCAGAAGTGTTACGAGTGCCACTCGGCCAAAGCGGAGGAGGTCAAGGGCGGCTTATTGCTCGACACGCGTGACGGGATTCGCAAGGGAGGCGAGACGGGACATGCGGTCGTGCCAGGCGACGTCCAAGAGAGCTTGCTGATCGATTCCATTCGTCACGAATCGATCGAGATGCCGCCCGAGGAAAAACTGTCGGATGAAGTGATTGCCGATTTTGTGAAGTGGGTGCGGATGGGAGCGCCCGATCCGCGCGACGGCGATTCGCGGACGGCCAAGCGGGAAATCGACTTCGCCGAGGGCAGCAAGCACTGGGCGTTTCAGCCGGTGGCGAAAGTCGCCGTCCCGACCCCGCAGCAGAACGCGAATTGGGCTCGCACCGATATCGATCGGTTTGTGGCAGCGAAGCTCGACGAACAAGGCTTGCGGCCGGTTGCGGGTGCCGATCGCCTGACGTTGATCCGCCGACTTTACTACGACTTGATCGGCTTGCCGCCGACGCCGGAAGAGCTGAGCGCGGTCGCGAACGATTCGTCGGATCAGGCGATCGCAAAGCTCGTCGACCAGTTGCTCGAGTCGCCGCGTTTCGGTGAGCGCTGGGGCCGGCATTGGCTAGACGTCGTTCGTTATGCCGAATCGAACGGCCGCGAACGCAACTATATCTATCCGCACGCTTGGCGATACCGCGACTATGTGATCGCCTCGTTCAATGCCGATAAGCCGTTCGACCAGTTCATCCGCGAGCAAATCGCCGGCGACCTGCTGCCCAACGCCAGCGACGAGCAACGCATTGCGACCGGCCTGCTCGCACTCGGTCCGAAGCTGCTCAACGAACGGGACCGTGAGATCTTCGTGATGGATATGGTCGACGAGCAAGTCGACATCACGACGCGGGCGTTCATGGCGTTCACGGCCAGCTGTGCCCGCTGTCACGATCACAAATTTGATCCGATCCCGATGCAGGAGTACTACTCGCTGGCCGGTATCTTCCGCAGCACGAAGACGCTGTACGGGACGGCCAACACGCAAGGCAATCGGCAAGCGAGCCAATTGATTTCGCTGAACGTATCCCAGTCGCCAGGTATTGCGCCTGCTGAGGCGGCGGAACCCGAACAGGCCGAAGTGGTTGACAACACGAAGCAGGCGGCGGCAGCGCGTAAGCGGCTGGCAGCGCTACAGGCTCAGAATAAGAAGCTGGCAAAGCAGATCGCTCAAGCAAAGGAAGGAGATGCTACAGCGCTCGAGAAGCTCCAGAAGCAGCAAGCCGAGCTTCGGGAAACGATCGCGGCAGCACGGCAGGGTCTCCCAAAACAACCGACCCCGCCAACGAACGCCAAAAAGGGGAAAGCCAAATCGCAGCCGACTGGTCCGCTCGCCATGGGCGTCGAAGAGGGAAAGGTTGAAAACTGCCCGATCTATCTGCGCGGCGAGACCGACAAATCCAGCGGTATCGCGGAACGCGGCTTCCTGACGATTCTTGATCCGCAATTGAAACAACCGATTCTCAAGACGGAGCAAAGCGGCCGGTTGGAGTACGCCGACTGGATCGTGAGTCCCGAAAATCCGATGACGTCGCGCGTGTTGGCGAACCGAGTCTGGCAGCACTTGTTCGGCGAGGGAATCGTCCGCACGGTCGATAATTTTGGTATGGGCGGCGAACTTCCGAGTCATCCGGAACTGCTCGACTATCTGGCGGGCCGCGTGATTGCGAACGAGTGGTCGGTCAAGAAGCTGATTCGCGAAATGGTGCTGAGCCGGGCTTATCAGCTGAGTGCCGAACACGACGCGAAGAACTTCGAAGTCGATCCAACCAATTTGAATCTGTGGCGACACGACACTCGGCGAGCTGACGCCGAGTCGTTGCGCGATGCGATTCTGTTCGCCGGCGGCAAGCTCGACGTAACGCCACCTGATGGCTCGACCGTCACGAAGTTGGGCGACGGCGAGTACGGGCGCGGCGGATCGGCTCAGGACTTGGCGGCCGACGACAACCATCGCAGCGTGTATCTGCCGATCTTGCGAAATGCCGTGCCCGAAGTGTTGCAGCTGTTTGACTTTGCCGAGCCCAGCATGCTGGTCGGCCAACGTCAGATCACCAACGTCCCGACGCAAGCCTTGTACTTGATGAACAGCGACTTCGTCACCGAGAACTCCGATGCGCTGGCGGCCCGGTTGCTGGGCGACGCTAAGTTAGACGATGAAGGGCGTGTCGATAAGACATTCCAGCTGGTGCTGTCGCGTCCGGCCAGCGACACGGAGATCGAACGAGCGTTGGCGTTCATCCAACGGGCGGCGGACGCGATGAAGGCGGCGAAACCAAACGATGACAAGCTGACGCTACACGCTTGGTCTGGCTTCTGCCAGGCTTTGTTCGGGTCGGCCGAGTTTCGATATATTGATTAATGGCAATTCTGAGGACAACTCGATGACACACTTTCCGTTCTCGCGTCGCGATATGTTGAAGAGCCTTTCCTGTGGCTTCGGCTACATGGCGTTTGCCGGACTGAGCAGCCAGGCGTCGGCTGGCTACGAGAATCCGCTGGTCCCCAAGGCCACGCATTTCGAGCCCAAGGCGAAGCGCGTCATATTCCTCTGTATGCGTGGAGGTCCGTCGCACGTCGACACGTTTGATTACAAACCCGATTTGGCGACCGACGATGGCAAACCGGCTCCCCAGCAAAAGGGCCGCAAGTTGATGAAGTCGCCGTGGGAGTTCAAGCAGCACGGCGAAAGTGGCTTGCCAATCTCCGACCTGTTTCCGCATCTTGCCAAGCAGGCGGACGACTTGTGCATTCTGAACAGCATGTACGGCGAGGTGCCCAACCATCCGCAAGCCTACCTGCAATTGCATACTGGCAGCTTCCGCTTCGTGCGTCCGTCGGTTGGAGCTTGGTCGTTGTATGGCCTGGGAACCGAGAACCAAGATCTGCCCGGTTTCATCACGATCAGTCCGGAAGTTCGCGTCGGCGGCGCGCAGAATTATGGCTGCGCGTTCCTGCCCGCGATTTATCAGGGGACTTCCGTTGGGCAACTCGGCCGCCCGTTGACGCAAGCCGAGATCGGCAACATCGCGAACTCGCGTTTCTCGACGAACCTGCAACGCGATCAACTTGACTTGGTGCAAGAAATGAATCGCGATTTGCTCTCGCAGAAGCAGGTCAGCCCCGAATTGGAGGGCGTGATCGAGTCATACGAGTTGGCGTTCCGCATGCAGAGTGCCGTGCCCGACCTGCTGGACCTGTCCAACGAAACGCAAGAGACGTTAGAGCAATACGGAATTGGCGAGAAGTTAACAGATGACTTCGGCCGCCAATGTTTGCTGGCTCGCCGCTTTGCCGAATCGGGCGTGCGGTACATCGAGTTGTGCCACGGCAATTGGGATCAGCACGGTGGCTTGAAGGCCAAGCTGACATCAAACTGCGGTAACACGGATCAACCGATTGCTGCCTTGTTGGCGGATCTCAAGCAACGCGACATGTTGAAAGACACGCTGGTTGTGTGGGGCGGCGAGTTTGGCCGTACGCCGCACGTCAAGAATCAAGATGGCCGTGATCACAACTCGACGGGCTTCTCGATGTGGATGGCGGGAGGCGGTGTGAAAGGCGGCCAGCGAGTAGGTATGACTGGCGATCACGGTGTCGAAGCCGTCGAGAACAAGATCCACTTCCACGACCTGCACGCCACGATGCTGCACCTGCTGGGTCTGGATCACACGCGACTGACGTACCGCTATGCCGGCCGCGATTTCCGGCTGACGGATGTCTACGGGCACGTAGTTGATGACGTCTTGGCGTAGCCAATGTAGACGGCACACTCCGTGTGCCGATTTCCGCACACGGAGTGTGCGGTCTACTTTTCGAGCTTCGCGTACTTGCCGCCATAGTAAAGCAGCGGCGAGCCGTCGTCGGCTGCTCCGCCAGCCACGATCTCGCCGATGAAGATGTCGTGATCGCCGCCCGGCAGGATCTCCTTCAGCCTGCAATCAACCCAGCCGAGTGCGTCTTTCAGGATCGGTGCGCCGGTCTCGGCGGTTATCGTCTCGAGGTCCGAGAAATCCTTGGGGCCTTTGAACGCAAAGCGATCAGAGACCTCTTGCTGGCCGGCCGACAAGATGTTCAGCGCAAAGCAGCCACCTTCTTCAAACTTGTCGCGCGATTGCCCTTCCTTCTGAATACACAGGATCACCAGCGGCGGATCGAGTGACAGCGACGTCACAGCGTTGGCGGTCATACCCCAAGTCTCGTCACCGACCTTGGTGCTCGCCACGGTCACGCCCGTTGCAAACTTGCCGAGGATTCTACGTTGTTCATTGGAATCGAGTGCCACGATGTTCCTCCTGTCGTCTGACCTCTGACTTCCGACTTCTGACCTCCCGCTATCTCGCCGTCCAACCGCCGTCGACGGTCACCAGACTGCCGATCATATAGCTTGATGCGTCGCTGGCAAGCAGGATCGCCGCACCTTGAATCTCTTGCATCTGGCCCCAGCGTTCCAGAGCGACCGCACCGACGATGGACTTTTTCGTTTGCTCGTCGTGTTCGATCGGCTTATTCATCGGTGTCAGAAACGGGCCCGGGCAGATCGCGTTGCAGGTGATGCCAAACGGAGCCAATTCGAGCGCCAGCGCACGAGTCATCTGAACGACCGCGCCTTTGCTGCTGGCGTACGGAGTCCGATTCGCCAGGCCGACGACACCGAGCGTACTCGCCATGTTAATGATGCGTCCGTACTTGGCCGACTTCATGGGCGGGACGACGGCCTTCGCCATCAGCCACACGCCATCGACGTTCGTCCGTTCGACCTCTTGGAATTGCTCGTAAGTCAACTCGTCGATCGGACCGCGAATGTTGATGCCCGCGTTGTTGATCAGAATGTCGATCTTGCCGAACTCGTCAAGCGCCCGTTGCGCGACGGCTTGGCAGGCGTCGGGCGATGTCACATCCGCCGCCATCGCCAAAGCCCGGTGACCGAATGCGTCGGCGATTTCCTTGGCTACCGCTTGGCCCTCTTCCGCATTACGGCTGATCAGCAGCACGTCGGCCCCGGCGGAAGCGAGTCCCGCGGCCATTGCCTGGCCAAGTCCTTTCGAGCCGCCAGTGATGATGGCGGCTCGGCCTGATAGATCGAATAGTTTAATGCCTGGGAGCATGACAAAGTCCTTCTCTGGATCGTTCGAGGAATCACAGTGGCATCCGTCCGGTTTACCCGGCAATCGTGGGCTAGCGCCCAGCGGCTGAGCGCCACGGTCAGCACGTGTCTATGATCTAGCACGATACGGCGGCGCACAAGGTGACTGGCTGGGGAAGCAATGGCATCGCGAAGTTTCAAACTTCAGCTGGTAC
This sequence comes from Planctomycetota bacterium, assembly GCA_027622275.1. Taxonomy (GTDB): domain Bacteria; phylum Planctomycetota; class Planctomycetia; order Pirellulales; family Pirellulaceae. Next base: position 2,118 of record JAQBZB010000375.1, on the reverse strand, counting down.
TTCGCCCCGCGACTTTCTAGACTGAGCGGCTGCCCAGGAGACGAATCGTATGACGTCGAGTGATGGTTGTCATCAGTTTCGCGAAACGAATCCAATTACGCGCCGCGCGTGTTTGACGATCGGCGGTGCCGCCGGACTTGGACTCGGCCTGCCGGATCTCTTGCGATTGCGCGCTGCTGAAGCCAACGGCAGCTTTGGCTCCGCGAAGAGTGTCATTTTCTTGTTTCTGCACGGCGGCCATCCTCAACACGAGACGTGGGATCCAAAACCGCATGCTCCAGACACTGTTCGCGGCGAGTTCGGTGACGTGGCGACATCGGTCCCAGGCTTTCGGATCAGTGAGCTGTTGCCGCAGTCTGCGAAGTTGGCGGATCGATTGGCCGTCGTTCGATCGATGGCCCATGACAACACGAATCACGTTCAAGCTTGTCTGTCGGCGATGACCGGGCATAAGCATCCGCCAAGCATTCGCAGTCGCGGTGACTTTCCACCGACGGAGAGCGATTTTCCGCACTTTGGTGCCGTACTCGATCACCTTCGACCCGGTAACGTGCAGCTACCAAATTGGGTGCAACTAGGTCCCGTCATGACTCGGTCCAATCGCACGGTGTTGCACGGCCAGTCCGCCGGATTCCTCGGCGACGTGCATAGTCCTTTCCGAGTCGATCAGGATCTCATGCCGGACGATGTCCGCATCGAGGCCATCGCGCCGGAGATCACCGTCCAGCGTTTGCGCGACCGCCGCGGCCTGCTGGCCGAGATCGATTCGCAACGCCAGCGAATCGACGTCGCAGCCGCCAAGTCTCGTGGAGCGTTCTATGAGAAAGCCTTTGGCTTGCTGACTTCTGAAGCGACGCATCGAGCGTTTGATTTGGCGGCCGAGCCAGCACGCGTCCGCGAGCGATTCGGTCGCAATCAGGTTGGCCAAAGCTGCTTGTTGGCGCGTCGGTTGGTCGAGGCGGGCGTGCCGTTTGTGAACGTGCATTGGTGCCAAACGCCGTCGGGCTCGTGGGACACGCACGGCCAGAACTTCACGAAGATGAAAGATTCACTCGGCCCGACGTTGGATACGGCTCTGTCGGCGCTGATCGAGGACATCGAGCAACGCGGCCTGCTGGACGACGTGTTGATCATACCGATGGCCGAATTCGGACGCACTCCACAAATCAACAAAGCCGCGGGCCGAGACCATTGGCCGTTCGTCTACACGCTCGCCATGTCCGGTGCCGGCCTCCAGCGAGGCATCGTCGAAGGAGCCTCCGATCGGCTGGGCGCTTATCCCGCGTCGACGCCCTACGACCCCGCCGATATGGCAGCAACGATCTACCATCTGCTCGGCATTCCCAACGACACGCTACTTCACGATCGCGAAGGCCGCCCGCACAAGCTGATCGTCGGCAAAAAGATCGACGCGATTCTTGCCTGATGATTGGCCCTGAGCGTGGCAATGATTTGGCGTCAGACAACGGGTGATGAGCCTCTCATCGCTTGTCGGCTCAACGCCACGTTTGCCTCTGTGCTCGGCGGTTCGACCTGCCGACCGGCGTAAGGCCGGCGTTGACGACGACGCTCGACATGCTCCTCGTCGTTCATATTGAGGACAGAGACGGTCGTTTTTCCCACGTCCGTCTTGCCGACGACGAAGTCGAAGCGCCGCTCGAAGTGTTCGGTCCGGACTCCTGTTCCCCAACGAGCTTGTCTCGTTGGAGACAAAAGATTCGTGAGTTAGAAACGCACGTGAACGAGACCGAGACCTCAGCGGGCTTGTCCCAATGGCACTAAGCTTTGGGGGTTGTTCGTTTCGATCTCCCAACGACGATGGTACAAACCCGGCTTCCAGCGGCCGTCTTGCGAACAATTGCCCACGACTGTCGTTCGGAGTCCAGCAGGCTGCCGCGTCGTTCGTCCCCGCGCGCCCGGTGGACTCCAAATTGATCTTCTTTCCCTTCCGCGGAATCGCGAACAAGGCGTCGCGGTTCTGGAGATCCCAGAAGAGACCGTAACTCCAAAAGCAAGCGTCCAACAACAACAGGTCGTTTTTTTGCAAGGGTTGCGTCAGACGTCGTGCGCTGGTGACTTCGCCGTCGTCCAAAGGACACAACTCGTAGCGATACGGCA
>JAQBZB010000374.1 GCA_027622275.1 Planctomycetota bacterium | reverse complement strand
AAGACCGATCCTCAATCTTCTTCGACTCTCAACTCTCAAACCACAACCCTCAACTCCATCGAGCCGCACCTCGTCGACTTCGGCCTGGCCAAGCGCGAAGCAGGCGAGATCACGATGACTGTCGAGGGCCAGATCCTCGGCACGCCCGCGTACATGTCGCCAGAACAAGCTCGCGGCGAGGGGTTCAAAGCCGACCGCCGGGCCGACATTTACTCGCTGGGTGTCATCCTCTTCGAACTCTTGACCGACGAACTCCCGTTTCGCGGCGACAAACAGATGTTGCTCGTTCAGATCATCAAGGATGAGCCTCCCAGCCCCAGGAAGCTGAACAGCAGCGTGACTCGCGATCTGGAGACGATTTGTCTGAAGTGTCTGGCGAAGGAGCCCGCGAAACGTTACGAGTGCGGATTGAGTCTGGCTCACGATCTGGAGCGGTTTCTGTTCGGCGAGCCAATCAAGGCTCGGCCTGTTGGTCGGTTGGAACGGACCGCGCGTTGGGCTCAACGTCATCCGCAAGTTGCTTCACTGTTGGGCCTGACCGTGATGCTGTTAGCAGCTGTCGCGAGTGTAACCACCTGGGGTTACTTTCGCGAGGCCGAGTTGCGCGGGAGCTTGGAACAATCGTACGGCGACCTGCAGGACGAACAGAGAGTAACCGCGCAGCTGAATCTAGACGTCCAACAACTGGAGAGACGTCGAGCGGAGCTAAACAACGTTCTGGATACCGGAAGACAACAGCTTGATAAAGGACAACGAGAACTCTACGACACCTACTTGCAACTCGCTCGACATGCCCAGCAGACGGAGAATATCGAGCTGGCGGACTATTATCTGAATCAATGTCCTGATCGAATGCGGAAGGCAGCATGGTTCGATCTCAAGCGGCAGTGTTTTCCGTCTCTGCGAACGTTTGACGGGCGGAACTGCGTGGCCATCGGCGATGACGGGAAGTTGCTTGCGGCGGCTGGCGATGAGCACTCCGTCAAAGTATGGAACCTGCGGACGGGCGAGCTGATACATACATTGCAAGGTCAGGCGGACGGAGTCGTCGCGGTCGACTTCAGTCCCAACGGAAAACTGCTGGCCTCCGGCTCCGCCCAATCCGTGGTTCTTTGGGACCTCGAAAGCGGTTCCATTCTAAAAACGCATCGCCACTTGGCACCGGTTAGCGACCTTGAGTTCAGCCCCGATGGAAAAGGGCTGGCGTCGGCCAGTCTAGGGACTCGCAAAGTAGATGGAGATGTCGCACTGTGGGATCTTAACACGCTTACTTTGCAACCTGTGCCCGGCGAGGGTTTCGTCGCTTTCAACTACGACGGGCGACTCTTAGCGACGTGCAACGCCCTCGGCAACAATCTCGTTGTATGGGATCTAACCACCGATCCGGCCAGTTGGGAGGAAACCGTCCTTGCTCTCAAACTCGGATCCTCAGTCAGTCTGGCGTTCCACCCCACGAGTAATGAACTGGCAGTATACAGAACCGATTCTCCGTGGGTCGAATTCTGGGACGTTGACGCGAAACAACTGGCGAGAAAGTTTCTAGTCGGTATCGACCCTACCCGTTTGGCTTATAGCCGCGACGGTAACCGTCTCGTGTGCGCGGGAACGACAAGCAAACAATCGTCACGTCCGGAGACATTCCGAACAATTACCTGGAACCTCGTCACTGGCGAAAAAGAGCAGATCCTGCCGTGGTACTCAAGCCGCATTACCGATGTCTTGTTCAGTCCAAACGGCGAACAGTTGGCCACGGCCGATGCTCAGACCGTCAGGGTCTGGGACGTGACGCAACCGCCCGATCCAACACGGGCGATTCTCGATGTCATTGCCAGGATGAATGTTGGTAGCGAAGATTGGCCAGGATGGAGTGGTTCTCCCGCACGCATCAACACACCGGCCGGTCGGAACGTCCCCACGTCTTGGAATATCGGCACCTTTGACCGCAACACGGGCGAGTGGATTAACGATGAGGCCAAGAACATTAAATGGGTCGCGCGACTGGGTAGCCAGACGTACGGCAACCCCGTCGTCGCTAACGGCCGGATCTTTGTCGGTACGAACAACGGGGCGGGCTACCTGAAACGATATCCGCCAAATATCGACCTCGGGGTGTTGCTTTGCTTCGAGGAAGCAACGGGCCGGTTCCTCTGGCAACACTCGAATGAGAAGTTGCCGGGAGGATTTGTTCACGATTGGCCGCTGCAAGGCGTTTGTTCCACGCCCGTCGTGGATGGCGATCGACTGTGGTACGTCTCGAACCGCGGCGAAGTTGTCTGTTTGGACACCGAAGGCTTCCACGATGGCGAAGATGACGGACCCGCCAAGGTTGCTGGTCTAGATCGGATCTTTGATCTTCGGAGGTCAGCGGGGAGAACGACCGGCGAAATGGCGAACGCCATTGTCGCGCTCAACGATGGTAGGCTCCCAGCCGTGATACGCGAAGGCTGCGCCGGTTGTGGCATCGAGTTTCCCGAGCAAGTTGTGGTCACCGTTGATAATAAGGACAAGGCATGGACCGTGACGGCGAAGATTGACAAGGCGGATCGGCAGTTCACGCTCGTGATCGAAGGACGGGGATTGAGCGTCTTTAAGCGCCTCACGACGGAGGACCGAGACGAAGCCGACGTCGTCTGGCGATTCGACATGATGGAGAAGTTGGGCGTCTCGCAGCACAACATGGCCAACTGCTCGATGCTCACAGTCGATGGCATGCTGTTCGTTTGCACGTCAAACGGCGTCGACGAGACGCACATCAACCTCCCCGCACCCGATGCTCCGAGTTTCATGGCCATGGACCGCGACACGGGCGAGGTTCTGTGGACCGATAATTCGCCGGGCGAGAACATTCTGCATGCTCAGTGGGCTTCGCCCAGCTACGGCGTTTTTGATGGCCAGCCTCAGGTGATCTTCCCAGGCGGCGATGGCTGGGTTTACAGCTTTGATCCGGCAGGCGATGGCAAGGGTGGCTCAAAACTTCTTTGGAAATTCGACGGCAATCCCAAAACATCGAAGTGGAGTGGCAGAGGCACACGGAATAACATCATCGCGTTTCCAGGAATCTATGATGGTCTGGTCTACATCGTCATGGGACAGGATCCAGAACACGGCGAAGGCTACGGGCTTCTTTGGTGCATCGACCCCACGAAACGGACGGACGGCAGCGACGTGAGCGCGGAATTGGCCGTGAACCTGGACGGCGAGGTGATCGCGCACCGTCGCATTCAAGCGGTTGACATCGCAACAGGCGAGCGTGCTGTCATCAATCCAGACTCTGCAGTCGTCTGGCACTACTCACACGAGGACCTAAACGGCGACGGAGAGATTGACTTTGAAGAAGAATTCCACCGTTCGCTCGGCACTCCCGTGATCAAAGACGACATCTTGTACATCCCTGATTTCAGCGGTCTGTTTCATTGCCTGAATGCCTAGACGGGAAAACTGTATTGGACGTACGACATGTTGGCCGCCTGTTGGGGCTCTGCCCTGCTGGTCGATGGTAAGGTCTACGTCGGTGATGAAGACGGCGACATCAGCGTCTTCCGACACTCCTCGGATCCACGCGTGGCGATGAAACAAGTCGCCAGTGGCGAGATGGTCCCCATCAACGCGGACGAGGTGGGGGAAGTCACTAACATGGGAGATGATATCCACATGACTCCGATCGTGGCGAACAACGTACTCTACATAGCAACCAGGAGCTACCTCTGGGCGATCCACGATTCAGGCGAGTCTCGTCCCCTGATGACCGAAGAAAACTGAAGTGTGAGCAGAATTGTTTCGATTTCGCGCGCTAAGTCGTCCGCCGAATGACGTCTAGGATCACAGTAAGCGTCTTTCCTCGGAATTCTGAAACCGAATCGGAGAACCATCATGGGTGCGCGTAAATTGAGTTTGGTGGGAGTGGTTGTTGGCTTGGCGTGCTTTGTGTTCAGCGGAGTTGCGTCCGCTGATCAAGAGCAGGGCATCGGTCTTCAGGAGGGCGATCCCGCGCCGGAGTTCACGTGCCAAGATGACAGCGGCCAGGTCTGGAATTCGACAGACCACGTTGGTAAGTGGGTCGTCGTCTACTTTTATCCCGCCGATTTCACATCGGGCTGTGCAAAGCAGGCGGAGACTTTTCGCGACAACATGAATCAGCTAACGGAGATGGGCGTCGAAGTGGTCGGGATCAGTGGCGATTCAGTCTCGAACCACCAGTTGTTCAAGCAGCACTACAAGCTGAACTTCAAGTTGCTGTCCGACGAAGAAGGCGCGGTGGCCGCTCAGTTTGGTGTACCTGTTCGTCAGAGCGGCCGTCGAGTAACGGCCCGTGGTCCCGACCGCCAGGCGATCACGGATGCCAATGGTGAACAAATCTTTCTAACGCGGCGGGTGACCATGAGCCGCTGGACCTTTGTCATAGGCAAGGATCAATCGGTTGCGTACAGGAACACCAATGTTCGTCCGCGAGAGGACAGCGATCGGGTCCTCGAGTTTATCCAAGAGATGGGCGACAAATAGATCATTCCGCGGAACCTCGTTGCTCCCTGAAAACAGCGTCCGATGACCAGCGAAAAAAACAGCCGCTCAGATGAATACCAGTCCAAGCTAGATGAGGTCCTGGCCGAATTGATGCACGCAATCGATGCGGGCGCGGCGACTGATGCGGGCGAGTGGCTGACGCGCCATCCGGAGTTTGCAGTCGAGTTGAGAGAGTTCTTCGCTCAGAACGCGCGTGTCGAGAAGTTGCTCGGTCCGCTCCGTCAAGCGGTAGCGAACGTGTTACATGTTCGCTGCCCCCATTGCCATAATCCGATTGAGTTGCTCGACCAAGCGCCGCTCTCGGACATCAGCTGCCCTTCCTGCGGCAGCAGCTTCAGCCTGGTGGGCACCACGGACGAAACGCAAGACCGTGGCATTGGTAGGACGCTTGGACATTTCGAGCTGTTAGACCGTGTCGGCGTTGGCCAGTTCGGCAGCGTCTGGAAAGCGCGCGATACCAAGCTCGACCGCGTCGTGGCGGTCAAGATCCCGCGCAAGGGTCAGCTTGATGAGACGGAAACGGAAATGTTCCTCCGCGACGCCCGTTCGGCGGCCCAGTTAAAACATCCGAACATCGCCAGCGTTCACGAAGTCGGCAAGCAGGACGACACGATCTACATCGTCAGCGACTTCATCGAAGGCGCGACGCTCAAGGAGTGGGTGGCCGCCAAGCGCCTGACCCCGCGCGAGGCAGCCGAATTATGCGTCAAGATTGCCAAGGCGCTACATCACGCTCATGAAGCTGGCGTGATCCACCGCGACCTGAAGCCCGGCAATATCATGATCGAGTGCAGAGTTGAGAGTCGAGAGTCGAGTGTTAAGAGCAAAACCGATTTGAGTTCTCCAACTCTCAACTCTCAACCCTCAACTCTCAACCCTCAACTCTCAACCCTCAACTCTCAACCCTCAACTCTCAACCCTCAACTCTCAAACCACAACCCTCAACTCCATCGAGCCGCATATCGTCGACTTCGGCCTGGCCAAGCGCGAGGCGGGCGAGATCACGATGACGGTCGAAGGCCAGATCCTGGGCACTCCCGCCTACATGTCCCCCGAACAAGCCCGAGGTGAAGTCCACGACACGTACGGTGTTGTAGCTATGCCGGCCGACAAAAAGAAGTGCCTTGATGCGGGGGTCAGTTTGTTGTCCGGGAACGTGTTTTGTGGGCAGAACGTCTTCTTTGCAACGGCCGGTCAACCTCCAGAGACCGTGTGCATACCGGGTTGCCTCGGAAACCGAACCTACTTAGGAGCAGATCAGTTGAAGTGTGGCTCCTGTGATGATTTCTTGAGAACTGTCTTAACCATCGCTCACGAATGCCTGCATAAGCGTCAATTCTGTGCGGTTAACACAAAGGCGTGCATGGAGTATGAGGCATACAAGATGTCTCAGGAGGAATTAGATACTCATGTCCGTAGCCAATGCAACAAGATTGTTGCACAAGGATTTTGTTCAGACGTGAAAAAGTGCAATGAAGCGATTGATAGCGCGATAGAATTTGAGCAGCACGAACTTGAATACTATCAAAGCAGATGTTGGTGGTCCCGCTAGATTCATAAGGTGGTGATACAGTAGACGGTTACTGACAGTCTGTGTAGGCAAAGTTTGACGTGGGGCGATGGTGCCGCACGTCGCAGGACTTGTTGATGATACGGCGTTGCAACAACTTAATGCGGCAGCTCAACCTACAATTCCTGTTCCTCGTCGTTTCAGTTATTTGCGTGGTTCTGAGCTTGCCAAATGAACTCGTGCTTTGGGTTTGGGTGATTACGAGCGCCGCGTGGTTGATTATCAGACTCACAAATCGAAACTGTCGCTACTCGGAACGTGTCCTTCGTGTGATATCGATCGTCTCATTCGTCCGCGTTATGACACTACCGCCGATCGTGCTATAGTCGGTGCGCTGCCCACGCGGTATCGAGAGAGCTCAAGCGGAGGATGGGTGTGCTGGCCCAGCGATTTTGTCGGAGCTAAGGGAGGGATGGATTGGCAAGCGAAATCGAGAACAAACAAACGACAACAGAACCAGTTTTGACCATTCATTCTACTCAGGAACCACGCGACGATCATCCACGATGCCGCAGGCCGGCTAATCCTGAAGTTCATTCCGCAGTCCAACGATGACGTGATATCGGGATTTGCTTACGAGCTGGACGCGACGGGGAACCGTACGGCGAAGCTCAAGGCCAGCGGTAAACGTACGACCTGGACGTACGACGCGACGTACCAACTGGTCAACGAACGACCGTCGGGAGCGAACGCGTACAACACGACGTTTGTTTACGACGCAGTCGGGAATCGTCTGGTCAAGAACGCCGACGGTGCCTTAACCACTTCCACCTACGATGCCGCCAATCAGACGCAGATCAGCCAGGCTGCTGCCGGAGTGACGACCTACACGTTCGACGCGGACGGTAATCAGCAGATCGTCGTACAACCTGACGGCAAACGTACGACTTATGTTTGGGACTACGAGAACCAGAACACGCGCGTTGAGCTGCCAAACGGCTCACGCGTGACGATGATTTACAATGCTGATAACCGCCGCGTTGAGAGGAAGCCAGACGCATGACACGCTACATCTGGGATGTGGTCAGCGATAACGTGCTGATGGAAACGGACGACGCGGGTGCGACGACGGCAGTTTACACCCAGGAACCTGATTTGTACGGCAAGCTGATCTCGCAACACCGCGACGGACAATCGACCTACTACCATTTCGATGGTCTGGGCAGTACGCGCGCCGTGACGGATGAAAGCCAGAACGTCGTTGAAACGGCGACGTATTCGGCCTTTGGCGAAATCGTTGCGAAGACGAGTTCCATCACAAACCCATTCGGCTACAAGGGCGCGCTGGGGTACTATACGGATTCGACAACCGGCCACATTCAGGCGCGCGCACGCACTTATGCGTTGCGTTTGGGGCGTTATCTGTCGCAAGACCGGCTTCGTTTCATTCTTAAGAAAACTGATTACGCTTATGCGAGTAACAGCCCGATCAATAGGAGTGATCCGAGTGGTCTCGCCGATCTTTGCATGGAACCCGACACTGCGGTTGGGATACCGTGGCACAGCGTCGGCGACCTCAATTTCGGCACACTTGGGGAAACATTCGCGTCTGTGTCCATTAATTGTACGTGCGACTGTATTCGACGTGGGGTATTCCGAAGACGATGTACTCGATACCGAGTCTCATGCAAGATCGATGCGAAATTCTGTGTCGAGATTAACGTGGGAATGATTGAGTGCATCAACGACGTAACCGATCAACGCTGTGTGTTCGGCGACAATTAGTTCTCCGCTTTAGCGACAATTAGAATTCCGTGTCATGAATTCTAGTCC
>JAQBZB010000373.1 GCA_027622275.1 Planctomycetota bacterium | reverse complement strand
GGTTGGAATACCGATTATCTTGCCCGAGTCCTTGGACTACAAAAGACTTAGTGTGCGTTTGCCGTGGGCTATCGGCCGACCGACCGGGCATAGGAATTGCGCGTCACATAGTCGCGGAAGCGCTCTTCGAGTTCGGCGAGATGCGCGTCGAGTTGATCTTCAAACGCCTCGAACGCCGTCGTTCTTGGCACTTCGATTTCGAGCAACAGCATTGACGCGGAGCCGACGGCTTGGGCCTGAGCTGCTTTTGGCGTGCGGGCGTTCATGGCTCTACTCCTCGCAAGTGATAGATGCCAGCTGTAATAGCAATCGTCGTGCCACGATGAATCCTTAACCATTCAGGCGACGTAAATCACAGCCGTGTTGGGGTTTGCCACCATGCAAGACTCACAATCGTCCAAGTTCGCCGGGCAACATTGAACAGCTAATGCAACTTCGTTCACTTCCGGCAACGCGGTTCGACTTCCCATCGAAGCACAATTCGGTCCTGGAAGAAAAAACTTGAAAATATTTCAAGCCGTCCCAAAGAACGGTATCTCCCCGCCGAATTGCTCCTTGGAACCGCAGGGTCGCGGCAAGCCTCGTATTGGGAACAGTTACGAATCACGGCGTTACAGAACTCACAGAAGTTGGAGGATCGAACGATGGTCAGGAAATCAGCAGTTGTGGCCGCTGGCGTGCTGCTCTTAGCAGGCTTGCTATACGGTCGAAGTCATGTTGCGACGGCGGTTGGGATCGCCCAGCAGACGTTCGAGGACAGTGTCCCCGTGACGTTCGAGTTGAAACGGGCTCGCGAGGAGATTCGACGTCTCCAGCCTGAGATCGAACGGAACATGCACGCGATCGCAGAGGTCGAAGTGGAAGTCGCGAGATTGGAGCGGCAAGTCGTGAAGTCGGAAGAGCGATTGGCGAAAGATCGCGACGACATCATGCGTCTGAAGGGCGATTTGGACTCGGGGTCGGAACAGTTTGTGTATGCGAAACGCAATTACACAGCGACGCAAGTCAAGACGGATCTGACTCGGCGTTTTGACCAGTTCAAAACACAGGAAGCAACGATCGTCAGCAAGAAGAAGCAGCTTGATGCCAAGCAGCGGATGATGCTGGCGGCCCGCGACAAGCTCGAAGGAATGCTGGCTGCGAAGAGTCAATTGGAAGTCGACGTCGAGAATCTTGATGCTCGTCTGAAGATGGTCGAAGTCGCTCAAACGACCAGCGATTTCAACTTCGACGATAGCAAGCTCTCGCAGACCAAGGAACTGGTAGATCAAGTGCGGACTCGCATCGAAGTGGCCGAGAAACTCGTGAACGCGGATCTCGAATACTATGATCGCATCCCGCTCGATGGCCCGGATTCCGACCGCGATATCACGGAAGAGGTGACGGACTATTTCGGCAAGGGCCGTCCCGAGATCGAATCGCTCGTCGAGTCGTTGCGTTAGATTTGACCGGAACATCCCTCGAGGGCCTGAGTTTCCAAAGCTCAGGCCCTCGCTGCGGATTCGTCACGTTTACTTGCGGTGAATCGAGATGTTTCAAACTTGGCGTCTAAAACTTCGCGAAGCTGAAGAAGCTTACAAGGCGGGCGATCTGGCGAAAGCTTGCCGGATGCTGATTGACGAGAGCCTGACGCAGTTTCTTCCCGGCCGCAAACTGGCCACAAAGGTCACGACTCGGAAGGCCGAACGCGCAATCAGCTGCATCAATTGCAGCGATCTTGAGTCAGCTTGGGGCGAAATCGACGAGGCTATCTTACTGAGTGGCGAGACCACGGCGGTCCTGCAAGCCAGACAGAAAATCGTCGAGGCAGCGATTCGCAACGTCGGCGTGATGCTTCGCACCGGCGATGCAACTGCCGCTTTGACCGCCATCGAATCGCTCGAGAATCGCAAAGTTGCGGCAGCGCCGCTGGTAACGCTAAAGCAAGTTGCCCAACGCATTCATTCGGCAGCGAATCTCGTCACGCGTGGCAAGTTCGCGGAAGCCGAGTCGCAACTTGAGATCGCGATGCGTCTTCGTCCTGACTTTGCCGAGTTAGAGCAAGGCCGCTTGGATTGTCGCGAGCGAGCCAAGAAGTTTGGCAGCTTGACGGAACAACTCCACCAGGCCATGGCCACCGCGAGTTGGTCGGAGGTCGTTCCGCTCGCCGACCAGTTGCTACAGCTTGCTCCTGAATCGACGCTGGCGAAAGAGGCTCGCAAGCAGGCGTGGGCAAAGGTTGGAGCCAAGTTTGTTGATTCACGCCGTGTGCCGGGAAGCTGGGCCAGCGAGAATGAACTCGGCGAAGTCAATGGCGAGCGATTTTTGCTGTGGGTGGATGGTGTCGGTGGTTATCTGGTGAGTTTGGCAAGCGAAGTTGTTCTCGGCCAAGCGGCTCCCGGAAATCGAGTCGACATCCCGATTCTGGCAGACATCTCGCGTCGCCACGCCAAGATCCGCCGCGATGGCGAAGGTTACACGATCGAGCCGCTGCATGTTCTGCGTTTGAACGGCAAGGCGATCCAAACCAAAGCGATCTTGAGCGATGGCGACGAAATTGAGCTAGGCTCGGGCGTTCGCTTTCGTTTCCGGCGACCGCACGCGCTGAGTGCCTCAGTTCGCCTGGATCTGATCAGCCGACACCGCACACAGCCGTATGCCGACAGCATCCTTTTAATGGCTGAATCGTGTGTTCTAGGCCCGCGTTGGCAAAACCACGTCGTTTGCCCAGACTGGGAAGCGGACGTTGTTTTGTATCGTCAGGACGACGAACTTTATTGCCGCGCGATGGACGCCATTGAAATCGACGGCGAACTGTGCGACGGACGTGGCCGTTTGAACGGAAATTCGCATGTCGCGGGAAGCGATTTCTCCATGAGTCTGGAGGAACTGGACAGATGCACAACTCAGCCGTTACTTTAGAAGAACGCGGTCATCACCTCAAACAACGGCACGCCGCAATGCCTAAACAACTCATCAAGCCTGAAGGCGGAAGCATGAAGTTCGCCTACGCGACTGGAGCCCGGCCTCTTGATGGATACACCATCAAGCGAGGAATCGGCGTCGGCGGATTTGGCGAGGTGTATTTCGCGCTCAGCGACGCCGGCAAGGAATTGGCCATCAAACGCATCCAGCGGAACATGGACGTCGAAGTCCGCGGGGTCACGCAATGCATCAACCTCAAGCATCCGAACCTAGTGTCGTTGTTCGACATCAAGTACGACGACGAGGGGCAAGCTTGGGTGGTGATGGAGTACGTTTCGGGCGACAGCCTGAAAGACGCGCTCGATCGCAATCCGAACGGAATGCCGGTCTCGGAAGTCTGCGATTGGTTTCAGGGCATCGCGCGAGGCGTCGCGTATCTTCACGACCAGGGAATCGTCCACCGCGACTTGAAGCCGGGCAACATCTTTATCGATGGCGACATCGTCAAGATCGGCGATTACGGTCTGTCGAAGTACATCTCGTGCAGCCGCCGCAGCGGACAGACAGAGAGCGTTGGCACGTTCCACTACATGGCACCGGAGATCGGCAAAGGTGTCTACGGCAAAGAGATCGACGTCTATGCACTGGGAATCATTCTCTTCGAGTTGCTGACTGGTCGAGTTCCTTTCGAGGGCGAGAGCAGTCAGGAAATCATCATGAAGCACCTGACGGCCGACCCCGATCTCTCGCCCGTGCCCGAAGCCTTTCGCTCGGTCATCAAACGATCTCTGTTGAAGGACCCCGCTCAGCGCATCTCATCCGTTGACGAGATGCTCGCGGAAGTAGAGATCGCGAGTGGGCTGGCCGAGCCGAGGCTTGCAAACAGTCCGCTCAAGCCGCCAGTCATCGCAAAAGCACTGTCCGGTCAGTCCACGACCGCAACGTCGACCATGTATCTCGGTGACGAGTTCGAGAGCGACGGGATCTATCTCGGTCCGCTGCAAGAAACCGTTCCTGCCGAGGTTGTGTGCGAGTCGCCTTTTAGCTCGTCCTCGAAGTCACCACCACATGCAGAACCAATTGCGCAGGCGGTTCGTGATGGTTGGCACAGCACGACCAGATGGTGGGATCACTCGAATCTCAACTCCTCGGCGAAAGTGTTGCTGCTGATCGGCGGCATCTGCTTGTTGGTCTTGAATAGCCAGTGGCTGGTTCCGACCGGGATTCTGCTGGGAGCGATGTACTTGGTCTATTACGGGCTGCGTTCCATCGCGCTGGCGTTGGGCACTCCCAAAACCGCACCGAACTCGCAACCGCATGTATCTGCCTCGACCTATCAGACGACCGCGTCCACGTATAACAAGCGTCGCAGCTATCGGCGAAAACATTGGAAACAGGAAGCACGCGAACGCCTCGCGCGCAAGCACAACGGCGAGCGCGTGGCAGAACTGAGTGGTGCGCTGATCACATCCGCAGTCGCAAGCTTAATCCTCTGCTTTGTCATGACGCTGTTAATGCGCGGCGAGGCACTCGGCGACGTCTTTACTTGGACCTTGTACGCTTGGTTCTCTTTGACGAGCATCGTCGGTGCGTGGACGGTACTGGCGATCTCCAAATTCTGGGAGTCCGACGAGGGCGAACCGCTGCGTCGGCGTTTCGTCCTGCTGATGGCCGGCCTCGTCACCGGCGTTGCGGCCTTCACTGCCAGTCAGTTCCTGGGTGTGCAAGTGACGGACGAACTTGTCGTTCAAACGCTGCCCGCGGTTGCCATCCCCGCGAGCTGGACCTCTTCGAATGGTTCGCTAACGCTGCCCGCGTTTCTGATCTACTTCGGCGGGATGTTCGGGATCGCGAAATGGTGGCTGCAAGCCGACCCGTTGCGAACGAGCCGAGTCAGCCTGTGGGCGACGGCCGGCTGCATCTTCTGGGCGTGGCTGATCCACGTGTTTTGGGCCTTTCCACAACCGTGGGGCTTCATGTTTGCTGCTACTATGTCAATCGCCGTTCAACTCGCGGCACCTTGGGTAAGCCCCACGGAGCGTTTAAGAATTCGGGAACAAGTCGCGGAGGTCGCGTAGGAGAACGCCATGTTCGTGCTCATGATGATTGTAATACTTGCTGTTTTTGCCTTGTGGCTATCAAACATGGAACGCAAACATCCAGCCGCCTTGATCATGATCGGGCTGATGAGTGTCGTCCTGGGCGGACGGGCTGTCGCGTTGTTGAGCGATTCGTATTCTGATGAGTACCTCGGCGCGGTGTACGCGGATGAGGGTTTTCCGGACGCCGAGTTACCCTCGGAGAGCGGCGAGTTCGAACTGCTCAATGTCAGCGACCGGACTGCTCTCATCTCGTCGGATATCGAACCGCATGAACTAGCGGTCGAACCGACGCCGACCTTTCGCTACCTGACCACGCCCCGTCCCGATTGGGTCGAGACCGAGGCGTCCAACAGTGACGATCGCTACCAGATTGCGGTCGAATCGGGTCTGCACGTGCGAAAGCGAACCGCTCAGCAATCGTTGCGAGATGAAGTGAAGGCCGCCGTCGATGCTTACGTGAACGATTATCTCAATTCGGAGTTGGCTTCAACGCTCTCCGGCTACTCGATCGAAGAACGCGAAAGCGGTGCGGCGAGAACGATTAACTTGCGGCTTGACGGCAAGACGTTCGAGATCGCTCGCGAGCGGTTCGACGAACAGGTCGAGTTTGATTATGGGGTCATGAATCAGTCGCACGCATTGGTCAAGATCGATAAGAACGTGAAGGAAGCGCTTGACCAACATTGGAGCAAGGTCCGGGCGGCATCGCGATTGTTCCAAACAGGGCTTGGTGCGGGAGCGATCTTGCTCCTGCTGGGAACGATGTTCAGTTACTTGAAGCTGGACACGGCCACGCGCGGGTATTACACCGGGCGCTTGCAGTTCGGGGCTGCTGGGGCGATACTGGCAATCATCGCTGCCGGTGTTGTCTGCGCGAATTGGATTCCGTGGATGTAGTCGGCGCAGCAAGGAAGTCGCGGGATTCGCAAGAATTCCGTGAGCTGTAGGACCGGAGTTTTTGCGAATTCCGGCACCGCCAAGCCACCACTACCCTTTGGCGTCTTCGTCTATGGCCGCTTCGGAAACGGATCAAATACTCGTCGAGCGAATCCGCAACAAGGACGACGATGCGTGGGGTGATCTGATCTCACGTTACGAAGGACGTTTGTTAGCGTTCGTCGAAAGCCGGATCGGCCGCCGCGCGGCCAGCGAAGACATCGTGCAGGAAGCCTTCATCGGATTCCTGCGCAGCCTGCCGAACTTCGACGGACGCCGTCCGTTGGAAAGTTACCTGTTCTCGATCTGCGCCTACAAATTGACCGATCACATGCGGCGCGAAGGCCGACGCCCGGCATTGCCGCTTTCGGCTGGCAGCGACTCGGGTGGCGAGTGGCAACTAGCGTCGCCGGCTCGCGCGGCAAGCAGCATTGTCCGCAGCGGCGAGCAGAAGGATCTGGAAGAGAAGGCACTGGTCGAGGCGCTCCGCGAACAAGTTGACCGCTGGAAAGAACGAGGCGATTGGACAAAGCTGCGGTGCAACGAACTGCTGTTTGTTCGCGGTTGGGCGAACAAGAAAGTTGCCAAAGAGCTTGGCATTTCGGAGCAGCAAGTCGCCAACTTCAAGTTCGATTTCCTGGCCAGGACGCGCACCCTCGTGCAGCGGCAAGGGCTCTCGGAAGACATTTTCCCCGAACTGTATGAAGCATAGATCGTGAGCCGTGCAAGCAGATGAGTAAAGAATTCACCGAATCAGAATTAGAAGCCTACCTCGACGAAGCGCTCGCGCCGGACGAAATGGCGGCGGTCGAATCGGAGCTGCGAGCTAATCCGAAGTTGGGCAAACGACTGGCGGTGATCAACGGCCGCCGCGACGCAGGGATTCACACGATCGGCGAAATCTGGCGTCGACATCGCATCAGCTGTCCGAACCGTGAACAATTGGGAAGCTATCTGCTCAATGCACTCGACGCCGAAGTGATGGATTACTATCGCTTCCACATCGAAGAGGTGGGCTGCCGGTTCTGCAATGCCAATCTTCACGATCTGCGTATGCAGCAAGACGAGACGGCTGAAACTGCCGCGACACGACGGACCAAGTACTTTCAATCCAGTGCCGGTTATCTGCGCGGCAAATGAATCGCCGAGCCGAGACTCGGTGTGTGCTGCACGACTCTGGATATTGGAGTAGAAACGCGCTGCGGTCCTACCACCCGGCCAACCGAACTTTCTTTCGCCGCAAGTTCGAGCGATACAGCCAAGAGTCGCTCGAACGGATCGAGCTGGACGAGCGTTGGCGAATGAACGGCCTGCTGATCGCCGCGGGCAAACGTCGCGAAACGATGCAGACGGCAACAATCAAGCGATCGACGATTAGCCCCAGGGCCTTTGTTTGTTTGAAGTTGCGTAAGAAGTAGCATGGCCTCGTAGGCCGTGTCGGCCTGGGAACTCCTGAAAACACACGGCCTACGAGGCCATGCTACTCAGCCGCACTTGCCACAGATTGAATAAAACAAAAGCCCTGCGATTAGCCCGATCACAGTGTGCGAACGCGTCGTTGGCCCGTGGGGCTCGATGTCTTGTCGGGGAGGGGAAAACGGGACAGGTCTAATATTACTACTAATTAGACCTGTCCCGAATGGCATTAACCAACAACTTGACCTGTCCCCGTTCTGTGTTCCCATCTTCTCTGTGTGAATCGCCTACTCTTCTACCGCAAGACAAACGGTTCGAGTTCGCTACGATCGGCTTGTTGAGCTGAAGTGATCTTGAGGAACGGCGCGAGCACATCACCCGGGATGTCTGGTCGCAGCTGCCACACAGTTTGATCGGCAAATGCCACATA
The DNA here is from genome assembly GCA_027622275.1 of Planctomycetota bacterium. Taxonomy (GTDB): domain Bacteria; phylum Planctomycetota; class Planctomycetia; order Pirellulales; family Pirellulaceae. The sequence continues at coordinate 79 of JAQBZB010000373.1, read as the reverse complement.
GAAGCCACAATTAGAGCGTAAACCGGGGGCTTTTGACTACGCTCGGCCCTTGGAAGATTGGAAACTGCCTGTCTGCTTC
>JAQBZB010000372.1 GCA_027622275.1 Planctomycetota bacterium | reverse complement strand
GCCGAGCCTTTCCCCGTATGGCTCGGCAGGAGCCTCGCCCTCCCGAAACCAAATCGGGAAGTTGTTGTTAATCACTTTTTTAACGAGCCAGGCTCTTCCCCGCGAGGAGGAACTTAATCAGAAAAATCGTCAAAGTCGCTTAAACTTGCTCAGCCCGCAAAGTCGATAACAACATCGCGCACGGAATGTAATACAGCTTTCCAAGGGATGGAACTATGTCTCGTAGATTGATTGCGGTAGCAGCGGTTGTCGTCGGCTGCGGAGCCCTCGTCGCTTACGTTCGAGCCCAGGATGCTGCCACGCGCAGCGTTTTGCGTTCCATTAATAACGCCAGTCAGGAGCCGACGCTAGCCAGTCCGCCGAGTTCGGCACGTCGAATCCAAGAGTCGACCGCTGATCGTGGCGACTCGGGTGATAGCATTGGCGATGCCGATGAAGCGGCAACGTCGCCGACGCCCGGAGGCCGGCTGAGCCTCGCCGATCGGCTGAAACAGGTACGCGAATCCGCGTCGCAACAACGCGAACAATCGCCAGGATCTGTTCAAGAAGGTGCCGCACACACGGGGCCGGGCGTGAGCCATCCGACGGCAGCAACTCCGCTCGACGGAGCGCCCATCATTGGTGGGACCGGGCAAGGTGCGTCAGTGCTAACCCCGGCTCAGGTGGCCGATGAACGAGGAGCTATCTCTTCACAACGCTCCGCCAGCGATGGTGCTGGCGGTCGTTACTCGGCGCGGCGGATTCCCCGCGCTCCGGTTCCCTCGGCACCCAATTCCCAGCAACCCAGTTCCCAGCAACCCAGTGCTGAGCAATCTCCAAGCGATTTCGCTGACGAAGCTCCTGCCTATCAAGCGCCTGCTTACGAAGAACCGCAAGCGACACTGGAAACACCTCAGACGGAAGCAATTCGTCCACGAGTCCCGGCTCGATCGGTGACTGGATCGCTCCTCAGCAGCGTTGGTCCTCAGATTCGGGTTGAAACCGTTGGTCCGCGTTCGATCGTGATCGGCAAGCCAGCCGAGTACAGCATCACGGTAGCAAATGTTGGAAACGTCGCCGCCGACGAGATCTACGTGCGCGTTTCATTGCCGTCGTGGGTCGAAGTGCAAGCCGACAATGTCACCTCCGGAGCAACTCAAACGCAAGCCGAAAGCCCGGACCAACAGAAGCTGGTCTGGACGATCGATCAAATCGAGCCCCAGTCACAACAGACGCTGAAGCTGTTCGTCCTGCCGAATACGAATCGCCCGTTCGACCTGCTGGTGGATTGGACATTGCGGCCGATTTCCGGCGTGTCCCAGATCGAAGTCCAACAGCCACGACTCGAAATGGCGGTCTTTGGTCCGAAGAATGTTCTGTACGGCGATGCAGCAGTCTACACGATTCAGCTGACGAATCCGGGTACCGGCAATGCCGAGAACGTGGCTCTTGAATTCAGCTACGGGGCACGCCGACTTGAAAAGAAGATCATCGGTGACATCGCACCCGGAGAGCAGAACGAGGTTAACGTCGAGCTAACCGCTCAGCAGGCCGGACAGTTGCGGGTTGCGGCCGTCGCGACCGCCGACGGTGGTCTGAAGGCCGAGGCCAACGAAGAAATCCTCGTCCGTCGCGCTGAACTCGAAGTCGGTGTGATCGGTTCGAGCCTCAAGTTCGCCGGTGGCGTGGCGACCTACAAGGTGCGTGTGAAGAACACGGGTAATGCGACGGCGAACGGTGTGACCGCTTCGATCGTGCTGCCTCCTGGTGCGAAAGTACTCGGAGCGCAAGACACCGAATCGGGCAGTGTGACGCAAGATGTCGGAGCCTTGACCCCCGGCGTCGAACGGGTGATTGGCATCCAGTGTCAATTGATGATGCCAGGCGAGAATCGAATCGACGCCGTTGTGAAGAGCGACGGAGGTCTTGAGAAGTCCGCTTCGTTCACGACTCGTGTCGAGGCGTTGGCCGACTTGAAGCTGACCGTCAGCGATCCACGTGGCCCAACGGCTCTCGGTGCCGATGCGATCTACGAAATTCACATCGTCAACCACGGCACCAAGGCGGCAGAACGGATCAAGGTCGTCGCTCAGTTCTCCGAGGGCGTCGAGCCGCAGGAAGCCAACGGCGGTGCCGCGGATATCGTACCGGGACAAGTGCTGTTCCATCCGATCGCGCGGATCGAGCCTGGTGACGAACTGGTTCTGAAGATCGTCGCCAAGGCGGACAAGGCCGGCAATCACCGCTTCCGAGCGGAGCTGACTGCCGGTGATCCGGACACGCGATTGATCGCGGAAGAGTCAACCTACTTCTTCGGCGAGGAGCCGCCTCGAACCGCAGCTCGACCGTCGACGGAAGCGGCGACAGAATAGTGCGATCGGACGCTGAAGCGGCGCTGTCCAACAAGTGATCAGCTCCGTGTTAGCTCTCGAAAACGATGGATCAGCGCGCGTGTGATCTCGCCGGGCTTCCCATCGCCAATGATGCGGCTATCCACTTTCACGACGGGAATCACTTCGGCGGCGCTGCCGGTCAGAAAGCACTCGTCGGCGATGTAGACGTCGTGCTTGGTGAGTGGAATCTCGCGGACGGCCAGTCCGTCTTGGCGTGCCAGCTCGATCACCGCGTCGCGCGTGATGCCTTGCAGAATTCCCGCGTCGATCGGCGGCGTGAGCAGCTCGCCTCGCGACACCAGGAAGATATTGTCGCCCGTACACTCCGCGATCTCGCCATTGTGATTCAGCATCAAGGCTTCAACACAACCTGCCTGTAAGCCCTCGATCTTGGCCAGGATATTGTTCAGGTAGTTGAGTGACTTGACCCGCGGGCTGAGGGCAGCCGGATGGTTGCGGATCGTGCTGACCGAAACAATCTCCAGGCCGTTTTCGTAATACTCTTGCGGGTAGAGCGTGATCGAGTCGGCGATGATGATCACTTGTGGGTTGCTGGTGCGATTGGGGTCCAGGCCGAGCGATCCCGCTCCGCGCGTCACGACCAACCGAACATACCCATCCTGGATGCCGTTGACGGCGACCGTGTCGTTGACCGCTTTGGCTAAATCGGGCTTCGTCATCGGGATCTGCAGCCAAATCGCTTTCGCCGATTCGTATAGCCGATCGAGATGCTGTTCCAGGCGAAACACCTTCCCGCCGTAGCTCCGCAGCCCCTCGAAGACGCCGTCGCCATACAACAACCCGTGGTCGTAAACGCTGATCTTGGCATCTTCTTTGTCGTAGAGCGTGCCGTTGATATAGATCTTTAGAGACATTATCGCCGCCAAGTGGAGGATCGTGGAGAGCTGGGAAGAAAGCCGAGAGCTAAGAGCGGAGAGCCAAGAGCCAGCAGAATGATGTTCTTCGTTTGGCTCTCCGCTCTCGGCTCTCCGCTCTCACGCCGCCTGAACGCGGCCTTCCGCCAGGCGGACAATCCGGTCAGCCTGCGAAGCAATCGCCGCGTCGTGCGTCACCATGACTATAGTGAGGTTCTGATCGGCGTTCAAGGTTCGCAAGATTTCCATGATTTCTTCGCCCGTCTTGCTGTCGAGGTTGCCCGTCGGCTCGTCGGCCAGCAGAACTTGCGGTTCGGCAATCAAGGCCCTAGCGATCGCCGCCCGCTGCATCTCGCCACCGGACAGCTCACGCGGCTTGTGCTTCAAGCGATGCGACAGCCCCACCAATTCCAACAGATGCTCGGCCCGTTCGCGATACTGACGGCGATTCCGCCAATAACGAAAGGTGCCATCCGCGATCATGTTGGGAATCAGCACGTTTTCCAAGGCGCTCAGCTCGGGCAGGAGATGATAGAACTGGAAGATCATGCCGAAATACTGGTTGCGCAGCAGATCGCGCGACGACGTCGGCAGATTGTCGATCCGGCCGCCTTCGAAGTGGATCTCGCCGCTGTCGGGGGCGTCGAGCGTTCCTAACAGATGCAGCAGAGTACTCTTGCCTGAACCGCTTTGCCCGACAATGGCAACGAATTCGCCGTCCGCGATCTCGAAGTCGACGCCCAGCAGCACCGGGACCACATGCTTCCCCTTGCGGTAGCTCTTCTCGACGCCGTGGGCCGCGAGCAACACCTCTTGCTTCGCCGCGCGAGACGGTGCCGGTGCATTCTCTGGAAAGGTCACGTGAGGTCCGGCAGCGGATTGCTTCGCCGCCGAAGTGCGAGTCGCGAGGCCGTAGAAGTTATCCATCACATCGTCTCCTTCAAAGTAGCCATCACGCTCCGCCGTGATGAGCCTCGCACATTCGAGTTGAACTTGGCAACAAGCGTCACCATTCTGCGAGTCTTTCTCGCAAAGCCTCATCACGACGGAGCGTGATGGCTACATTCGCGTGATGGCTACATTCACTCGTATCGCAGCGCGGCAACCGGATGAAGCCGCGCGGCGCGTAACGCGGGCAACACGCTCGCGAGCACGGCAACCAGCACGGACCCGACCATCACCCCGACAACCATCGTTGGCTGGATGCTGGTGGGAATCTCTTGGAAGTAGTAGACGGTCGGGTCGAAGACCTCGTGGCCAGTGATCCACTCTAACCAGCCTGCAATGTCATTGATGTTGGTCACAAACAAGAGCCCCAGAACAAGCCCCACTCCCGAGCCAACCGCGCCGAGCGAGACGCCATAGCTGAGGAAGATGCTCATCACGCCGCGGCTCGGCGCGCCGAGGGCCTTTAAGATTCCGATATCGCGAGTCTTCTCGACCACGATCATGAAGAACGTCGCCAGGATTCCGAAGCCAGCCACGGCGATGATTAAGAACAACAGAATGTTCAGAATCGTTGTCTCCATTTGAACGGCAGCCAGCAGCGGGCCTTGCAGGTCGCGCCACGTTTCGATGCGGTAGGGATATTGATCCGCCGGGAAGGCCGCTCGCAGTTTGTCCCGCACCGCATTCAAGTCCGCACCAGGCTTCAGCTTCATCTGGATGGACGTTACGTAAGTCGTATTGGTCAATGGATCGAACATGCCGCGCAGTTCCTGCAGCTTCTCGATTGGCATGAACGCAAAAGAGGCGTCGTACTCGCTCATCTTACTTTCGTACAAATCGACGACGGTCAGCGAGCAACTAACCGGTTTCGGCGAGCTGCCAGCGTTTGGAAAGTACACCTGCACGTCGTCGCCGGGCCGGCACAAGTAGAAGTCACGTACTTCGCCGTCCGCATCGCGACCGCGAATGCTGCAGGTCGCAATCCCGAGGATCACGCCCGTGTTCTGTTCCGTCGCCGGATCGAAGATCGTTCCTGCTAACTCCGATTCACCGCTGCCGCTGTACGGATCCTTTGGAACGCCCGCTGCGTAAGGATCAGCGGGCGGCCGGTTGTTGGTCGCCAGTGACGCATCGGATTTTGCAGCGGCTGCTATTTCGTGGCGCTGCTCTTCCAACGCCTTCTCGTACATGGCTTGCATACGTCGATGTTCCCAGCCGGAGGGTGGAAAGTCCTTGCGGCCGGGGGCATAGCCGCTCTCTCGCAGCAGAAAACTGACCCGCGACTGGTTTTCCGGATGCAGCAGGTACTGCGAGAAGTCGCTGACTTCCGCGTAAGTCGTCTTATCGACACCGATCAGATTGATCTGCCGCGTGTGAAAGTCTCCGCGAAAGGGGATTCGTAATAGTGCGGGCACATGAATCACCGGAGTCATCCCGGCGATATCGTCGCCGCAAACCTGGCGGATCTGCTCCATGTGCCATTGCGGATCGGCAAATCCGTCGAGGCTGTGACTTTCGAGGACGATGTCCGAAAGAATGCTGTGCAGGCGATTATGCATCTCCTTCGTAAAGCCCGCCATCACGCTGTTAACGACGATCAATGTCGCAACGCCGAGCGTGACACTGATGATCGACGCGAGTGCAATATATCGCGTCCGAAGATACCGCCACGAAAGAAGCAGTTTGTACATCGCCAATCCTTTGGCTTTGCGAGGGAAGCGGTCAGAGGTCAGAGGTCAGAGGTCAGAGGTCAGAGGTCAGAGGTCAGCGAAGACAAGAGTTCGTCTCTTGCCCCCTTTACTGATCTCTGATCTCTGACCTCTGACTTCTGACTTCTGACTTCTGATCCCTTTCTCATCCCTCTGGTCGCAGCAGTGGAAACAGAATCACGTCCCTGATTGTCTGTGAATTGGTCAGCAGCATCACGAGCCGGTCGATGCCGACACCAAGTCCGCCGGCCGGAGGCATCCCGTGTCGCAAGGCTCGAATAAAATCATGGTCCATCTTGGCCATCGAATCTTCCTCAGCCAGCCCCGCCAACTGCGTCTTGAACAATTCTTCCTGGAGGTCGGGATCGTTCAGCTCGGTATACGCGTTGGCGATCTCCATGCCTTCGATGAACAACTCGAACCGCTCGGCGATTGCCGGGTTGCTTCGTTTGCGTTTAGTCAGCGGACAGATGCTGGCCGGATAATCGATCACGAAGATCGGCCCTTTCAACGCGTCTTCGACCTTTTCTTCAAAGACGAAGTTCTTCACTACGTCGGCGTGCTTTCCAGTTGGATCAAAGCCAAGCGACTTTGCCAACGCGGCCACCGCCGTTACATCGCTCGGATCAATGCCGGTTTGTTCGGCGAACAGCTCGTCGTAAGTCTTTCGCGTGAACGGCGGCGTAAAGTCGATCGTGTCGTCGCCCCAGGGCAACTGGTACCCGCCGCCGATCGCATCGATGGCGTTAACGATCATCTTCTCGGTCAGGTCCATCATGCTGCGGTAATCGCCGTACGCCTGATAGACCTCGATCATGGTGAACTCGGGATTGTGCCGCGGGCTGATCCCTTCGTTGCGGTAAACGCGTCCGAGTTCGTAGACGCGTTCCATGCCGCCGACCAGCAGCCGCTTCAGATGCAGCTCCAACGCGATCCGCATATACAGATCCAAGTCGAGTGCGTTGTGGTGCGTGGTGAACGGCCGCGCGGCCGCACCACCAGCGATAGAATGCAACGTCGGCCCTTCGATCTCGCAAAACCCCTCGCCGTTCAAGGTCTGCCGTACTGAATGAACGATCTTGGTGCGGCGCAGAAACCGGTCGCGGACGCCCTCGGTATAGGCAAGGTCAAGATATCGCATCCGCTGGCGTAGCTCGACATCCGTGATGCCGTGGTGCTTCTCGGGCGGTGGGGCCAGCGACTTGCCGAGGAAATGCAAATCTTCCACAAAGATCGTGATCTCGCCGGTCTTGGTCCGGCGCAACTCGCCGTCCACGCCCACCAGGTCGCCCAGATCAAAGCAGGCGGACAGCTCCCAATTCTCGTCACCGACCTGATTCTTGCCAATGAACAGCTGAATGGTGCCGGTCCAATCTTGGATGTTGACGAAACGCAGCTTCCCCGCATTCCGCGACAACATGATCCGTCCGGCGGCGCGAACCTTGGGGCCGGTGATTTCACCCTTGCCTTGATCCGCCAGCCACTGACGATAGTTGAAGCCTGCCTCGGCATCAGGATCGGGCAGATCGATCTCGGTTCCATCCTCCAGCCGCAGCTTCACCTCGCCGACGCGAGCACGAATGTCTCCGATCAGGTGACGATCATCGAACCGGCTCCCCCACGGATCATGTCCCAGCTCGGCGATTCGGCGGAGCTTCTCCCGGCGGGCTGCCTCCAGGCGATCATCGCCTGCATTGCCCTCCGAAGGTGTTGAATCGTCGTTGAGAGTCGATGCTGGAGAGTCGTCGGACATTCAGAAAAGCCAAGGTCAGCAACAAGTTAAGCGTAGAACGTAAAGACTCGGGGACGCAGCATTCTAGTTAAACCTGGGAACGGGTCAATGTTAGAGTTCGTCGAGCACGGCGGTTAGCTGACGACGCTAGCGGACGAACCGCAGGTGGCACTGGGGTGTTCAGAATCTGGTGATCCGTGACGAAATCGGGCCTCCCGAGTGATGCTAAAGTTGTTCCTT
>JAQBZB010000042.1 GCA_027622275.1 Planctomycetota bacterium | reverse complement strand
TTAAGAAATCAAGTTATGACAAATCTGGGGGCCTCGCGCTAGCCGTGTTATGAGAAATGCGGGCTAGATGTGGACAATGGCGAACATGGGGCAGCCATGTTCGTGCTTGGGATAAAAGCCGAATTGCATCGGCATCCATTCGGAAATCGAGAATGCCGATCAACTACCGAAAACTGCGTTCCCCCGCAAGTCCGATCCGCCCACAACAACACGGCAAATGGACTAAACTGTTACGTTGGCATCGCGGTGAACCTCATGGAGAAGTGTTGAAACGCGGTGGAGTTGTTCCAACCTGCGTTGACTCCAGGATGCTTGAGGTTTCCAAAAGCGCAAGTCCTACAATCGTTTTAATCGTTAGCAGGTAGCCGCCGTCAGGGTCACACTCAACGAGGAGCTATTGCGAGATGAGATCGCCGCAAAGTGGCGAAGCGGCCAGCAGCAGCGTGCCGTAGACGCACCGACGTGAGGTTGTCAGAGCAGCGTTGAAGGGTCTCTACACGGGTGCTGACCTAGCCCAGAAACTCAAGCACAGAAACTCTTCAGCCGAGCGGTTTAGTTCAACGACTAAAATCACCGGGTCGCCGCCAGTGACGTTGACTTCAGATTCGACCCGGTCGGCAACTCCGGTGCATTGTTTTTGTTACCCCACGCTTTGGGTGCCGACAGTGATGCTAAAGTCGGCCGGTGACATCCCGACGTCTTCAATCAGATTGAGCGGAAGCAATTTCGTTTCGTAGTATAGATCCCACAAACACTCGTGGAATCTCTGTTCGATCGCCGCGTCTTGCATGTTTGCATCGGCATAGATGCGATCGAGATCGGAATCCGAGTACGTCGTATGCACGATCATCTTGTTTCTGAATACGCGCACGATCTCACCGAAGGTTGTCGATCCGATTGGACGTGCCAGGATGTCAGCAATTGGGCCCAAGTGACGATCGAGCCCATGCGGTTTCAACGCTTTAAAATCGTGCCGCCGTGCGGATCGCCGGGTTGTTTGTCGAGTAGGTAGAATACGGCAATGTAGTTGTAGAACGAGGTCATGTAGTACGCCTTCGAACAGAAGCGTCAAGGACCATTGAACCGTCGGTGCCCGATCGAGCGACCGGGTGAGACAGCACAACATGTCGAAGCCGTGGATTCAACCCGTACCGCAAATGACGCGGTTGTACAGCTGTAATTCACATTCTTATCCGCGCGAGATCTGTCCCACGGAGCGGTTCCCCGCAGTGCATCCACGCGTCAGTTTTGAAGTTCCGCGTTTTAGCCACGGACGTGGCGACACCATATAGCCTTGGGTGTAAGCCTCGTTGTTTTACACAAGCCATGTTTGTAGGGGCAAAGCCCTGGGCATTTACCTAGCCCAGCCCAACGGACTGGGTTTGCGGAGAGCCTGGATATCGCGAGGGCCAACGGCCCGGCCATTTGTCGTCATGGTGCGGCAAACAGCCGGGCCGTTGGCCCTACGTGTTGAGACGGGGACGCGGACCCAGCCCGTTGGGCTGGGCTAGGCAAACTGCTAGGCCTTTGGCCCGGTTCTGATGATCGCGACGGACTTGTGTAAAGCGAGGAGGGCAACGCCGAACGCTATATGCTGTCATCGCTTCGCGATTGGGAAGCAGCGCAACCTCAAAACGCGGCAGCGAAGCTCGCTGAGACGGCGGCGCATCCGACCACTTCATGCCCTTAGCCCGGCCCATGTCCATAGATGTGTTGGATCGGCGTCTCGTGGCCCCAGGCGATGTCGTCTTTGGGGACGTCGACGGCGGCGGAGATCTTTTCGCGCTCGGTCGGCGAAGGCGTCCAGCGGTTCATGAAGATGGCGCGGAGCTTGGGCAGATCGAGCCCGCTGCGATCCGCGAGTTCCAATAGCGAAATCGATTTCTCTTTGCAAAGGTCTTGAAGGTTTTTGGCCATGCTTCTCTCTCCCACGACGGGAATCGTTCGAGCGCGTAGTGGTGGCTTCCAGCCGCCATTGTCCGGTGGCGGCTGGAAGCCACCACTACGGGAACTTATTACATCACCCGGTCTTCGGCCCAGGGGTGCCGTTTGCCGGTCTTGAACTCTTTGTACTCGCCGGCGAACTCGTTGTGAATCGAGTCCGGGTTGTACGACGTGAGGACGGCGTCGAGGATCGGCTTGATGTGCTCGTCGATATAGCCGACGCCGGTCACCTCGAAACAATCACCGTTCACGTCGAACACCTGAAAGCGATCCGTCCACACACGCACCTTGCGCATCAATCGAAGTTCATCGCGCGTGCGCTTCAGGAATTCCAGGACTTCGACAAGGTTACCAGCTTCGTAGCGAAACGTGGCAAGCGGTTCTCGCTGCATGACAAACTACTGTAGAGCAACAATACCAACCGAAATCGCTTCGCGAAGCACGTCCTTCGAGACCTCGATCTCGCTGTTATCATCAAGATCCAAAACAACCGGGTCGACGGATCGCAGAATGCCGGTCACCCAGCCGCCACCGCCATCGTAGCGGATCCTGGTACCAGCGGTGAAGCCGCTGGGCAAGCCATTGCCGTTCGCGGCAGCGGGTCTCTTCGCGGGAGCAACGGCAGGGGCCGCCTTGGCCGCGGGCTTCTTGCCCAAGACGCCGGCCAACTCTTGCAACTGCTTCCAGTTCTCCAGCCGTTCCTGCTTGGCCTTCAAAATCAACTCGCTCGGGTTGCCTTCTTTGTCGAAGTGCTTGCTAAAGCGGCCTTCGCTGCGGCAGAAGTCGATGAAGTCAACTTGCTCGCCCGACTTGGGGTTTTGCCACCAATCGTCATTGACGGCGGGATTGCCTTGCAGCGAGAGGCGTTCGCGAATCGTGTCGCCCTTGCGAGGATCGTAGCACATCAGCGGAAACGCCCGCGTATCGACCGCCAACCGAGCTTGATCGGTCGCCATGTTGTCGGCCACTCCGTGCTCGGGCTGGCAGGTTGTGTAACAGCACACGATCGCCGGGCCATCAAACTCCATCGCGTCGATGCACGAGCGATAGAAGTGGTTGACGTGAGCACAAGTCGTCTGAGCCACGAACGTCCGCGGATGCATCATCGCGATCTGCGCGATCTCCTTGCGGCGTTCCGTCTTGCCTTGAATGACCTTGCCGTGGACGCTCATCTTGGCGTTCTGGCCCATGTAGGTGCTGGTCGAAGCTTGGCCGCCGGTGTTTGAATAGACCTGCGTATCGAGCACCAGAACCTTGATGTTCATGCCGCTGGCCAGCATCCGCGACAGCGACTGGAAGCCGATGTCGAACATCGCGCCGTCGCCGCCGATGCACCAGATCGGCTTGTCGTTCCAGCCCTTTTGATCCCACCGCATCCGCAAGCCCATGGCATAGGCCGGCGCGTTCTCGAACAGCGAGTTGCTCCACGGCACGAGGTACGGATTGTACGGATACGTCGAAGTGTAAACCGTATTGCAGCCGGTGGCGGCGATGATGCCCCAATCGCTGCCGTACTTGGCTCCGGTCGCCGAGCACATCATTCGCAAGGCCGTTCCTTCGCCGCAGCCGGCACAGCTTCCCGCGCCGCCGACGTAGATGTGTGTTTCTTCCTTGAGCATCATGTCGATCAGCAGTTTGTCGCTGACATAGCGTTCGTCCGACGGACCGAACTCCTTGAACATGCGATGCACTTTGGAGATGTCCGTCATCATGTCGTCAGTCTTCTGGACCATCTTCAACGCGCCGTCATCGCACACGGTCACGCACTCGGCGCAGCCCTTGCACTTGCTGGGATCGATGATGATCGAAAACTTACCGCCTTCGCCGGTCTTCTTCTTGGGGCCGGCATAGTACTTCGATGGTTCGGACCAAGCCATCTTCTTGAACAGTTCGCGATCTTTCTCATTCGCGATCTTGCCCAAGCGGTTTTCAAACTCCTGCTCGCCGACAACTTTGCCAAGAATGGCAGTGTCCGGGCAGAGTGTCACGCAATCCATACAGCCGGTGCAGTTGTCATTGATGTACTCGGGGATTTCAGGCGCGACGTAACTGAAGTCGCGAAGTGTCGCGGTGCCGGCGGGAACGAGCGAGCGCGAGACGGTCAAGTCGGCGGGCAGATCCTTTTCCGCCGTGCCGTCTTCGTAGGCTCGGATGATTCGCTCGTTGAAGTCGTCCACGTCGAGCACCGGCAGCTTGATCTTCTTGTAGCCGCTGTCGACGAGCGTGCCGTAGGAGTTGTTGTTGTATGGATCGCGATCGTTCGCTTCATTCATCGATTTGTTATCAGAAACGGTTGCCATATTTCGAGTCCTCGGTAGAGAGGGAATGTTCTAAGGTGAATTGGACGGGCGCTGGGTCGAGATCGCGGGGCCGCCGTTAGGTTCCGATGATGTCGCGTGGCACCTCTTGTGATTCCTTGTAGCCGCGACCGATGCAGGTCATGTTGTCTTGGACGACTCGTTCGCCCCGTTTGCCGAAGTACTTGCGAATTGCTTTCTCGACGCCTGCCATGACCTGCTCATCCGAGATGCCGCTGTTTTTGGCGTAAGGAGTGAGCTTGAGGAACGCGCCGAGTGTGACGACGCCTTGCATCCGCATCTGCAAGTCGGCGACCGATGCGACTTCGCGAGCGATCTTTACCGTATCGCAGAAATAGAGGCGAATTTTCCTGTTGCGGATCGTCTTTTTATGACGCTCTGGAATCCGCTGCCAAACTTCCTTGGGGTCGTCGTAGGGCGATTGCATAAAGATCGCGCCTCCCTCGACCATTCCTTCGAGCGGATTCGCGAGGATGGCATTCACATCGTTCAAAATGATCAATTCGACGAACTCCAGCTCGCTGTGAGTCTTGATGTGCGCGTCGCCGATCGTGAGATAATACGTCGTTGGCAATCCCTTCTTTTCGGACCCGTACTTCGGATACGCCTGGACGTCCTTCCCGAAGACCTCTCCGGCGATGGTCGCGATGACTTTGTTTGTCGTCACGCTGCCGAAGCCGCCGACCGAATGGCCGCGCATCGAAAATCCACCGCTCGGCCGCAGATCAGGATCGTCCGTCCGCCTGAGTGACAACGGATGGTCGATGCCGACGCAGAAGTAATCCTGGCCGTCGGTCCTCATGTTGTCGAAGGCGGCGATGATGTCGGCCGGTCGCACGTCGCGGCTGCCGAGTCCTGCTGCTCCGTGATAGATCCGCGGGACGCGATCGATCGGCTCGTGACCCATCTGGCCCGTCACGGCGTCGCAGAACGCGGCTTTGATCTCGCGCGTCAGATGGTTGCCGGTTGTCGACAGCGGATCGTCCATGCGTTCGAAGATGGTGATAGCCTTCGCATTCTTCAATACGTTGACGATCTGATGCATCGGGAACGGGCGGAAGCAGTAGATTGTCACGCAGCCGGCCTTGATCCCCTGTTCACGAAGATAGTCGACCGTGACTTCCGTCGTTTCCATGTAACCGCCAAGTCCGACGAGAATGTACTCCGCGTCCTCACACCGATACGGCATGAGGAAGTCGTAGTGTCGGCCCGTCTTCTTGGAGAAGAGTTCAAAGGCCTCTTCAAGCGCCGGCGCGACGCGATCGTAGTACCAACGCTGGGCAATCTTGCCCTTCATATACGAGTCTTGATTCTGAACCACGCCCGACATCATCGGGTTCTCGGGGTCCATCAGATTGACCAGCTTCTCGTTCGGGTTGCCCACAAACTCCTTCATGAATTCGTGTTCGGGCAGCCGCGCTGTTTCGACGGTGTGTGTCGTGAGGAAGCCGTCTTGCACGTTAAAGAACGGCGTTTGCGAGGCCTCGGCCGCGCGACGCGAGATCAGGCAAAGATCCGCAGCCTCTTGCGCATTGCGTCCGAACAGCATCCCCCAGCCACAATCCGCAACGCTCATCACGTCATCATGACCGGCGTGGACGTTCAGCGACTGGCTGGTCAAGGCACGAGAGCCGATGTTGAAAACGACCGGCAGTCGCTTGCCTGAAATGGTGTATAGCACTTCCTTCATGAGGACCAAGCCTTGGCCCGACGTGAAGTTTGTCACTCGTCCACCCGCCAGCGCAAACCCTTCGCAAAACGAAGCCGACGAGTGTTCGCTCTCCGGTTCCATGAAGATCAGCGAATCCCCCCACAGATTGGTGTTGCCATTATGCACGGCGTTGTTGAAGCCCGAGCCCATCGTTGTCGAACTCGTGATGGGATACGCGCCGCTCCCGTGACACACCGCGATCTCGACGTGAACGACGGCTTCCGCACCATCGCAGGTGACGGGAATCCCCGGATACTGATATTTGGATTCCTGTTCCTCTTCCTCGGGGACATGAACGAACTCTTCTTCACGAGAGTCTTTCACTTTTGGATCAACAACAGTACTCATAGAGGCTCTCTTTCGCTCAGGAGTTTGCTATCTATTTGCTTGGGTGAACCCTTGGTGTAGCAGAAACAGTTTTTCGGAATCGGTGGCACCCCAGTATCAGTATTAAAGTCCGGCCCACGAGTCGCTGGTCTGTCGAACCGATCCCATTTCAAAGTCGACTGGCCCGTTGCGAGTTGCCAACGGCTTCATGTACTCCGCCAGCTCACGCTGATGATTATAGCACCGATAGGTTAACCGTTTCGCCACTCCCCTGCAAATGTAAATGCAGTGCGTGTCCCTTGTTATAGGGATTTGGGCGAGTTGCAGGTTGTGCGGTGGTTGTCGTCCGGACCCGCGGCCTCACGTTTCGTCAGGCCAGAATCGGCTCGACGACTCGGCCGTGAACGTCGGTTAGCCGGTAGTAGCGACCTTGAAACTTGAACGTCAGCCGTTCGTGGTCGATTCCCAGACAGTGTAACATCGTCGCGTGAAGGTCGTGAACGTGAACGGGATCGGCGACGATGTTGTAGCTATAGTCGTCCGTCTGTCCGTATGAGACGCCCGGTTTAATCCCGCCACCCGCCATCCAAACCGTGAAGCAGCGCGGATGATGGTCCCGGCCGTAATCGTCCGCCGTCAGCTTGCCTTGGCAGTAAACCGTCCGGCCAAACTCGCCGCCCCAGACGACGAGCGTGTCGTTCAGGAGGCCGCGCTGTTTCAAGTCTTGGATCAGCGCGGCGGAGGCTTGATCGGTGTCCTCGCATTGAATCTTGATCGCCGATGGCAGGTTGGTGTGCTGATCCCAGCCGCGATGGAACAGCTGAACAAAGCGGACACCGCGTTCGATCAGCCGTCGCGACAAGAGGCAGTTATAGGCGTAGGTGCCCGGTGTTCTCGCGTCGTCGCCGTACAATTCGAACGTCTGTTCCGGCTCGTCGGAGATGTCGGTCAATTCCGGAACCGACGTTTGCATTCGATAGGCGAGTTCATACTGCGCGATTCGAGTCGCGATCTCCGGGTCACCATACTCTTCCAGGTTTCGCTGGTTCAATTGCGCCAAGTCGTCGAGCATCTGGCGACGAGTTTCTTTGCTCAGCCCCGGCGGGTCGGAGAGGTACAGCACCGGATCGCCGACGGAGCGAAACTTGACACCCTGGTACTTCGTCGGCAGAAATCCGCTCCCCCACAGCCGATCGTACAGCGGCTGTCCGGGCTTGCCCTTGCCAGCCGACACCATCGCGACGAAGGCTGGCAAGTCGTCGTTCGTCGAGCCCAGACCGTAAGACAGCCACGCGCCCATGCTCGGTCGTCCGGCGAGTTGTGCTCCGGTTTGGAAGAAGGTGATCGCCGGATCATGGTTGATAGCTTGCGTATGCAGCGACTTCACAAAGCACAACTCATCCGCAATCTTCGCCGTCTGCGGCAGCAACTCGCTGACCCAAGCTCCACTCTCTCCGTGCTGCTTGAACTGGAACTTGCTCGGTGCGACGGGAAAACTATCTTGGGTCGCCGTCATCCCGGTCAGCCGTTGCCCTTGGCGGATGGACTCGGGCAACTCTTCGCTGCGTCTGTCTGCTAATCCCGGCTTGAAATCGAACAAGTCCATCTGCGACGGCGCGCCGGACTGGAAGAGATAAATGACGCGTTTTGCCTTTGGCGCGAAGTGAGGAAGCTCCGGCAGACCGCCGACTCGCGTTGGCTCGGCCGCCGCATCCGCTTCCGCATTCAGCAACGACG
This sequence comes from Planctomycetota bacterium, assembly GCA_027622275.1. Lineage (GTDB taxonomy): Bacteria > Planctomycetota > Planctomycetia > Pirellulales > Pirellulaceae. The sequence goes on along the minus strand of JAQBZB010000042.1, from coordinate 35,418 downwards.
CGAGCGCCGCGCTTCCCAGACCGAGCTGCCCGAAAAATTGCCGGCGGGTGGTGGTTAGTTGAGATTCCAAGAGTGGGTGCATTGTGAACCTCGTGCATCAGTTTGGCGAGTCGCAAGAGGTATTCTACGTCCGCGGAAGGAGATCTGCCAACTCTGTTGCCGGGATTCTTGGCCCGAGAATGGCGCGAATAATATGCGTGCGCAAACCCGCACCATTCGCGTCAATTCGCGTGATTCGCGGGCAACTTGTCTTCACGGCGAAATTGAAATCAACGAGGTGCGGGCCGTGAAACCTCGAACACAATAAAACTGGGCGGTGCGGCTCCTGCATGTCCCATTTTCGTTTCGATTCGATTACGCTGGAGGCCGTCGTGTCGAGGTACCTGCGTTTATAGCGACCCCAACGGCGAGCCGGCGTACATCGCGAAAAGCTCGCCGCTGGCGTCGTGTTCAACATGCGATTACTGTCCATACCGAAAGTGGAGTCGGACTGAAATGCGAAAACCAATCCTGATCGCTTGTCTCCTCTTGTTTGTCGTTCACACCGCGATGGCCCAAAACGTCAAGCTTGACATCGCGACTCCGATGTCGCCGCCCACATGGGCGTTGCTCGAGCGGGAATTGCTTCGAGCGAATACGACGGCGTGCGAAGAATTCTTTGCGAAGTATTTTGACGAGCGCGGGTTCTTGCTGTGCGTCGAACGATGGGGCGGCGATGATGGGCCGGACGACGCGATCGAGAACTGCAATGACTGGCCTCTGTTGCACGCGCTTGGTGCGCCGGAGGTCGTCTTGCGGATGACCAAGAAAGCGTGGGAGGGGCATCTGCGGCAATTCACGCTTGCCAAAACGACCGAAGTGCCGTTCGCGAAAGACGGGATGTATTACAAAGAGTTTCCCGTCATGTTCGACTGGCTGCACAACGGCGAAGGTTTGACCGTCTTCAACTTGCAGGGGCTCTCGGATCCCAACGACCCGGCATTTCAGCAGCGAGTGCGGCGGTTCGCTGGCTTCTACATGAATGAAGATTCTGGTGCCCCGAACTATGACGCGGAGCATAAGATCATTCGCAGCATGTTCAACGGCAGCCGCGGGCCGCTGATGCGCAAGGCCACGGCGCTCGACTGGGCGGGCGATCCAATTGAAATCAAAAACCGTTTTCGACTTGGTCACGGCGAGAATAACTACGAGCAGATGCTGGCTCACTTCAAGGACTACAACGACATCATTGGTGACCTGCCGCAGAACCTGCTGGCGACGTCGCTGGCGCTGAACGGATACATGCTGAGCGGCGAAGAGAAATACAAGGCTTGGCTGTTGGAATACGTCGATGCGTGGGTCGAGCGGATGAAACAGAACGGAGACATCATCCCGTCAAACATCGGCTTGGACGGCAAGATCGGTGGGGCCACGGATGGCAAATGGTACGGAGGTTGTTACGGCTGGGCCTTCACCGTCGTCGTTCCACAGGACGGCAGCCTGGCTCACCGCAACACGCACCATTTAGGATTTACTGGATTCATGAATGCGTACATGCTGACCGGCGACGATCGTTACCTCGATCCTTGGCGCCGCCAAATCGATACGATCAATGCCCAAGTCAAGATGATCGACGACCGGGCGATGTATCCCAAGATGTACGGCGACGACGGCTGGTATCAATACACGGCGGAGAAGTACAACTACGCCGCGCTCGAATTGTATTACCTGTCGATGCGCAACGATGACCTCGCCGAAGTGCTGCCCGGCGAGGCTATCGGCGACAGCAAGGCGGGCTACCGCAACAACGAGCAATTCTCGCGCGACCAACGCTGGCTGCTCTACCTGCTCGGCAGGGACTCGGAATACCCGGAACAAGCGTTGCGGGCGGATCTGGCTCGCGTGCGGCAACGCGTGGCCGAGATGCGGGCCGATGAAACGACGCCCGACACGCGATTGGCCGATGATCCGATGCACCTCAATCCGGCGAGTGTCGCTTCGCTGATCCAGCTGATGCTGGGCGGATTACACCCCAATCATCAAGGCAATGTGCTCCAGGCTCGGCTGCGATACTTCGACCCGATCTCGCGACGCGCGGGGATGCCGGAAGACATGGCGGCGCTCGTCGATCGCCTCACGGGTGACGAAGTCGCTGTTACACTGGTAAACACGAATCAACTCGCCTCGCGCGAGGTCGTCCTTCAAGCCGGCGGCTATGCCGAACACGAATTCATCAGCGTTTCGCAAGACAACGGGCAATCGCAAGCCGTCAACTCCAATCAGCTGTCGGTCAAGCTGGCTCCCGGCGCGGGCGGGCATTTTGTCTTCAAAGTGAAACGCTACGCCCATCAGCCGACGATGACGTTTCCGTGGGATCGGTAAGCGTCGGTTGGATGAGTAGTGGTGGCTTCCAGCCGCCACGGCGACACCGGTCGGTGGCGGCTAAAAGCCAACACTACTGGTACGTTTCTACTTCCACAACTCCAAGACCGACCGAGCCGCTTCGGATTCTCCGTCCTTGTCAGACTGCAGCAGTTTCTGAAGCAGCGGCATGAAGTTGGGGCGATGTTGTGCTTGGACCGCTGTCAGTCCTTGCAAATCCAGGGCGCGAAACGATTTCGCATATCGTCCGTCTTCGCGCACGATGACGGTTATAGCGTCTAACGCCGGATGTTGGATTAAGTCGATGACAACTTGGGCCAGCTTAGGCTGGTCGTCGAGCGAAATGATCAGCTTCTCCAGCATGTCGCTCCGGCGGATAGAGTCGTCGCCAAATCGCGTCTTCAACGTCTGCTTCACAACATCGTCCGCCAGTCCCGATCGCAGCATGCCCACCACAAGGTCCTCCCAGTCGCTGCCGCTCGCTTGCTCCAGCTGGCGATGTATTGCATCGCGATGAGAAGGATCCGCCATCCACTCCGTCATGTGCTCCAGCGAAGTTGCGAAGTTCCGCTTCCCGCTGTTTGCGATAAGTTGAAACGCACAAACGACGCTGGCGAGTTGCGATTCCGGATCAAGTTCAGGTAGGAGTTCCATTAACACAACCCCTTCGGGCCAGCGTCTGCGATCGGTAGAGCGGATGTAGTGCGGAACCAACGTCGTCATCCAGTCATCGGTCCCACGAACAATCCGAACCGCACAATCGCGATATGCGTCGAGGGCCGCGGCTTGTTCTTCCGGCTTCCAGTCATTGCTGCCCAGCGACGCAAAGTACATCCACCGGTTAAACATGGACTCTAGCACGTGTTGTGGATCGTCAGAGGTGGCCAACAACTCGATCAGTTTGACTTCCAACTCGATTTCATCTGGCCCTCGCGGTCCAGATGGTGAGCCTGCGATGTACTGCCGAGCCTTGACTTTCTCGAAGGCGCGAGCCCGAGGCAATAACTTCTTCGCAGCGTCCCAGGCGTACGGCAGCGAACTTTTCGAGCTATTTGAAAAGGCGGCCTGATACGCCGCATTAAGCGAAAGGTTTCTAATTCGCCACGTCGTGGCATCGCCTTCACCTTGGTTATCGAACCTGGGACGCATCCCGATTAACTTCTCGATCGCGTCGGCAACCCATTCGGCGTTATAGGTATTGGCGACGGTTGGGAAGGTGACTTCGTTCCATGCAGGAGTCGGCTTGTTCGGGCTGCCATCACCCAACGCGCGGCGCTCCCACTCGGCGATCAGTACCGGTACGACGGACTCGTCACCGATTTCGGCCAAGGCGCGGATCGCGGCGTCTTTCACGCTCGTCATCCCGCCGCCGAATCCGCCACCATAGGCGAAACCGGGAGTGGGATAAGCTGCCGCGCGACTGATCGCATCGTCTTCGTCTTGAACGATGGCCGTGAGTTCGGGCAACGCGGGCTTGGCGGCGACGCCGAGGTCACCCAACCGCCAAGCGGCTTCGGCTCGGTGACGCAACTCGCCCGCAACCACGATCTGCCGCAGCGTCGATACGACCAACGGTACGTTGGATTGCATCTCGATAAGCGTGCGAGCGGCGAACAGCTGAACTTCGCCATCGCGGTCCGACAACGCGGCAACCAGCCGCCGCGTGGCTGTCTCCTCGGAACCGAGCGCCCGGAGGACACCGAGCGCTTGCGTGCGAACATTCGATTCCTCGTCGGTCGCGAGACGTTCGATGTGTGCCAGCAATTGCCCCGTCGCAAACGGGCGAACGCGCTGGTTAGTTAGCAAGAGGTAATTCAGAATGAACTCCGCGTTCGCTTCATCACGGTGAGCAAGTTCGTTTGTCAACGCGGTCACTACGGCGGTTTGCTCGCGACCGGCGAGGAGTACGTGAACCGTGTCCCAAAGTCGAATCGACTCGCCAGTTTCAGATTCATAGTTTTCATTCGAATGCTGAACACGCATGGCCACGAGCAAAGCGGCCACCGCCTCCTCGGTATCATCGCCTAAGCCGAGTTTGTCCAAAGCTCGGCAGGCTTCAACCAACTGTTTTGCACTTCGCTCACGGCGCAGCAGCGCGAGCCATTGCCCAAGCGTCTTTCCTTCGTAAGTCGGCTCTCGCGAGGCGGGAGGCATCGCGCCGCCATCCATGCTTTCCATGCCGCCGTACATTTCCCCACTGGGTGAGGCGCGCTTCTCGTCTGTGATCGTTTCGCGATGCACGATCCTGGCGAGCCAAGTCTCGCCGCGTTTCAACGTGTAGCTGCCGTTTTCGATTTCCAAACCGTCTGCGCCGCTGATGATTTCGATCTCGTACTCGCCTGCTCCCAGACGCAATGACTCGGCGGTTTGTTTCAGCGTCAAGTTCCGATACGGCTGGCCGGCTTTCAGCACGCGGACCTCGACGTCCGGGGTCGAGGTTTCGATGACCAGTTGGCCCGCGGTGGTTTGCAGCGTGATGACCACTCCCATCGCCACCGCCAATAGCAGCAACCCGGCCGTCGCCCACGTCAGCAACCGTCTTCCGCCCGCTGAGCGAGCGTCGCCGTCTTGCGGCCTAACGCCTTTGGCTTCCCACGGGGACTTGCTCCCAGGCGTTGGCGCATCCGACGATCGCTTGAGTTTCCCCCGGCGGCTGACGGCCTCCTCGACGCGCTTCGCAAGGTCGCTTGCCGTGCAGAATTCGCGGAGCGAGTCCGCAATCGAGTCCATCGACGCTGGACGATCGTCTGTGTGAATTGACAACATGCGATCGACCAACTCACACAACTCGGCCGGCACATCCGGCGCACGTTCGTGCAACGGCATTGGCGGGTCGGAAGCGATACGACGCAGCTTTGACAGAAGCGGCTCGCCCGACCCGGTCGTGTGAGGCGCACGGCCGGTGAGCAGCTTGTAAAGCGTCGCGCCCAATGAATAGATGTCAGCCCGTTCGTCGACTTCGTGCGAGTTCTCGATTTGTTCAGGAGCCATGAAGTCGAGTGTCCCCATCAGTTGGCCGATCGTTGTGAGTTCGTCTTCGGCCAATTGCTCGCCCACGACGCGAGCCAGCCCCAAATCCAGCACCTTCACGTCGCCCGCCCGCGTGACCATCAAGTTCGACGGTTTCAAATCGCGGTGAATGATCCCTTGCCCGTGAACGTAAGCCATGCCGACGGCGGCTTGCCGCGCGATCTCGCAAGCATCCGCTACCGGCAGCGGACCGAGAAGTTGCACCAGCCCGCTCGCGTCGCAGCCGTCGATCAACTCCATCACCAAGAAATGAACCCCTTCCGCCTCGCCCCCATCGGTCGCTTGGACAATCGCCGGATGGCGCAACGAGCCGACGGCGTGCATTTCGCGCTCGAAGCGAGCGACAACAGCGGGATCTTGCAGCAACCGTCCGGGCAGCACTTTCAAGGCGACTTGCCGATTCAATCGCAAGTGCCGGGCGCGATACACGGTTCCCATCCCGCCTCGAGCCAGAGGCTCCAATAGTTCGTAGTCGCGCAGCCGAGGAGCGTCGGTAGCTTGTTGGCCGGTGCCCTTGTCGGTGCTGTCCGTGATCGACTCTTGCCAATGTGAAATCGCCCGCTTGGCCGCCAATCGATACGCGCTGGCAGGCTCGTCTGGAACAACCGGCTGACGCAACGATTCGATCAGCGTGTCCGATTCAAGATCGAGTGCTACTACCGTCGCTTCGCAGTCCATGCACGTTTCCACATGCAACGCCACCCCGCCCGAAGCCGGCTCGGACAATTCGCCGAGCAAGTAACTTCGCAGCTCGTCGCGCGAGAAACAGGTCGTGTTGGTCATGGGACGCTCCTTATCGGGCAAGTGTATCAGATCATTTGTAGCTGGATTCGCAAGAATTCAGATCCGAGGCGAAGGGCTGAATTCTTGCGAATTCAGCGACGGGTAGATCAATTCAAACGCGTCAGGCAAACGATTGCTAATACGTAACCACGCAGAGGCGCGACACGGAATTAAGAAATCCACCCAATTCGACGGCGGAACACAGCGGGCCAGGACGCTCTCAACGAAGGCTCACTTCGTGCTTCCTGGAGAATCTCCCTCGCCAAGTTCCGCCCGTAATCGCCGCAGCACGCGCGATTTGGCCTGGCGGACGCTGTTGGCCGAGAGTCCGAGTTGGCGCGCGATCTCGTCGGTCGATTGTTCTTCGACGACCGAAAACCAGAAGGCTTGCCAGGTGTTTGGCTCGAAGTCTTTGCGGATTATCTCCACTGCCCGGTGATACAGCGCCCGGACTTCGTGCCGTGTGGCGTCCGAAGCGTCGTCGTCCCATTGGTCAGGCAATTCGGACAGCTCGCGCAACGCGGTATCGCCGCCGCGCCCTTCCGGCTCGTCGACCAAGCGGCGATGGTGGTCGCGGATCTTGTTTCGCGTGATCGTCCATAACCAACCACGAAACCGGCCTCGGGCCGCGGGATCGAATCGGCGAATCGCCTTCGCGACTGCTGCAAAGACTTCCTGCATGACATCCGCTGCATCTTCGTCGGCGAGTCCGCCGCGGCCAGCCCACGAATAGATCAGCGGTCCATACAGATCTACCAGACGCTGCCAGGCAGCCGCCTCGTTCGCCTGCACACGGCCGACCAAGGTTGGCGACGTGGCATGGGACGACGCATCGGATGGATTAGCGGGAGGCATCGAACTGGTTGCCGAATGTTTTTTGAAACCACTCGATGCCGCGGCGCAGCACACCGACTTCGTTGCCGATCGTGGGCATGCGGCAACCATTTTCGACGGCGCGATCACAGAACTTCGGATCGGGAACGACGGCACCCCAACCGATGCCGTGGTTCTTGCAAGCGGCCGCAACTTTGCCGATCGCGTCCCATAACTTGTCGTCATGGAACTGGCCCGGGATACCCAGCGCCAACGACAAGTCCGCTGGCCCGACAAACAACAAGTCGACACCATCAATCGCGGCGATGGCGTCGGCTTCTTCGAGCGATCCGAGCGTTTCAATCTGAATCGCCACGAAATGCTCTCGGTTGGCGTCTTCGATGAACTGTGGGGCGGTCTTGTGTGTGTAATTGGCATCGCAGCCGCTGAGGTTCAGCCCGCGCGTCCCGCGCGGCGCGAACTTGGTCCATTTCACAAACTCCTCGGCTTGCGCGGCGGAATGAATCTGAGCCGCCATCACTCCGCCGACACCGGCTTCGAAGCATTGGGTAACGGGCGAGTATCCGGTCGGTGCCAGGCGGACAAAGCAGTCGAAGTTGTTTGCCTTGGCGGCTAACGACGCCATGACCAACTGTTCCGAGGAGATGAAGGCATGTTCCTGGTCCAGCCAGAATCCATGAAAGCCACCGGCAAGGCCATACATCTCGACAACGACCGGGTGAACGACCCGGCCGATTGCGAACGTGCGAATCAGTTCGTCGGTCGCCAGCAGTTCTTTGAACGTCTTTCGCATGTCCATCCTCAAGAATCATCACGCTGGGAAACCAGCAGTCTGTCAGCCGTGAGTTGCGGGGTCAAGTGTCCGTAGAAGCCAGTCGTGATACCGTTTGAAGAATCCGTAGGATGGACGCCTCGTCCGTCCGATGCTCCCAACGGTTTCCTGGTCGGACGAGGCGTCCAACCTACAAATGGAATCACTACCTAGGAGCCACTTGACTCATCGAAGGGCGCGAGTGATGCGTACCGCGATTGGCACGCACAGCGTGCCGTACATTGCTCGCCCACAACATGCGGCGTCTTTCTACTGTGGCGTCGCATCGCCGGTCAACCCATGCAGAATCAACTCGCGCGGAGTTGCCGCGAGATGGCTGGGCTGCTCTTCGCCATCGCGCGCTAGTGGTTCGTGCGCGAATCGGAACGCGCCGAGACGCTCGATCAAGTCATCGCTCGGCTGCAGGCTCGAAAAGAACTCGTTCCACTCCTTGGCCTCTTGCTCCGCAAGGCCGCGATACCAGAGGCAGTAGTTGCCCAGCGCCGTGCCTTCCAGGACAACTCGTCCGAAGCGAGCTGTCTGGGCTTGCTCGTCGGGGCTGCTCCAAATGGCGTAAAGAAGTGTTGGCACCGCGGGCGACTTCGCGTCGGTCGAAAGCATGTCGCGCGACCAGCGGACTTGGCTGGCTTGCGCATCCCATTGTCCGTTCGTCAGAAACGGTTCGGTTGTTGTCAGGACTTTAACCCGTAGTTGATCGGACCGGCCGATATCGAAACTCGGCAAGAACGCTTCCACGAATAGTTCGCCGATCACCGCTTCGGGTTCAGGCTGTTGCAGTTCCGGGTTCGTCGCCCGTTCGCGGTCCCACTCTTCAAGCAAGTGTTTGAATTCGTCCGTTTGGCGAAGATACTCGTTGATCGAAGTATTCACGACCGTAACGTCGGCAAGAAACCGCAGGCAAGTTGGAATCGGTTGGTCCGCGGCGATCCCCATCTTCGACGCCATGAACCGTTGAAGGTGTGTGACAAAACGCGCGGGGCCGTCGCCATCGAGCGATTGCCATGCGCGGGCCAACGCCGGCAACTGATCAGCAGTAAAATACGATCGCTCGACGAGATACTGTCCGGCGCGAACGGCACACTCCGACTGGGCGTCGTCTTCCTCTTGCCCGGCGAATCCACACGCCCAACTGTAAAGAATGAGATTCTTCAGATCTCGTCGGAAGCCTTTCTCCAAAAACTCGCTTAGTTCCGCGAATCCAGCCTCGCCTTCCAGTTCCGACGCCAGCCAATCGATCAGCAAGTCGGTGAACCGATCCGCGGCCTGGTGCCGACTTTCCACATCCGCCAGGACGTCGTCATCGCCTCGAAAGCGTTCGACATAGCCAGACACCGAGCCCAACGCGGTATCCCAGTGTGTGTACGAGCCGCTGCCACCAACGTCCTTGGGCAACTGGCCGGTGAATTCGCTGACAAACTTGTGCTTGCTGGCCGTCTCGTTGGGGACGGCGGCATCGTAGGCCGTCGCGATTCTTGCCAACTCGTCTTCGGGAAACGCGGACAGTACGGTTTCGTCATTCGACGTATGCTCGCGCCAACACGTGAGTTCTCGCTGAATGGTCTCGCCCGTCGGCCGCATTTCAATCTCATAGTGGTTGGCTTCGCAGCCGACGATTGCCACGGCCGTCAGTACCGCCAACCAACGGGTCTTACGATTTTCGAGTTTCATGACGTGCTCATTTTGTGGGACGTGTCAATGGAGTCTGACGCAACTCCTCTGCGTTCGAGACTGGATGACGCAGGTCCCGTACCTGGCTGGGACTCCAACATTGTCGTGATCGCGCGCGTTCCCACGCAATGATCACTCCAATGGACGGTAACGCCCGACGGCTTGTCGCGCGGCCTCGTGAACCAGGCCGGATTATACATCAGCCGCCGTGGGCTAGCGCCCCAGCCGCTGACTCCATCATCACATCGTCTTGTCTTCCGCCAGGCGCGACGGAGAGCCCGTGTAGGTAGAATGGATCGGGCTCGGTCCAGTTGGGAAAGATCGGAATAGGACTCGCCGAAATCGAATGAACAAGAATCTTTGTCGTCAAGTCTTGAAGACCCTGGCCGGCGTGTTGTCGATCTCGCTGGTCGGCACGCTGGCCAAAGGCGACCTTGAAGACAAAACTCCGGCCGGCGAGTCAGCCTACGCCGAGACGGTAAAGCCGTTCATCGAGAAGCATTGTCTGGCGTGCCACGGCGAGAAGACGGCCAAGGCTGGGTATCGCATCGATCTGCTGGGGACCGACTTTACCGCGGCGAGCGTCGCCGAGCAGTGGAAGGAAGTCATCGACCGGATCAACGCCGGTGAAATGCCGCCGGATGATCGGCCTCGGCCGGATGTCAAGCAGGTTGCAGTAGTGGCGACCTGGGTCAACGAGCAATTGCGGGAAATTGACCTCGCCGCCAAGAACGCCGGCGGGCGGATTCCCATGCGGCGGCTGAATCGCGATGAGTACGCCAACACCGTCCGCGATCTGTTGCAGTTGGACGAGTTGGTCGTGCGGCCGCTGATCGAGGAATTGCCCGCCGACGGACAGGCCGAAGGGTTCGACCGGCTCGGCGTGGCGTTGTTCTTCGATCAGACGCAAATCGAGCGGAGCCTGGCGGTAGCGGCCAAGCTCGCCGTGCGGGCCATCGTCACCGAGCCGCCGAAGATCAATCGACTGGAGAACCGGTTTGACATCCAGCGGCTCAAGCCTGCGCCGGAGCAGGTCCCGGTCTTTCCCGGTTTCACACACACCATCCCGCGCGGTGCGAGAGATCATATCGTGCATCCCACTCACATCGAACATATCCAGGGCGGACCCACCTATCGCCGCGAGTACGAAGGGTGGGGCGTGGTCGCGCACTTCGCCATCAGCCAGGTGGTGACGCAGGATGGTTACTATCGGTTTCGGATCAATGCCAAAGTGGACAACCGAGCGCGGACCGAGCCAAACAAGTTCAAACTGCAATACGCCCTGAACTCGCCGATCCAAGTGGAAGAGGAAGTGACGCTCGATCCCGCGGGCGTGACCGAGGCGGTCCTGTTCCTTCGCGGCCCGGTGAACGGCGAAGTGAAAGGCCCGCAGGTTTTCGACATGCTGTGGAATCACACCGAGAAAGCGGTCATCACGGAACCGGACTACAAGGTGCTTTTCTCGCAGTGGACGCGGCTGCGAGGATTGTTGGAACGAGCCGCGACGGATCGGACTCCACAAGCGGAGGTCGACGCGCTGAAGGAGGAACGCAGCGTTGTGGAGAAACAACTGAACGCCTGGACGGGTGTGGCCAACATCTATAACCCCGAGATGGACCTCGACAAGCTGCCGCGGTTGTTGCTGGAATCGATCGAAATCGAAGGGCCGATCCAGAAACAGTGGCCCCCCGCCAGCCACCAGGCGCTGTTCTTTGCCGGCGACGAGCGCCGCGACGACGCGTATGTCCGTGAAATGTTTGTCCGGTTTCTGCCGCGGGCTTATCGCCGGCCGGTCAGCGACGAGGAGATCGACTCGGTCGTGGCGGTCGTCAAGAATGCGCAAACCACCGGCCAGCTCTCGTTTCACGACGCGCTGCGAGTCGGCTTGCAGCGAGTGCTTTGTGCGCCGGGGTTTTTGTTTCTCGAAGAACCCCTGGGTGAGCAAGTGAAGCCGCGGTCGCTGAACGACTATGAACTGGCGTCGCGATTGTCGTATTTTCTGTGGAGTACGATGCCGGATGATGAGTTGTTCGAGTTGGCGGCTGCCGGCAAACTGCGCGACCCGGACGTGGTTGCGGCTCAAGTCCAGCGGCTGCTCGCCGATCCGAAGTCGGATCAATTGGTGAAGAACTTTGCCAGCCAGTGGCTGTCGGTCCGTGATTACGGTTCGATCAAACCGGCCGCCGAGTACCGAGACTATGACCCGCCGCTGGAAGACGCTTCGCAGCAAGAGCCGCTTGCATTCTTCACCGAAGTGCTCAACAACAATCTGCCGATCACGTCGTTCATCGACAGTGATTTCTTGGTCATCAACGAGCGGCTGGCCCGGCATTACGGCATCGCGGGAGTCGAAGGGCCGGAGTTCCGGCGGGTGGCTATCGGTGCGGAACATCATCGCGGTGGTGTGTTGGGAATGGCCGGGCTGATGACCTATCTGGCCGACGGCACGCGGACCTTGCCGATGCGCCGCGGGACGTGGGTGCTGCGCGAGCTGCTGCACGATCCACCCAACAATCCGCCGCCGAACGCCGGTGAAATTCAACCCAACACATCGGGCCAGAACCTGACGGTTCGTCAGCGGCTCGAACTGCATCGGCGGGACGATGTTTGCGCATCGTGCCATGCGAAGCTCGACGCGTATGGCCTGGCGCTGGAGAATTACGACGCGATCGGTTCCTGGCGCGAGCGTTTCAATGGCGAAGGGTTCCGCGGCTCCAACGGCCCGGTGTTGGATGTCAGCGGCGCGTTCCCGAACGGGCACAAGTTTGCCACGCTCGAAGAGTACAAGGCGGGTTTAATGTCGCAGAAGGACAAATTCGCCCGCGCGCTGAGCATCAAGATGTTGACCTATGCCCTTTGTCGCCCCGTCGGCTACCCGGATCACAGCTTGGTCGATTCGTTGGTCGGCGAGTTAAAGAAGAACGACTACCGAATACAATCGCTGATTCACGCGGTCGTGGCCAGCGAACCGTTTACTACGAAGTAGGAGTAAAGTCTTGAATACCCAACACCGCCACGCCGCTTTGCCCCGGCGAACGTTTTTGAAAGGAGCCGGCATCACGCTCACGTTGCCGTGGCTTGAGGCCATGAGCGTCCACGCCGATTCGGTGACGACGGCCGGGTCGATCGCCTCTGAAGAAACGCCTCGTCGCGCCGTGTTCTGTTTCTTCGGACTGGGCCTCAACGGCCGCGACTTCACGCCGGTCGACACGGGTCTCGACTATACGGTCACGCCGATTCTCACGCCGCTCGAAACGCTGCGGTGCGAGTTCACCGTCGTCTCGGGCCTGAAGCTGACGCATTCCGGCGGCCACGTTGGCGATCGTACCTTCCTGACCGGCACCAACACGCGCAGTGCAGGAGCGAAGTTACGCGTCTCGTGCGACCAGGAATTGGCTGCGGCGATCGGCCGGCAAACTCGCTTCCCATCGCTCACACTCGGCATTAAACGGGGCACCGGCTTCGGCGGCTACTACGACCAGACGCTCTCCTGGAGCCCCAGCGGCACGCCGATCCCATCCGAGAATCGCCCCCACGTATTATTCGATCAATTGTTCCGGAAGGACACGGCCGATACGCTCGACGCCCGCGAAGCCGAATTCATTCGCCGCGCCAGCGTGCTTGATTCGCTAAGTGAGGAAGCTCGCCGGCTCGCCGCCGCGCTGGGAGTCGAAGACCGGCGCAAGCTCGACGAGTACCTCACCGGCATTCGCGATCTAGAACGGCGGATGCAAGACGAGAAAGATTGGCTCCGCAAGCCGAAGCCCAATGTCGAGGCGCTGGAGTTCGGCAAGGAACAATCGCTCGATCCGGACAAGTCCGGCTTGGAGTACCGCCGCTATCAACGCTTGATGTACGACGTGATCGCGTTGGCCTTGCAGACCGACAGCACGCGGGTTGTCAGTTATCTGGCCCGCATGGATGGATCAGACGGCACCGGATCGTGGCATGACATGGGCAATCCCTACAACTACCACGAGATGACCCATCACGGCGAAGATCCCGACAAGCTCAAGTGGTTCACTCAGTCCGACATCTGGTATATGGAGGATTGGACGTATTTCCTCAATAAACTCAAGTCGATCAAAGAAGGCGATGGCACACTGCTCGACCACACTCTGGTCGCTTACGGCAGCAGCGGCGGGTCGATCAACGCCCACCACAACCATCACCTCCCCGCAGTGCTCGCCGGCGGTGCGCGGCTGGGGATCACGCACCAAGGGCACATCGTCAAGGAAGACGTGCGGCTGGGAAATCTCTGGAGCACGATCTTCGACTGCCTACAAGTGCCGCTGCCCGAAAACTTTCAGGGGGGCGAAGCGGATGGGATCATTCAGGAACTCTTGTAACGATAGGCATCAAAGCGAGCATTGGAACATGCTCCGCTTCAATAAAACTGTCCGTGCGCGCGACCATTGGCCGGGATTATTCATGAGTCGCTCAAGATTTCGCGAAGTATGGTTGTGGGAACGGAATCACGGCTATCTTGTCTACAACACCGCGCAAACCAGCCGCCACGCGCCAGCCGCCACGCGCTAGCGTCCGGTTCTCCGGCAATGCAGCGAACCGTGAGCTAGCGCTCGGCGGCTGGAAGCCACCGCTACCCCAAGACCCGCGCCAGTTATCCGAGATGCGATCTACTTCGCAACCGGTGGGCGCTGTTTCCAGAACTCCGTTGCTTGTTGAAAAGCGTAAGCCAGTTGCAAGACGCCGAAGTCGTCTTGATGGCGGCCGACGATCTGGACGCCGACGGGCAGGCCGTCAGCCGTGAAGCCGCAAGGAACTGAAATCGCCGGCAGCCCCAACACCGAGATGTAATAGCACGACTTCATCCAGTCGATATAAGTCCCCATCTCGACGCCGTTGATTTCCGTGATGTACGGCTGTGTCACGTCGAAGGGCGCGACCTGGCTGACGGGCAGAATCAGGAACTCGTGTGTTTCCATGAATTCGCGGACGCGATGATACAACCTCGTGCGTTTGACTTCGGCCTCCGCGATCTGCGGACCCGTTTGTCGCTGCCCCGCCTCGACGTTCCAGATGATGGTCTCCTTGATGCGGTCGCGATGTTTGGCCAACAGCGGTCTGAACTTGGATTCAAACGCGAACGCGCGGAGCACTTTGAACACCTCGTCCGCGTCGCGGAAATCCGGCTGGCCGTCTTCGATCCCGCAGCCGATCGACTCAAACGTCGACCGCTGCCTGTCAATCACGGCGGTCACTTCCGGAGCGACCGGCAACTCGCCGAAGTCGCGGCTCCAAGCAATCCTTACACCCTTGAAATCGCGTTGGAGTGGCTCGGCGAAGCGGCTGGCTGGCTCGGTGATCGCGATTGGTGAACGCGGATCGGGCCCGGCGATCGCGGTGAGCATCAAGGCCACATCTTTTACCGTGCGGGCCATCGGCCCCTGCACCGAGATGGGGAACCAGCCCATTTCCTTGGGCCAAGTCGGCACGCGCCCCGGAGAAGGACGAAAGCCAACGACGTTGCAGAAGTTCGCGGGGTTTCGCAACGAGCCGCCGGTATCGCTGCCGTCGGCAATCGGTAACATGCCGCACGCCAAGGCCACCGCCGCTCCGCCGCTGCTGCCTCCGCAAGTCTTGGTCGTATCGTACGGATTCAAGGTCGCACCGAAGACCTCGTTAAATGTCTGCGAGCCCGCGCCAAATTCCGGCGTGTTCGTTTTGCCGATGGTGATCGCGCCGGCTTGCCTCAATCGCTCGACGATCAGATCGTTCTGATCGGGAACGAAGTCTTCATAAATCGGTGAGCCGAATGTCGTACGGATCCCTGTGGTACAGACGAGGTCTTTGTGCGCGATTGGCAAGCCGTGCAAAGGCCCAATCGCTTCGCCACGCGCGAGCTGTTCGTCGGCTTCCCGCGCCTGCTCCATCGCCTGTTCGGGCACCAGCGTCACGATGGCATTGACTTTTGGGTTGCAAGTCTCGATCTGTGATAAGTGTGCCTGCATGACCTCGCGGGCCGAAACCTCCTTGGACGCGATTTGCCGGGCAAGCTGGGATGCCGTTTGGAAGCAAAGCTCAGAAGTCATTGGCGCATCTCTCTTGTGATTTATCCCTGCCGGGAAAGTTTGACGGAGTCCAAAACAACTCGTTCACGCGCGTTCATCGCGCCGCAGCGCAGCTTGAAAGTTACTCAATCGTTCGGTGATCGGAGCGTGCTTGTCTTGGAACACGTCTCGCGGCGTGGTGCCAACTTCGAGCCACAGGAATCGCGGTCCTCGGGCGGCCAAGACCTCCCGAGTGCGGCACTTGAAGTCGCCCAATTCCCAGAAATGCGACACGTTCGGAAAACCGGCGGCGGCCGCAAACCCGGCGTAGTCGACAGCCGATTCGCTGGCCGGTGTTTTCTGGCCGCCGGTCACTTCGTAGACGCCGTTGTCCAACAGCACGACGCTCAAGTTCGCAGCACCGCTGGCGACTGCCGTGACCAGACAGCCAAGGCTCATCAGCAATGATCCGTCACCCGACAGTACCATCACTTCGCGGTCCGTTCGCGCGATCGCCAAGCCAACCGCAAACGGAACCGCTCCGCTCATCGTGGACGGGTTGTAGTTGAAGTCAAGCCGATGGCTGCTCAGCCGCGGCCAGAGTCGCGCCGACGATTGATTCGAAATCACAATCTGGTCTTCGCCGCGCACTTGTGCCAAGTGTCGCAGGACCGACTCCACCGGCATCCTGCGTTCGATATCTGCATGATTCATGTCGTTCACCCGCTTCCCTCGGCCAGCAAAACCACACCGGCTTGGCCGGCCTGGGTGCAGGCCCGATAGTGCTCGGCCAGCTTCGGCTTGTCTGCCTCCGACTCGATCAGCACCCAGTCCAACTCCCAAGCTTGCAAGATTGCCTGCGTGAACCGCTTGGCGGAATCGCCAGACTCGGCGATCAGCCAGTTCCGCGCCCCAATCACAGCAAACACCGGCAGCCGCAGATCGAACAGCACGTTCCGCATCGCGTCACCCGACTCGAACAACCCCGTCGTTTGCATCATGACGATCGGGGCCTGACCGGCCACTAGCAATCCCGCCGCCAGCGGCCACGCTTCGCCTTCGCGGCAAACGCGGATCAGCTGCAGCTTCGAGGACGATTCAAGATCCGGCTCCCACGGTCCAAGCGTCGAGTCCGGCAGCCAGACGACGTGCGAAACGCCTGCCTGTTCCAACGTCTCGACGATTTCGGGACCGGTGAACATGCCGACGATCGTAGCTGGCTGGTCGCGGTCTTTCAATCAGCAGCAAGTTCCGCGATCACCCACGATTAAACGCCAAGACAAGACAACACGAAGCCAAGAAATAAAATCGGCCCTGCGAGGTGGGGCAGAAACCTCGGAGGGCCTGACTCGGCAGGTGGGGCAGAAACCTGATCGAGCTGCCCCCATTGTACGCGGCGGAAATCGGAAATGCTAGCGGGCTAAATGTCAGGTGGCGTTCTAATCAGGGCCAGCCAGTTTTTCACACTCACAATCAGCCGCTGGCCCGGCTGATTTGCGCGGTGTTTTGGGCAAGATAGCCGTAACTCTTTTCACCAACGTATATTTTGAACAATGCTGACCGGTTCATGAATAATCCGGGCTGGGCGCCACAGTGCATTTGTGTCGGCCCTTCAGGCCTGCGTTCTCCTCACGCTTGGCAACCGGTGGTTCACACCACCGGCAAAGGTTATACCGACCCTGCGGGCCGAATACGCGCAACTTCAAAAAACGCAAGCGAGTGGGTACTCGACGATTCAAACTCACTCACTCGCTTGCGCATCGTGCTTGTACTGACAACACACTCTTAGGACACGCGATCTACCGGCTTCGCCTTTCTTCCCCCCTCGGCTAGTGGATTCGCGTTTGCACGACGGGTATGCTGACGGACCACATCGCGGGAACGGAATGTTTCGCAACTCGTCACAAGGCAGTTCTTAAAGGGTCGGTTGCTTGGGAAAGAAAAGTACCAAGAAGAAGTCGGACTCGAACGGAGCCAACCTGGGCTTCGAAGCCAAGCTGTGGTTGGCGGCCGACAAGCTCCGCTCCAACATGGATGCCGCCGAATACAAGCGTGTCGTGCTGGGACTGATCCTGCTGAAGTACGTCTCCGACACGTTCATGGAACACCGCGAGAAGCTGGGACGCGAAACCGCCGATCCCAACAGCGATTGGTATGTCAAGGAAGAATCCGCTCGTTACCAGGTACTGGAAGACCACGACGAGTACCGCGCCGAAAACGTGTTCTGGGTCCCGCCCGAAGCTCGCTGGCAGCATCTGCAAGACAATGCCAAACAACCCAAGATCGGCAAGCTGGTCGACGAGGCGATGGTCGCGATCGAACGTGACAATCCAAGGCCCTGGAGACACGAATCCGCGACAATCTCGCCTCGCTAGGTTACGATTTAGGGTCGGGGCAGCCTGATGACGTCGGCAATTGAAAGGGCAATCAGTTCGATGATCGCCGCTGTGGAAAACAAACTAGAAGATCTGGCAACACTTTGCCACCGCTACGGTGTGCGGAAGCTGGAACTGTTCGGGTCCGCGGCGGACGGGAGCGAATTCGATCCGCAGCGCAGCGACCTGGATTTTCTTGTCGAGTTCGAAGCAACCGCCGCGATGGGTCCGGCGGACCAGTATTTCGGGCTGTGGGAGGATCTCAAGCTGCTGTTTGGACGTCACGTGGATCTGGTCACCGTCCGCTCGATGCGCAATCCCTATTTCATCAAAGCGGTCAACGAAACCCGGCAGGTGCTGTATGCATGCCAAGACTCCGAAGCTGTTGGAAGACATCCGCGACGCCGCAGCGTTCGTGACTGAGGTGGTACGCGGTTCGTCTCAAGACGAGTATGAAGCGAATCGGATGCTCAGGCAGGCCATGGAGCGTAACTTCGAGATCATCGGGGAAGCCCTGCATCGCCTTTCGCGGGTCGACGATCAGACGGTAGCACGTGTTGGACCCGTGGCTGAGGTCAAGGCCTTTCACAACATCCTCGTCCACGCCTACGACAATATTGATCACAGCATCGTCTGGGATGTGATTCACAGCAAGCTGCCGCTGCTGTTGGCCAATGTCGAGCAACTGCTGGCCGAGGCAGACGAAGAGGCGGAATCATGAGTCGACGCAGCGCTGACGTTCATTGCGACCAGCCGTTCGCGGCATCGTCGAAGTTGGAAGCTGCGGTCCGGTCCAACCTCAAGGGACTGGGTTATTGCTAAGAAGGGCTCGCCGAAGAATAAGGCAACTCGAAAGGTGCCGACCGACTCCTCGAAAGAGCAGCCGGTCGTTTTGCTTGACCAGATCGAATCGCTGATTCACACCGTGCGTGGTCAGCGTGTCATGTTCGACAGAGATCTGGCCAAGCTGTATGGAGTGCCCACAAAGCGCCTGAATGAACAGGTGCGACGCAATATAGCCCGTTTCCCAGATGATTTCCGTTTTCAATTCACGCGCGAGGAGTCGGATTCTTTGAGGTCGCAAATTGCGACCTCAAAACCGGGGCGTGGTGGTCGGCGGACCCTGCCGTTTGCCTTTACGGAACACGGTGCCATCATGGCCGCCAACGTGCTCAACTCGCCACGAGCGGTCGAGGTCAGCGTGTTTGTGGTGCGGGCGTTCATTCGCTTGCGCGAGGTCGCCCTGCAGCACCGAGAGCTGTCGCAGAAGCTGGCGGAGCTGGAACGAAAAGTGGACAATCATGACGACGCGATCCGGCAGCTTGTTTCGGCGATTCGTGAACTGATGGCCCCACCACCGATGAAGTCAACAGGCAAGATCGGCTCCCACGCAGGGGGAAAGCAGTGAAACCTGACACGAAAAAACAGTTCGCGGAATCGTCGAGGTTGGAAGCCGCGATCCGGTCCATTCTGGAGGGGCTGGGATTCCGGTGCGAACCATGAGAATTGAGGAGGTCACAGATTGTGACCACCTCACGGGAAACCTGACTGATGGCGAAGAAGAAGACGTCCGGCAAGAGAACACAGGCCGATTCACTGATTCCCGCAGAGCGCATCGAGCAGAACATTCTGCTGATCCGCGGCGAGAAAGTGATGCTCGACTCCGATCTGGCTGTGCTCTACGAGGTCGAAACCCGAGTCCTGAATCAGGCGGTCAAGTGGAACCTCGGCCGGTTCCCCGAGGACTTCATGTGCCAGCTCACCGAGGACGAAGCTGCGGCTTTAAGGTCACAAACTGTGACCTTAAAGACAGGCCGTGGGCAGCATCGGAAGTACACGCCCTGCGCCTTCACCGAGCAGGGCGTGGCGATCCTCTCCAGCGTCCTGCGGAGCGAACGGGCGGTGCAGGTCAACGTCGAGATCATGCGGACGTTCGTGAAGCTGCGGCGGATATTGAGCGAACATCAGGACCTGTCCCGGAAGCTGGCAGTGCTCGAAAACAAGTACGACGAACAGTTCAGAGTGGTCTTCGATGCCATCTGTCAGTTGATGGCTCCGCCGAGAGCCGAAACCAGCCGCGGCCGCATCGGCTTCGGACGAGAGGGTGAGAAATGAAGTGGGAAATGCAAATTGCGATGAGTGAAAGTCGGGGCGATTCACCCTTCGTCCCGCACGCTTCACAATTCTTTCCGTGGCACGAGCAGTTCGCGGAATCGCCGAGGTTGGAGGCCGCGATCCGGTCCAATCTGGAGGGGCTGGGTTATGGCGGGTGATTGGACCGAGATTCAACTTCGTGAGCTGATCGACATCAAACATGGTGCCGCGTTTAAGGGAAAATACTTCAAAGACGAACCGGCGCCGGACATCTTGCTGACTCCCGGCAACTTCGCAATCGGCGGCGGTTTGAAGATTGACAAGCTGAAATTCTACGACGGGCCAGTCGATGACGATTACGTGCTCGCGGCAGACGACCTGATCGTCACGATGACCGACTTGAGCAAGCAGGCAGACACGCTTGGCTATCCAGCTTTGGTCCCAGCGGCGAACGGCAAACGATTCTTGCACAATCAACGAATCGGCAAAGTTGAATGATCAGCTTGTCGAAGTATGAGGATTCTGTGCCAGCGGTGGAGATGCAGGATTTGTCTTCAGAGGCACTTGGTCTCTACCAGTCGCGGGCGAAGATCCGCGCAGAAGTCGGATCCGAGGATTTTCAGCGAATGCTGAGGCAGCAAGGGATTCTGGTTGAGGCTGATGGTCGGATTGTACCATCGGGCTTTGGACTGCTTCTGTTTGGCAATGAGCCGGCCCTGGCGTTACCACAAGCGAGATTGCTGGCGCGGGCGGAACTGCCGGATGGAAAGTCGTCGCGCATGGAGTTCGCTCAGGCGTTGGTCCTCATTCCCGGTGAACTTGAAGCGTGGCTGAACACGGTGTTGCCCAGCACGATTGATCGTAGCCGGATGGAGCGGAAGGAGCAGGCTGACCTGCCGTTCGAGATGATTCGTGAGGCGGTCATCAACGCGCTGATCCACCGCGACTACGACATCTCGGGGGAGAAATGTCAACTCGTTGTGAATTCGGACACGATCACGATCAAGAGCCCCGGCGGCCCAATCCAGCCGGTTACACTGGACCAGCTGCGATCGTTCTCGGCACCGATTAAGAGTCGCAATCCGGTCCTGCACCATGTCTTTTCTCGAATCGGCCTAGCCGAAGAGCAGGGATTCGGCCTGACCAGTTTGAAGAAGCATGCAGAAGAACTCGGACTGCCGCTACCCAGCTATTCAATGGAAGGCGATTCCCTTGCACTCACGATCTACCGGACGCCGGAAAGCGTCGAGCATGTGCTCGATCCGGAGGTCCTGAAAGCGTTGAGCAAGTCTGAACGTGCCGGGTGGAAGTGGCTTGCGATTCATGGATCCGCGACGTCCGCCGAGTATTCGGAGGTAGTGGGGTTAGCTAGGCGGACAGCCCTGAAGCATCTGAGGAAGTTCACAGAACTCGGACTCGTCGAACAAATTGGCGCGGGTTCCTCCGTTAGATACCAGTTGAAGCATCAATGACTGTTTTGATTCATGAGTTGGCGGAAGCGCCCTTCTGTGTGCCTAAAGGGCGCGGGAAACTGCTAGTTTGGCTGCTGTTTTACGCCTTGCGCCCTTTTTTGCGCCCAAAGGGCGCGCGAAGCAAATGAACCAACCGCTGAACGAATCCATCGTCGAAGACGCCGCCCTCTCATGGTTCGATGAGTTGGGGTATACGGTTGCGCATGGACCGGACATCGCGCCCGGCGAACCGGCAGCAGAACGCGATTCGTTTGCCGATGTGGTGCTGACAGGCCGACTGCGCGAGGCGATCGATCGACTGAATTCCGACATCCCGCTCGAAGCTCGCGACGAGGCACTACGCAAGGTGTTGCTGCCCGACTCGCCATCGCTGGTCGGAAACAACCGCAAGTTCCATAAGATGCTGCGGGACGGCGTCGAGGTCGAGTACCGTCGGGACGATGGTTCGATCAAGGGTGGCCATGTTCGGCTGATCGACTTCGAGGACGTAGAAGGCAACGACTGGCTGGCGGTCAATCAATTCACCGTGATCGAAGGCCAGCACAACCGCCGGCCTGACATCGTCGTGTTCGTGAATGGATTGCCGCTGGCGGTGATCGAACTCAAGAACGCTGTCGACGAGGACGCGACGATCTGGAGTGCTTGGAATCAGCTTCAGACTTACAAATCCCAAATCCCTTCGCTGTTCAACTACAACGAACTGCTGGTCGTCTCGGACGGCTTGGAAGCTCGCGTAGGGTCGCTGACGGCGAACAAGGAATGGTTCAAAGTCTGGCTTTACCAAGAGATCGTTGCCTTGCGTCCCGACTGGGCTGGCGCGCCCGACGATGACATCGAAGCCGAGCGGGATAAGGACAGCGTTGTCAAGATCGTGATGACCGGCTCGGCCAGCGATGAACTCGACTGGCAGCAACACGTTCGCACCAAACGGAAACGCAAGGAACTCGCCAGCCGGTTCAAGGATGCCAAAGACCCGTTCCGAATCGTGATCGTCCGCGACATGTGGCTGACGGGCTTCGACGCCCCGTGTCTGCACACGATGTACATCGACAAGCCGATGCGCGGGCACGGGTTGATGCAGGCCATCGCTCGCGTGAATCGAGTCTTCAAGGACAAGCCGGGCGGACACGTTGTCGATTATCTCGGATTGGCCGATCGGTTGAAGGCGGCCTTGGCGACCTATACCGAGAGCGGTGGAGTCGGCACGCCGAGCATCGACATTGCCGAAGCCGTCGCCGTGTTGCTGAAGCTCGCTAAACAAATGCGAGACGCCACGCAACGCGGGGCACAACTCGGCCTGAATGATGACGAGATTTGTTTCTACGATGCCTTAGCTGTGAATGAGAGCGCGGTGCGGGCGATGGGAATCGACGAGCTGAAAGTGATCGCCGCCGAACTTGTCACCAGCGTCCGCAAGAGCGTAACGATCGACTGGACCGTTCGCGAATCCGCCCGCGCCAAGATCCGAGTCATGGTCCGCCGGATTGTGCAAGTACGGCTATCCACCGGACCTGCAAGCCGAGGCGACGAAGTTGGTACTGGAGCAGGCAGAGGTGTTGTGCGCGGATTGGGCGATGTAGACGCCGTACACAGCCACACACGGTGGCCTGGACCCGACGCTTGCGCCAATCGTTAGCATGATTCGTAGCTGGACTCTCCAACCCGGATTATTCACGTAGGGTGGGACAAGCGTGCGTAAGTTCATGGTGGGCCGACGGAAACGGCAGACTTAACGATATCAACGTGTCAAGGCAATCAAACGAGGGACAGCACGCGCCGGCCCACCCAAACGCCGTTTCCTTGTCCCACCCTACGCGTGTCGTGAATAATCCAGGCCAACGGTCCTAACGCAGCGTCGCATAGCCTTGCGGGTGGCTTTGGTGCCAGCGCCACGCGGTTTCGATGATTGCTCGTAGTTCGGGATAAGCTGGCTGCCAGTTCAACTCTTGACGAATCTTCTGGCTACCGGCCACCAGCGTCGCCGGATCGCCGGCCCGCCGGGCGACGACATCGGCGGGGATCGGATGCCCGGTGATCTCGCGAGCCGTTTCAATGACCTGCTTGACGCTGAAGCCTTGTCCGTTACCCAGGTTGTAAGTTCGGCTGCCGTTGTCGAGCGCCTGGAGTGCCAGAATGTGGGCCTGTGCCAGATCCAGAACGTGGATGTAGTCGCGCACACACGTTCCGTCCGGCGTGTCGTAGTCGTCGCCAAACATGCTCACTCGTTCCCGCTGCCCGAGTGCGACTTGCAAGACGATCGGTATCAAATGCAACTCGGGCGTGTGATCCTCGCCCCGCTGGTCGGAGGCACCGGCGGCGTTGAAGTACCGCAGCGCCGCGTATCGCAAGCCATGAATCTTGTCGAGCCAGTACAGCATCCGTTCGCAGATATACTTCGATTCGCCATACGGACTGCCGGGCACAATCCGTTCCGTCTCGTCGATCGGCATTCGCTCCGGGGCATCGAACAAGTTCGCGGTTGAAGAGAGAATCAACTGTTTGACGTCGTGCGCGACCAAACCCTGCAACAGATTCAAAAAGTTTGTGACATTCTCGCCGAGGTACTGGAGCGGGAACTTCATCGACTCGCCAACCAGCGAGTAGGCCGCGAAATGCATCACCGCTTCGGGCTGATGTTTCGCCAACGCTTGATCGATCGCAGCGCGGTCGGCCAGGTCGGCGTGGATGAACTCGGCCTCCGGATGCACGGCTTCGCGGTGTCCCAGCGAGAGATTGTCGAAGACGACTACCGAGTCGCCCTGATTCACCAGTTGTTCGACGACAACACTGCCGATATAGCCGGCACCTCCGGTGACGAGAATCTTCATGGCCGTTGTTCCAGTCCTGAACTGATTTGATGCGATGTGCGCCCCGAGCGCAAATCAAGCCGACGATTCTATACGCTTTTGTTGGTGCGGGAATCCATCGCATTGTCAATTCTTACGATGTCCCGCATCGATTGTTCGGTGTACAGATCGTGATAGTGGCCGCCCTGACGCAGCAGTTCGCTGTGTGTTCCCTGTTCGATGATCTTGCCTCTTTCGATGACCAGAATGCGGTCGGCGGCGCGGATCGTCGAGAGGCGGTGTGCGATGACGAAGCTCGTTCGTCCAGCCAGCACGCGGGCCAGGCCGGCTTGAATCTGCTGTTCGGTCTCGGTGTCGACCGACGAGGTGGCCTCGTCCATGACCAGCAGCCGAGGACGCTTGAGAACGGCACGCGCGAACGAGACCAGTTGCTTCTGGCCGAGGCTCAATTGATTGCCCCCTTCACCAACCGGTGTGTCGTAGCCGTGGTTCAACGCGGCGATGAACTCGTGCGCGCCCGCCAACCGTGCCGCATCTTCGATCTGCTGCTCGGTTGCCGCGAGATCGCCGTAACGAATATTCTCGCCGATCGTTCCACTGAAGAGATGCGGTTGCTGGAGCACGATGCCCAGATGCGATTGAAACCAACGCAGACTGCGGTCCGTGTAGTCGATCCCATCGATGAAGATGCTGCCCTCGGTCGGCTCGTAGAAACGGCACAGCAGATTCACAAATGTCGACTTGCCGCCCCCGGTGGCTCCCACCAGAGCAATCGTTTGCCCCGGCTCGACGACCAGGTCGAGCCCTTGGATGATCTGCGGACCGTTGCGATATCGAAAGCCAACCTTCTGAAACTCAATCCGTCCGATCGCGTCAGGATGCCCGTCATTTCCCGTCTCGGCAAGTCGCTTCGCCACCGCGTCAGTGTTTCGGACATCCGGCACGGCTTCGACAAGGTTCAATACTCGTTCTGCCGAAGCCTGGGCCATCTGCAATTCGGCGAACCATGCGGAAAGATCTTGGATCGGCGCAAAGAACAATTGTGCGAAGTACATGAACATCACGACCTCGCCAATCGCGAGCGTGCCGAACAGGACCTCCCGCCCACCGATCACCAAGGCACACGCGATAGCGATGCTGCTGAGCGTCAACACGAGCGGCAGGTAAACTGCCGACAAGATCGCATTGCGGACGGAGTGTTCCAGCATCTCGTCGGTGAGCGTGTCAAAGTCACGAAGATTCTGTTCCTGACGCACAAACACCTTCGACGTCCGCACGCCGACGATGCCTTCGTTATAGACGGCCGTGATTCTGGAGTTGGTTTTGCGGACAAGGCGCGATGTCCGCAGGATCCGTTTGCGAAAAAAGACGCTCACCGCGAACAATAACGGCACCACCGCGAGCACGGCGAGAGCGAGCTGCCAGTTGTAGATCAACATCGCGATGGCGATGCCAGCCATCAACGTGCTCCCCCAAATCAAGTCCATCACGCCCCACGCGAGAATGTTCGACAAGCGATTGCAGTCCGACGTGAGTCGCGCCATCAGCCAGCCAACTGGTTTCGTGTCGTAAAAACTGAATGACAGCTCTTGCAGACGCCCGAAGGCATCGCGGCGGATATCGTGACTGACGTGAGTCCGGATCTTGCCGGCACAAACAATGAAGCCCCAAATGTTCGTGCATAACATCGCCGTCAAGATCGCAAACGACCAGCCGTAGAACGCGACGTCCGTGTCCGCCCCCTTGGCCTCGACTTCGGCGATCAACTTGCCGGTCAGAATCGGAAAGCAAAGATCACTCGCCGCCATACCAAAGGCAACAATGGCAAACGCCACCGCCGTGCGGCGATAGTGCAGTGTGTACTGCAGCAGTTTGCGCCACAGCCGCAGATCGACTCGCTCCTCACGATCGTCGTCCATCCAATCTTCGTGCGTCATGCGTCGACAGCTCCCCAGAGATCCCGTTCGATCTCGTCTTCGAGCGTGCCTTGAATGCTCCAAAGCCGCCCGTACGGCCCGTCCGCGGCGAGCAGCTCCTCGTGAGTCCCTTGCTGGATCAGGCGGCCGTGATCGAGAACAAAGATGCGGTCGGCCGGCCGTGTGGAGGAGAGTCGGTGTGCGATCAGAATGGTTGTCTGTTTCCCGCGGCGCGACGCGAGAGCACGCAGAATCTGAGCTTCCGTCTTCGTGTCGACGGCGCTGAGACTGTCGTCCAGTACCAGGAATGTCGGTTGCTTGAGCAAGGCCCGCGCGATCGCCAGACGCTGCCGCTGCCCACCCGATAACGTCACGCCGCGTTCTCCGACCAGCGTCTCGTAGCCGTCCTGAAACTCGACGATATTTTCATGAACATCGGCCGCACGAGCCGACTCCTCGACTTCATGCTCCGCGGCCGTACTCTTTCCGATCACAACATTTTCACGAACCGTCCGGGAGTATAGAAACGGATCTTGCAACACCATGCCGAACGCATCTCGCACCGCGTCGCGATTGAGGCTCCGCAACTCGCGCCCGCCGATGTGAATCGTGCCCTCGTCGTAGTCGTACAACCGCACCAACAGATTCACCAGCGTCGACTTACCAGCACCCGGTGGTCCCAGCAGCGCGACAGTTTCTCCTTCGTTGATTGTCAAGGAGAGTTTGTCGAGGGCCGTCTGGCAGTCGCGATAGGCGAAGGAAAGGTTACGAACGGCGATCGCGCCGCGGACAGGCATTTCGGGTAGATCCTCTTCGCTTTCGGCGTCTTCATTAAGCACTTCTTGAATTCGTCCGATCGCCACGGTGGCCTTGCCGCTGTCGGCCAACACGCGGCCGATATGACGAACGGGCCAGATGATCGTGCGGACCAGCCAAAAGAACAGGACCCACTGGCCGATCGTCAGTTCGCCACGCATAACGAAGTAGGCACCACCAATCAAGGCGAGCCCAATCTGTAGAAACACAAGCACGTCGGACAACGTCCAAAAGTTCGCCAAAATATGGAACAAGCGAAACTCCAGATCGCGGAACTCTCCATTTCGCTCCAGGAACTTGTCCATCTCGAATTCTTGGCGACCGAAAGCTCGCACGACGCGAATGCCTGTCAAGTTCTCCTGGAGGACGGTGGTCAATCGGCCTTCAGCTTCGTCGACGTCTTGGAACGCCGAGCGGACTTTGCGAAAGAACATCACGGCAAACAGTACCAGCACCGGCAGCACGCACGCCGAAACGAGCGTCATTCGCAGGTCTTGCATCAGCATGATCGGGATCGCCACGACGACGAACAAACCGACGCGTGCGATCTCGACAACTTGCGACGCCAGGAAGACCCGCACCGTTTCGACATCCGAAGAACATCGCTGGACAAGGTCGCCCGTGTCGACGTGGTCATGGTAATCGCACGGCAATCGTTCCAGATGCTCGTACAAGCGATGGCGGAGCTGACGTACGATTCCCTCGCTCGCTTGCGCGGCCCAACGTCCCCGCAAGTACGTGAACAGGCCGTTCAGCGCATGGGCGGCGACAATCGCAACACCCGCCGGGATTAACGTGTCCGCTAAACTCGCCTCGCCCGTCGCCAGCGTGTCGAGCGCCCGCTGCAGGACGTATGCCACGAGCAAGAGAAACACCGTCCCCACCGCCATCGCACCGATCGCCGCGGCATAGCGAGTTCGCTGCCCAGCCGTCAGCTCCCAGAGCGTTCGTTTCGCGCTCTTCTGCAACTTTCTCGCCTCTGAGTTCGCTGGACTAGATGAATTCGCGTGGAGCAAGCAACTTTAACATGAATTGCTACGCGGCCATATGTGTGGCTTCGATGCGGATGCGTCCGGCGGACATCCTTCGGCGTCTAAAGGTTCGCGACTTTGTGACGTCCAGCCTACGCGATGATAGTGTCCTAATAGTGTGAGGGTGCCAAGATACAAGCCCGACGCGCAAGCGAGTGGGTGTTCCCGGCCCGTTGACTCACTCGCTTGCGCGTCGAGCTGGTATTTCGCGCCGATCGATACTGGGCGCTCCTCCACACTATTAGGACACTACCTACGGGACAACTCCATTGCATCATTTGTGGGGGCGGATCACACTACAACGTCACCCCATGAGACGCTTGGCATGAAGAATCTGGTCCGCGGCTCCTTCGCAGCGAAAGGCCACTATTCTCGTGAAGCCGGCCGTCGAAAACTGCGCCAAGCCGTGACCACCAACGTGACCGAGGTCAGCGGGATGACAAACACGAGCATTACGTCGCGCATTGCGTGGCTCAGGTCATTGCTCGTTGCGTTGAGCACTAAATAGGCCGTGTATGCCAGATAGTAGAACAAGAACAAGCCGCCTTCCCAACGGGAGATCACGTGGCCGGTCAGGAAGATTGGCAGGCAGGCGGCGGCCACGGCGATCATCACGGGAATGTCGAACCGTAGCGCCGCCCCGCTGACTTCAACCCCCGCCGGTGCGATCACACCCGACAAACCGAGCACACAGAGGACATTGAAAATGTTGCTGCCCACGACATTTCCGACCGCGATGTCACGCTCGCCGCGCACCGCCGCGACCATCGACGTCACGACTTCCGGCAGCGACGTCCCCGCCGCAATGATCGTCAGACCGATCACTAATTCGCTCACGCCAAAACTCTCAGCGATGGCCACTGAACCGTCGATCAGCAGACACGATCCGCCACCCAACAGAATCAACCCCACGGCGATCAAGGCCAGATCCGATACACGAATGCGGGACTGGGCATTCGCGTCGGGCCACTGCTGAGCAAATTCCGCCTGCACGGCGAGGGTTTCCTGGCGGCTCTGCCGAATGCACCACCAGGTGTACGCGACGACTCCGCCAAACAAGACCGACCCTTCGATCCGGTTGATGCTGCCATCCCAGCCAAACACCGGCACCAGCAGCGAGACGACGATCATCACGGGCACATCCCAGCGAATCAGCTGGCTGGATACGACCAAGGGCACGATGAGCGCGGAGAGTCCGAGAATGAACAACACATTGAAGATGTTGCTGCCGACAACATTGCCGATCGCCAGATCGGCGCTGCCTGTCCATGCGGCCTGTACCGAGACGGCCAGTTCTGGGGCGCTGGTTCCAAAGGCGACCACCGTTAACCCGATGACCAACGGCGAGATCCGTGCGGCTGTCGCCAAACGTGACGCTCCGCGCACCAAGAACTCACCGCCACCTACGAGCAGCACCAGACCCAGGCAAATTCCCAAGCAGGCCCACCCTAGATCGTCCATCGAACTCCCTTATCCCGGATTATTCATGAACCAATCAGCGTTCTTCAAAATATACGTTTGTGAAAGGAGTTACGGCTATCTCGCCCAAAACACCGCGCAAATCAGCCGCCACGCGATAGCGTGCGGTTCTCTCGAAGTTCGCGAGAACCGCAGGCTATCGCCGGGCGGCTGATGAATAATCCGGGTTATCCACTGAAAGTCAGCCCGTTGACCATCACCAAAACGTCGAGCGCGTCATCACCTTTGTCCAGCGTCTGCGGAATGAAGCCGTCGTCGCCCGGATAGTGACTTGAAGAATACAGGTAGCGATCGGGCGTGATTAAGCCCGTCCGCTTGCAAACCTCAAACTTGCTGCGCTGACCTTTCGGAACCTCGACAATCGCCTGCACGACTTCTGGCAATGCGATACCCGGCGGGATGTGGGAATAGACATCGCGTGCTCGTGCCGTGGGCGGGCCTGTCGGCTCCATTAAGACTCGTCCGTCGGATGCAAGCCACGCCGGAATTCGGTCACACTTTGCCCCAAGCTGCGCATCACACCCGGCAAACGGTTGCCGAACAAAATCAAGGCCACGAAGGCAACGACCAATAGTTCTGTGTGTCCAATGCCAAACATTTGATAACTCCTAAAAGCACTGTGGGTGGACGGACGAGGAACGGAGCGGCTGCAGCCAACCGGCCCGAGTTACACACCCAGGCTGCGGGCGAGGATCGCGGCTTGGTGCCGATAACCCTCAGCACGACGGTAAAGCTTCGCCTGCCGGGGTTTGCTCTTCTGGGCACGAGCCAGGCGAATGTACTTGTCGGCCAACGAGTTCTTCACGCTGGCAAGATTCTCACGTTTACAATTTCGGGACATCGTTTTCTCCTATCGTTAGAGGAACCAACTCGTTCAGAAATGCGATTCTTCAACCTGCGGGTTAAGCTCGGTGCCGCGTGGGGGTAGTGCTTAGACCGCCGTACTCAAGTTAGAACCCTGCGATCCTGCTTGTGCGCTCTCGACGCGGGGCGACTCCGCTTCCAACTCGCCAAGGATAAACTCAATGAGGACAGGTCGATTCGTCGGTTCGATCCGTCCCGTCCACCAGTTCAGCCATTGAAAAAACGACAGCGTCTTCTCCCAACGCTCGATGGCCGCGCGTAGCTCTCGAACACGAGGATGCGTTTCATCCTTGATTTCCGCCAAGATCTCCAGGCACCCGGAGGGATGTCCGTCGAGCAATAGCGCCGTCGCAAAGTTCCGCTTCACGAGATTCGAAACCTCCGGACGCATCCAAGTGCAACCCGGTTTCAAAACGAGTGAACGCAAAATGCAAAGGGCTTCGACGAGATTTCCTTCTCGCAGGAATTTGACGGCCCGGCGGTTTTGATTATTCGACGAGCGGTCGACCGGTGCGTCGCTCGTCGCTCGCACTTCGCCAACCGAACTTAGACGAGACGTAGTAGATTCTTGATGACTCATGATGACTTACCTTTCATCTTGGCGAGAAACAAATCAGCCACACGAACCAAATTGTGGGGCAGATCCTCGCAACTCGATGGGAATGGATGCGCGTCGCAAGCGCGACATACCAGTTGACTTTCAGCACAAGCCGCACGAATGTCGCACAGCTACAACGAGTCGGGCGCAGAGTCCAAGCCTAAATCTGCAACCGAATATGCTGTGCCACGAGAGAAGAAGGGGCAGAGGGAACCTGCCAAACTAGGGAAGCAATCCCCAATGGGAACCTGCGACCAGCCACTTGAACCTCGGCGAACGGCTTCACCACCGGGTCACGATTGGGCCTGCTTCCGCGGGGGCCATCGAAGGTCGTCCCCAGGGAATCCACCAGCCGAATTGCCGCAAGTGGGACGGAGCTATCCGAGTGAATAGCCGCCGCTGGTGACTCTTCCGCCGCTAGCAACTGGACGGTGGATTTCACGTCGTCCGCGAATAACGCGACGATGATCAAGGCCAAGTGAAGGGAGACAGGACACCGTTTCATACGAGTCCCAGCGTTGGTGTGGGTGGGCTGCGAGCTATAATCTCGTCGCAGCGCATAAATCTATTCATGGCAAGATCGGCTGACAAGATCCTCCTTCCAAAGAATTTTTCGGGCGAATGTACTACCGACAAAGTCGAGTTGCCAAGTTGGTAGCCGAGCCGGATCTTACCGGGCACGGGTCGAAAACATCCACCACGTCACAATCGACATCAACGGTACTTTGAATTATCGCCGCCTATGGACAGCAACCTCTCCGTCACCCATGAAACCTTTGAATTGCGGGCTGCCCACCAGCCGCTGTTTGCGCAATCTTGGAGCCCGCCGTCGGAACTTCGCGGCGTCATTGGCATCGTCCACGGACTCGGCGAGCACTCCAGTCGATACCAGCCATTCGCCGAGCGATTCGCGCGAGCTGGTTATCGAGTTGTCGCGTACGACCAACGCGGGCATGGCCGGAGCAGCGGCAAACGCGGCGACGCGCCGAGCTATGAAGCGTTGCTTGACGACATCGGGGCGCTGCTTGCCGAGATGAACACCGGTGACGTGTCGCTACCAAGGTTTCTCTTTGGCCAAAGCTTTGGCGGAGGACTTGTTCTGAATCTGGCCCTTCGTCGGCGACTGGACCTGAACGGCATTATCGCCTCCAGTCCGTTGTTGCTGCCCACGCATCCTCCGCCGCGATGGAAGCAGTGGGCGGCGAGGCTGTTGCAACGCGTTTACCCCTCATTTCGCTTTCACACGGGCGTCCTCGCCGAAGAGGTTTCGCACGATCCGGCAGTCATTGCGGATTACAAAGCCGACCCGCTGGTTCACGACTTGGTCTCGGCACGTTTGGCCGTCGCCATGCTCGATGCCGGCCAGTGGGCGCTCGACCACGCTGACAAATTGGCCGTACCAACACTGCTCATGCACGGCACGTCGGACCCCATCACCTCCGTTAATGCCACCATCAACTTCGCACAGCGGGCCGGTCCCTCCTGTACGCTTCGCACATTCCCCGGCCTGTACCACGAGTTGCATTGGGAGAGGGAGCGGGACGAGGCTTTTGAAGTGATTCTCGATTGGCTCAATCGATGACACCAAAACCTGTTATCCCGGATTATTCATGAACCAGTCAGCATTCTTATAAATATACGTTTGTGAAAGGAGTTACGGCTATCTCGCCCAAAACACCGCGCAAATCAGCCGCCACGCGCTAGCGTGCGGTTCTTTCGATGTTCGCGAGGACCGCAGGCTAGCGCCCATGCCCCTCACTTTGTAGTGGTGGCTTCCAGCCGCCACGTGATTTCACGGGAATTTGTGGCGGCTGGAAGCCACCGCTACGTCCTGTTGTTTCGCGAACTGAGTGGCATTGGGCTAGCGCCAGGCGGCTGATGAATAATCCGGGTTCGTGTTCTTTCACGAACGCTGTCGGAGGGCGATTCGCGTTTGCGTCGGTCGAGCATTGGTTGATATGCTTGAACCTGCCGATAGCTCTTCAACTTTGTGTCTGCGGGTGAGATGCTTCGTTTTTTTGATCGCCGTGAATTTCTTCGGGTGAGCCTTGGAACGGCCGGTCTAGGGATTGCCGCACCACGGACGCGTGCCGATGACGGCAGTGACCGTGTTCCACGCGGGTTCGGTCGCGCCAAGTCCGTCATCCTCGTCTATGCAAGTGGCGGACAAAGTCAGTTCGAAACCTGGGACCCGAAGCCGGATGCGCCACTCGATGTGCGAGGTGCCTTCGCGCCGATTGCCACTCCGTTGCCCGGCGTACAGCTCTGCGAACACATGCCGCGGCTGGCTCGGCTTGCCGATCGATACACCATCGTCCGGAGTATGTCTCACGAAGATCTCGATCACGGTTCGGCAACGTATTTGGCGCTGACCGGCCGCTACCACGCACGGCGTTCTTCCAACCCGCCGCCTAGCCCCAACGACTTTCCCACCTATGGTGCCGTGCTCAAGCGGATGCGAGTGACGAATCGATTCGCTTATGAAGCCGTGCATCTTAACGCCCCCGCCCTCGTTCCGTTTCTAATCTCTCCAGGCCAAGACGGTGGATTCTTGGGACGTGAATACGAGCCGTTGGTCGTTGGTGATCCCCGCGATTCGGATGCCGTGCTTCCCGGTCTCGCTCCGCAAGCCGGTTTGCCGGCGATTCGTCTGGAGAATCGGAAGACGCTGAAAGAGACGCTGGACAACTATCACGAACAGTTGGCACAGGATCGGAAACTGGCCGACATGAGCCACCTCTATCAACAAGCATTGGCGATGCTCTCCTCATCACGCTATCGCGACGCGTTCGATCTGGAGCAAGAATCGGACTCGCTTCGCGACCGCTATGGCCGGCACCGCTCGGGACAAGCCTGCTTGTTGGCTCGCCGGTTGGTCGAGGCAGGCGTTCCGTTTATCAACGTGATCTGGAACCACTCCAACCGCGGACAGGACGCCGATCCGAGCGACACGGATGTGTACGGTTGGGACACGCACAATGACATCTTCGACGCCCTGAAGCTTCACCTCTTGCCGCGCTTCGACGAAAGTTTCGCCACGCTGCTGGAAGATCTCGACGAACGAGGACTCTTAGAGGACACGCTAGTGGTCTGCATGGGCGAGTTCGGTCGCGCACCGCGCGTGGCGTTGGAGCCGAACTTCGCCGGCAATCTTCCGGGCCGGAAGCATTGGTCGTCGGTTTATTCGATCGTGATGGCGGGTGCCGGCGTCCGCCGAGGCGCGGTGCTGGGCGCGTCCGATCGTCTCGGCGCGGAACCGCTCACCGAACGTTACGGACCTTGGGACGCAGCCGCGACAATGTTCTCCGCCTTGGGGATTGACCACGCATCGCACTTTACCGACGTCTTGAACCGCCCCTTCGCCGCCACGATCGGACGGCCCATCGAAGAGCTTTATGGGTAAACGGCCGTGCCGCAAAATACAAGCACGACGCGCAAGCGAGTGGGTTCGTGACGGTCGAAACTCCCTCGCTTGCGCGTCGTGCTTGTACCGAAAACACACAATTGAGTCACTTCCAAACGCTCCAGACCGTCCTCCGGCACGCCACTTGCCGATAGAATTAGGAGAAGGTTCGACGCTGTCACTTTGACAGTAGAAATCGAGACCGGACACGAAGTCGAGGAGTTAGCTCAATGTTTTTCTTTGATCTCAATTACTTATTGATGGTTCTGCTTCCCGGTTTGCTTATCTCGGGCGGGGCGAGCCTGCTCGTGAAGTCAGCGTTCAACAAGTACTCGAAGGTGGCATCGATTAAGGGATATACAGGTGCCCAAGCAGCCCAAATGTTGCTCGACCATGCCGGTATTCGCGACGTGCGAGTCGTCCCGACGCGTGGCTTCCTGAGCGATCATTATAATCCCGCGTCGAAACAGCTGGCGTTGTCCGAGTCGGTCTATGCGAGTCGCTCCGTCGCGGCGATCGGCGTCGCGTGCCACGAAGCGGGTCACGCCATCCAACACGCCAATCGCTACCTTCCACTTCACCTTCGATCGGCGTTGGTTCCGATGGCGGGCATCGGATCATCGATTGGTTACATGGTGATGCTCGTCGGATTGATGATTCACCAAAGTCCCATCGTCATGATCGGAGCGTTGTTGTTCGCAGGCGTCCTGCTGTTCCAACTCGTGACGCTGCCGGTCGAGTTTGACGCCACGGCGCGAGCCAAACGACTGGTCGTCGAAGCGGGCATTGTCTATCCCGAGGAACGGATCGGCATCGACAAAGTCTTAAACGCGGCAGCGCTGACGTATGTCGCCGCGGTCATCAGCACGCTGCTCACCTTGCTGTACTTCTTAATGCGTTCCGGCCTGTTAGGTCGCCGCAGCTAGCCCGGATCATTCATCAGCCGCCTGGCGCTAGCCTGCGGTTCTCGCGAACTTCTAGCCTGCATTTCTCATCACATCGGAAAATGTGGAGGGGCATCGGCGTAGCGCGGCGTTTTTTTGA
>JAQBZB010000041.1 GCA_027622275.1 Planctomycetota bacterium | reverse complement strand
AGAAAGTCGTGCAAGCGCAGGCGTTGGAGCAACCGCTGGAGGATGGGGAGCGCTCCGATCGAGTGCGTGACGAGCGTTGTGCCGTCGTGCGTGTGGGCGGTTCTTCCGGTCGCGGAGTGGCGGGGTTGCGTGGTTGGTGGGGTGGTTGTTTGCTTGGTGGTCTTGTGCTTTCGGGTTGACGGCTTGGCTTTCCGTTTCGGCATGAGCGTGCATCCTTGGCGAGGTGGTGGTGAGGTCATCGAGACACCGCCACGGTAGGCCACCCCAAGTGTCGCGTCGGGTCATCGGCGCGCGCCGCCAACAAGTTACGTCGCCGTGCATTGACGTAAGTCGAGTCGAACTCGACTTACGTCGAGGTGATTTTTCGCAAGTCAACATCTGCCGAATTTCTCGCGTGCTGGACACCTAGTTGCGCGTCTACAATCCGGCAAGTTCGCCTCGCTCCGTTTGCCAATTCACAGGAGGTCTGCCCGCGTTTACGCGCACCGCCGTCATCATTCGAAAGCCAAAAATCAAAAGTTATTCAGGACGAGATGTGCGGAAAGTGCGTTGGATTACACCGATGCCTTGAGTTGCTCGCGTGATAAATGGTGGGATGGTCTTGCACGTACGCGATCATGGCGTGGGGGCGGATGAAGCGTACGGCGATCCAACTCTGGCTCGAATTGACGTTACGTCGTCGATGTCAATCACCTTTCTTGAAAAGATCTCAGAAGAGTTTTGTTGAACCAATCGTCTTGATTCTTGGGAGTGCTGCGAGATGTGTATCTTTGCAGGACTTCGCATTCGTGCGAGACGTGAGGTCAAGTACACCCGAAACAGGTTGCGTCACTCGGTAGCGGCGCGCCACACGCTTTCGGCACGTGTTCGCCGACGAACGCTTATGAAGCAACTGGCCCCGCGTTCCTCACTTTTTCGCGAACGCCATCGGCATAAGCGGTGAAATTCTTGGTGAAAAGCTGGGCCAGTTTGTTCGCGGTCGCGTCGAACGCCGACTTGTCGGACCAGGTGTTCTTCGGAATCAGCAACTCGCTGGGCACGCCCGCGCATTGTGTGATCGTCGCAATGCCGAAGACAGGGTCTTCTTGAGTCGGAGCATCCGCGAGTTTTCCAGAGTGAATCGCGTCGACGATGGCGCGGGTGTAGCTTAACTTGATACGCGAACCGACGCCGTGTGCTCCACCACTCCAGCCGGTGTTGATCAACCATACACGCGTGTTGTGTCGGCGAAGATTTTCCGATAGCAATTTAGCGTACTTGCTCGGATGCCAGACCAGGAACGGGCCTCCGAAGCAGGGCGAGAACGTGGCCTGTGGTTCGGTCACTCCGACTTCAGTACCGGCGACCTTGGCGGTGTAACCGCTGATGAAGTGATACTCGGCTTGCTCGGGCGAGAGCCGGCTGACCGGCGGCAGAACACCAAAGGCGTCGCAAGTCAGAAAGATCACATCCGTCGGATGATCGGCGACACAAGGGATTTTCGCGTTTTCGATGTACTCGATGGGATAGGAGCCGCGCGTGTTCTCGGTGATGGTGGTGTTGGAGAAATCGACGTTATGATCCGCTACGTCGTAGACGACGTTTTCAAGGACTGCACCAAAGCGAAGCGCGTCGAAGATCTGTGGTTCGGCTTCGCGCGTCAAAAAGATGGCCTTGGCATAGCAACCGCCTTCGATGTTAAAAATTCCCGAGTCGGTCCAGCAGTGTTCGTCGTCGCCGACCAGCAGACGTCTGGGGTCGGCGGACAGAGTCGTTTTGCCGGTCCCAGACAAACCGAACAGGACGGACGAGCGGCCGGTTTCACGGTCGGCGGTGGCCGAGCAATGCATCGACAGGATGCCGCGTTTGGGCATCAGGTAGTTCATGAGGGTGAAGACGGCTTTCTTCATCTCGCCCGCGTACTCGGTGCCGAGAATCACCACTTCTTGGTTTTCGAGATCCAGGTCGACGCTCGTCTTGGAAGTCATTCCGGTCGTGTGCCGATTGGCAGGAAATGCGCCGGCGTTGTAGATGACGCAATCTGGTATGCCGAAGTCGGCGAGTTGCTCGCGCGTCGGGCGAATCAACATGTTGTGCATAAACAACGCATGATACGGACGCGCACAGATGACTCGCACCTTGATCTGGTAGTCGGGATCCCAGCCCGCATAGCCGTCAATGCAATACAGGCGTTTGCGCGTGTTGAGATAGTCGATTGCTCGTTCGCGGTTAATGGCAAACGTCGAAGCGTCGATGTCGATATTGACCGAGCCCCACCAGACGTTCGCCTGTGAGTCGGGATGCCGAACGACTCGCTTGTCGTTTGGCGACCTGCCGGTTTTGTCGCCGGAGTACGCGATTAAGGCTCCGGTGTCGGAGATGCTTGTACCTGGATCTCGCCGAATCGCCTCTTCGTACAGTCGCGACGGCGAGGGATTACGAGCGATATTGGTGACCGAAATGCCTTGTGCATCGAGTTGAAACGAGTCCACGCTAGATTCCTTTCGAGTGGTTCAATCGGGGAGGAGTGAAAGCCGTGTTGACTATCGACCATCCGTTAGCAATTAGTTTGCCATTTGGGCGGCTCGTCGTCTATGAGGGATTTGGTGAGTACTTCGTTTAACCGCCAGCCGGAGGCGTGCGCTTTGCGGACGGATAGCGCACGCCTCCGGCTTGCGGTTAAACAACGGAAGGGCGCGCAAAAACGCGGGCGACAGCGATTCCTTCGCTGCGCCCGCAGTTGGGAGGGCAAATTCAATTTAACTTCTTCGTGAGCTAAGCCGTCTTGCTGGTCGGCATCTTGAACATCTTTGTGCGGCCTTCCACGATGTCGGCGCTCACCTCGAACTTCGAGCCTCGTTCTTGATCGGGCAAGTCGAACATGATGTCGAGCATCACATCCTCGATGATGCTGCGGAGTCCGCGAGCACCGGTGCCTCGAGTTTGAGCCCGCTTGGCGATTGCAACCAGAGCTTCCGCCGTGAAGCTCAATTCACAGTTCTCCATCTCGAACAAGCTTTGATACTGTCGAATCAGCGCGTTCTTGGGCTCTTGAAGAACGCGGACGAGCGCCTCTTGGTCCAACGGAGCAAGCGCGGTCGTCACCGGCAGACGTCCGACAAGTTCGGGAATCAAACCGAATTCCAACACGTCGTCCGTCGTGACTTGAGGAAGCACGTCGGCGGTTGACAACTCGTGGTGCGTGCCAGAGCCTTGGACGAACCCGAGCTTTCGCTTGCCGAGCCGTTTGCGAATGATATCCTCGATACCGACGAACGTCCCGCCACAGATGAACAGGATATTCGTCGTGTCGATTTGGATATACTGCTGCTCAGGATGCTTACGCCCGCCTTGCGGAGGCACGTTGGCGACGGTGCCTTCGAGCATCTTGAGCAAGGCCTGTTGCACACCTTCCCCCGAGACATCACGAGTGATCGACACGTTTTGGCTTGTCTTGCCAATCTTGTCGAGTTCGTCGATGTAGAGGATGCCGCGTTGAGCTGACTCGATGTCGAAGTCGGCCGCGTGCAGCAGCTTGAGCAACAAGTTCTCGACGTCTTCGCCGACATAGCCGGCTTCGGTCAAGGTAGTCGCGTCGCCGATCGCAAACGGAACATTCAACGTCCGAGCCAGCGTTCGCGCCAACAACGTCTTCCCCGAACCAGTCGGCCCGATCAGCATGATGTTGGACTTTTCGATCTCGACGTCGGAGCCTTCCCAACCGTGCGATAATCGCTTGTAGTGGTTATGCACGGCAACGGCCAAGACGCGCTTCGCCGAGGTTTGGCCGATCACATACTCGTCCAGATGGGCCACGATATCGCGAGGCGTCGGAATCTCGTTGAAGAGTTGCTTGCTGGAGCCGCGGCGACGTTGCTCCTGTTCCAAGATCGATTGGCAGAGATCAATGCACTCGCCACAGATGTAAACGTCCCCCGGTCCTTCCACCAACGGCCCAACGTCTCGGTAGCTCTTGCGACAGAAGGAACAGAAGGCGTTCTTCTTCGTAGTGCTCCCGCGGCGGCCCGTTGTGGTTGCGGTTGTATCTTTTCCACCCGACATAGACTCGACACTCCTTTCGGATTCCCGATCTCGTTGCCAATCACTCGGACTTGAAATCGAAAACAGACTCCTAGTTGTTAAGCTCGCTGGTGCCGGAGGTGGTCCGCAGACCAGATCCAGCTAAACGGGGAATCCTTTCCACAGTCGTCGAGCAGTCACGCATGTTGTTCTCATCCGCCGTCGCGATCACCTTGCGGTTACCGGACGTGTGGATCGCACCGGTTAGGCGGACCACCACTGCGGTTGTCAAAGCGACTCTCGCAAATCCTCCGAACCCTTGCTCTCCGAATCCTCTAACTCCTCGCGGAGCTTGGCCCCTAACGCCGTCTTTATAGTTCGGTATTCCGCGTCGTTGATGTCACCCTGGTGATGCAATTCCTCGAAATTCGTCAGCAGTTCATTGGCCGTCAGACGGTCGTCGGCGGTGTTATCGCGAAACCTTCCCACGAGGTACCATCCTACGGTCATTAAGACCAGCAGCACCGTTGTCCAGATCACAAGCTGGGCAGGCGTAGTTAGAAGAAAATCCTTCATCGACGCGAGAACCGACCGACTAGGCGACTGATGTGCAAGGGTTTGCTGACATGCGAACATCGAATATTATGCACAACCCACACGACGAGTCCAGGATTTTCCCCGCGCAGTCGCTAAGACCTGCTATGGTGGGGACTTAGTGAATTGCGTCGGTGGGGACATGTTGTCGATCATCGAAAGACTGCCCGCGGGAGGGCGAAGCGCCCGCTGAGCCGGTTCGGCGGGAGCCTCGCCCTCCCGGTGACTTTTCATCTGCCGCTGGCCTTACTTGAATTGCGGATGCCAAACCTCCCATGGGAAAGACAGAACAACTCCAACGCGTCAAGGAAAGTGGCATCGTGGCGGTCATTCGCGCTCGCAGCAGCGAGTTGTTGGTGGACGTCGCGGAAGCACTGTTGGCTGGTGGCATCACGGTGATGGAAGTGACGTTTACGGTGCCGGGTGCGCTGCGGGTTCTGGAACGCGTCGCGGACAAGCTTGGTGATCGAGCGTTGTTGGGAGCCGGAACGGTTCTCGACACAGAAACCGGGCGGGCCGCGATGTTGGCTGGAGCCGAGTTTATTGTCTCCCCAGCGACGAACGTGGATTTGATTCGACTCTGTCGCCGGTACGACAAAGCCGTCATGCCAGGGGCTCTCACGCCGACCGAGGTCGTAACCGCCTGGGAAGCGGGTGCCGACATCGTCAAGATCTTCCCAGCCGATTCAATGGGAGGCGCGTCTTACCTGAAAGCCCTGCACGGGCCACTGCCGCAGGTGAATCTCATGCCAACTGGCGGCGT
This sequence comes from Planctomycetota bacterium, assembly GCA_027622275.1. Classification (GTDB taxonomy): domain Bacteria; phylum Planctomycetota; class Planctomycetia; order Pirellulales; family Pirellulaceae. Next base: position 38,216 of record JAQBZB010000041.1, on the reverse strand, counting down.
CGATCTGGACACGGCGGCCGGTTTCCTGCGTGCCGGTGCGTTCGCGCTCGGCATTGGCGGCTCGCTGGTCGAAGCCAAGGCGGTCGAAGCCGGAGACATGGGGCGGATCGAGACGCTGGCTCGACAGTACGTGGACATTGTCCGCGCGACTCGCGAGAATGACGCATAATGGTCATTTGTCACTAGCCACTCGTCGCCCGACACCCGATTCTCATGCCAATCCCGTTCACTTGCCCGCATTGCGGCCTCGATACGCTGGTCGACGACGAGTACGTTGGACAGCGCGGGCCATGTGCTTCGTGCGGTAAGGAGATCACGGTTCCGTACCAGTCGAGTCGCGAAGGGGCGGACACCATGCCGATCGTGGTGAGGCGTCGACAGATGTCGACAGGAACGATCGTCTTGTTGGTGTTTGCCGGTCTGGCCTCGGCCGCGTTGGTTGCGACGATCGCTTTTGTGGCAGTGTTTCCCGCGATCGGTGCGGCTCGGACGATGGTTCACAAGCGGAGTTGTGAATCGAATCTCATTCAAATCGGCTTGGCGCTGCGAGCTTACGAAGCCAAGCATGGCACGCTCCCGCCAGCTTACATTCCTGACGCGAATGGCAAGCCGATGCACAGCTGGCGCGTGCTGCTTCTGCCATTTCTCGCTGAACAGGGGCTGCATTCACGTTACGACTTCAACGAGCCCTGGGACGGTCCGAACAACGCGCAGCTCACGAGTCACATGCCCGCTGTTTACGGTTGCCCCGCCGATCCCGACGCGCACGCACTTGGGGAGACAAGTTACATGGTAATCACCGGGGCCGAGACGTTTTTTCCTGACGCCGAAGCGACCAGCATCGATCTCGCTCAGGACGACCTGACGACCTCGATCCTGGTGGTGGAAACGCAAGTGAGCGGAGTCACTTGGCTCAATCCTCGCGACTTGAAATCCGAACGGATGCAGTATGTCGTCAACGGCGGTTTTGGCCAGGAGATGGGCAGCCATCACAGGGAAGGTGCCCACGTCTTGCTTGCCGACGGTGCGGTCCTCTTTCTGGACGACGCCACACCCGCCGACTATATCGAAGGCATGGCCACGATGAGCGGCGACGAACCAATCCGGTGGGATGTGCTCGATCAGTGACGAGAGCGTAGTTGTTTCGGTAGCAGGAGTCGTGAGACTTTCGATGCGGCGGTTTCGGACGATTCACTTTCATCCGAAGTGACTAATTGGACAGCGTTAACCAAGCAGCCGTTTTAACCGCATCGGAGGCGTGCGTTTTGAAGTTGCGCGTATTAGGCCCGAAGGGTCGGTATCGCCTAGCGCCAGGCGGCTGATTTCATCAGCCGGTACGCGCTAGCGTCCGGTTCCCTCGCAACCGGTTGATAATTCTCCAGTAGTTGCCTTACGCGGCAATCACCGGCTCAAGCCGGAACGACGGACGAAGCTATGCCTTCGTATAGCCCAACGATTCAACCACCGAAAGCATTTCTTCAAACGTGATGAAGCGGCGGCGATGTCGAAGCTTGTACTCGTCAATCGCAACCGCCAGCTCGCGGGCGTTGGGGCTGAGCCCATCGTGGCTGTTCGAGAATTGGCGGCGTTCGCGAATCGGGACATCTTGTCCTGCAACATAGTTGCGGCGGTCAACAAACTCCTCGGCGGGCGTCTCGGTGGCTTGCAACATGATTAGTCTCGTCTTTGTGCTGATAGCTTTGAAGCTCGACAGGATTCCGATGAAAGACTACGTCGCGAGTTGGAACGAGTCAAAGCTCGCAGTCGGCCTACGAGATTTCAGCGTGTCCAGTCGTAGCGGCTGTAACGAGTGTTTGGAATCTCACGGACGAGGCATCAACCAGGATTATCCATGAACTAGTCAGCATTGTTCAGAATGCACGTTCGTGAAAAGAGTTACGGCTATCTTGCCCAAAACACCACGCAAATCAGCCGCCACGCGCTAGCGTGCGGTTCTGTCGAAGTTCGCAAGAACCGCAGGCTAGCGCCAGGCGGCTGATGAATAATCCGGCGTCAGAACGGCAGCGGCAGCAGCAAGGCATGAAACTGCCAGACGGCACCCTGCCCTAGCTCGCCGCCAGTTTCCGCTAGATATAGGAAGTAAATGTAACCGCTGACTCCCGCGCACAGCGCCAAGCCGTTGGTCCACTGCCAGATCCGCCAGGGCCACGACGGCGTGGAACGCATTCGCTGAGTCGCGCGATGATAGACCCAGCCAATCAGGACGCGGGCCGGAACGACGGTGGCAAGGAACACGAGCATCAGGTCCCACCTCGCATCATGCGGTGGAATCTGGATCTTGATGAGCGCGCTGTACAGCAACGGCGCAATCGAACACGCGAACAAGATTGCCGTGGCGATCGCCCAGCGGAATGGCGTTTGACCCGCCAGCTTGGCGACCGTCGTAAACTCGCACATCGCTCGCCAACGACCTTCGGAGGCGACGTGTGCGAGCAGCAGTGGAAGCCACAGCAACGCCAGTGTCAAGGTGACGCAACCGACCAGAAAGCCGAGGATCTGCCATGGGCTGGTTACATCATCAAGCATCGTGAACAGCAGCGTCGGCACGAACAGCCAGACGTACGCTGCGGCGTAACCGAGCAGGCCCAGGCGGAGCAGATGCGGCAACCGAAACGCGGCCACGAACTCGCGGATCGCACGATGAGCGTCTCGCCAGTACTCACCACTACGCCTGTGAGCCAGCAGCCAGCGGGCGTTACTCACCGGACGCACGAAACGCCACCAGCCTCCGCCACAACCGATCGCCAGCAGCAGATGAACGGCGATTAACAAGCTGGCTCCGACTAACAGCTCGGTCCACAACCACGCGGTGGTCCCGCCGGGCGCGAGCAGCCAACTGTCGCGGGCCGCACCTGCCAGAAACTGGATTGGCAGCATCCACAGCCAAACCGCCAGCAACATGCCGCCCAACCGCTGGGCTGCTGGCAGAAGGTAGAAGGCGGATCGAAATCTCCCCGTCCGAGCGACGCGGCCCTGAACTTCCATCAAGTACCCCAGGGCGAGGACGTTGACCACCGGAATCGCTGCTACGAGCGCGAGCAGGACGATCAAACAGACCAGCGCCAAGCAAGCGTGTACCAACCACGCCACGGCCCGTAGCGGATGACGCGATAGTGAAGGAATGCGTGGGAACTCTTGAAGATCACGCCACGAGAGGATGGTTCGCTGGCCAGCGATCGCACCGTGATCCGCGAGAGGGCTTGAAGCGGCATCTTCGACGGGTGGCACGGAATGGCCTCGTTCCAGGGTCGACGCGGGCATGGAATGGGTCTCGCGGTTCTAGTGTAGCACTCACCATAGTCAAACAACGGAGACCGAGGTAAGTTCCGCGACCGGCGACGAACACGCGGCGAATTCGATGGATTCTCGAACTTTCTCCCAAGCCAATTCGCCGCGAAACGAATATGCTTGGCTGTTGCGGAACTTTGTTGTTCCGCTGTCGTTAAATGATAGTCGTTGTTCGCCCGGGAGATCAAAGTCTGTTGAGGAACGAGTTGCCCATGGAGACGCGGAAGTACCTGCTGCTGCCAGCGACGGTTGTACTAGCTGTTTTCTGTCTGGTCGCTTGGGTTGCGGCACGCCCCGCTGTGTCCGCGCACAGTCTCGCCAACGCCCCCAGGGGCGAGGACGTCGCGGTGGCCGCGGATCGAGTTGACGCGCTGCTCCAAGCGACATGGGCCGCATCTTCCATCGAGCCAGCCAAAGTAACCGATGAGCTACAGGTGTTTCGCCGTCTCGCCCTGGCGCTGGTTGGCACAGCACCATCATTCGAAGAGATCCGCCAATTCGAAGCCGACACGTCTCCCGAACGACTACAGCAATGGACCGCTCGCCTAGTCGCCGACTCTCGCTTCGTTGAGTACTTCGCGGCGAGACTGGGAGACGCGTTTGTCGATCCGGTGACGGAAGATCTGAAGCCTCACCAGCGCGAACGCTTTAGACGTTGGTTGGGCAACTCGCTTCAGCAGGGAAAGCCCTACAGCGAAATCGCTCGCGAGATGATTGCCAGTCGCGGTGTGTTCGCCGATCGGCCCGCCACAACCTTCGTCGCCCTGGAAATATCGCTTGGCGATCAAGCCGCCGAGCGGTTGGCGGCACGCACGTCGCGGGCTTTTCTCGGCCAGCGGATTGATTGTGCTCAGTGCCACGATCATCCATTCGCCGATTGGACACAGCCGCAATTCGAGGGCTTGGCGGCGTATTACGGGCAAGTTCAGTTCCGCTCGGCCCGTCTCCAAGACACGCGCCCGCGAAGCTTCGTGATCGAAGATAACCGCACGCAAGAGGAACGCACCGTCACCCCCGAAGTGCCGTTCGATACGCAGTGGGTTCCCGACAACAGACATCTCCGTTCGGAACTAGCTGCCTGGGTGACGCATCCCGAAAATCGCCGCTTCCGGCGGGCGATTGCCAATCGCGTCTGGGGGCTGATGCTTGGCCGGGCGTTTGTCTCGCCGGTCGATGATCTCCCCGACCCTGCATCGCCAGACGACCCTGACGTTCTCGACGTGTTGGCCGACAATCTAGCCAATCAGGGTGACGACCTGCGACGGCTGATTCACGTCATCGTGGCGACGCGTCCGTTCAGCCTGGCATCAACTCACGAAGCACTCGATGACGAGGTAGCCGCACAACAAGTTGAAGAAGCATGGGCAGTGTTTCCGGTTACCGAGCTGGGGCCGCAGCAAATGATCCGCGCGATGCAGCAAGCGGCCGCAGTAAGCACGTTGCGCGCCGAGGATTCAAACACATACACGGCACTTCGTCGTTTCGAGCGGCAGTTCCGTTTCGTCGAAGAGTACGGCATTGCTGGTGACGCGGAAGATGCTCAAGCCAGCACAATCCCGCACACGGTCCAACGGCTGAGCGGCAGCTATACGCGTCAGCACAGCGAGGCGACGCTGCTCACCGCCCCAGGCCGGATCGCCGCGATGAGTTCTGATGCCGCGACTTGCCTGGAGAACTGCTATCTCGCTTGCCTTTCGCGACGGCCGACCCTCGACGAGCAGGCGCACTTCCTGCCTCAGCTGCAAGGCAACCGGAAGCAGCGTGCAAACGCCGTCGAAGACATCTATTGGACGTTGTTTAACTCCGCCGAATTCTGCTGGAACCACTAGCTCATGTTACAGCCACCACTCGACAGACGTGACCTCCTGAAATGGGCGACCGGACTCGGGATGTCATTTGCGCTTCCCGCGCTCGATGTCCGGGCTGCCTCACGTCGCGGAGACGAGCGGCCGCGCTCGCTTATAACGCTGCGGTTATCTGGCGGACCAAGTCAGCTTGAGACCTGGGACCCGCATCCGGGAACGAAGATCGGCGGGCCGACCAAGGCCATCCCGACTTCGATCCCTGGCGTCGAGATCGCCAGTTCGTTTCCGCTGCTGGCAGACCAGATGCATCATCTGTCCGTGATCCGCTCGCTGGTCTCGAAGGAAGGAGATCACGACCGCGCGACTTATCTGGTGAAGACCGGCTTCCGAATCGATCCTACGCTGCGTCATCCATCGGTGGGTGCGATCGTGGCGCATGCCTTACCAAATGATCACCTCGACATTCCCCCGGTGATCTCGCTCGGCTACGACAATCGCCTGTCGCGAGGGGGCTTTTTGGGAGGCCGCTTCGATGCGTTGCGCGTTCGCGAACCGGGCTCGTCCGACGGCGATCTGAAATCGTGGATCGCCGAGCCGCGACAGCAGCGACGTCTGTCGAACTTGGATGTCGTCGCTCAGGCTTTCACTCGCGGACGCAAAGTGGTGGTCGATCGTACCATGCACGCGCACAATCTCGACGCTGCGTTAACGATGATGACGTCGGATCAATTGAAAGCCTTTCGGCTGGACGATGAACTGGAGTCGACTCGACTGGCATACGGCGATTCCAACTTTAGTCGCGGTTGCCTCGTGGCTCGGCGGTTGATCGAACAAGGCGTTCGTGCGGTCGAGGTGACGTTACAGAACTTCGACACGCATGATCAAAACTTCACGCGAACCGCCGAACTAGCGGGCACGCTCGACGGCGCATTCGCCGCGTTGCTGAAAGATCTGCACGACCGCGACCTGTTGGCGTCAACGGTCGTACTGTGTCTCGGCGAATTCGGTCGCACACCCAAGATCAACGGAGCCGACGGTCGCGATCATTGGCCGCACGGATTCTCTTGTCTGTTGGGTGGCGGTAACTTGCGTGGCGGCGTGCTGCTCGGTGCAACCGACCCCTCCGGCAAAGAAGAAAATCCCGCAGACCCAATCCCGGTCCCCGACCTCTATGCAACCGTGTTGAGAGCATTGGGAATCGACCCCACTCACCAGATCAACACCTCGATCGGCCGCCCCATCCGTTACAGCGACGGCACATCGATCGACCGCTTGCTGAGCTAGATCGGATTATTCATCAGCCGCCTGGCGATAGCCTGCGGTTCTCGTGAACTTCGAGAGAACCGCACGCTAACGAGAGCGTCCCGCTTAGAAAACTTGATTTTACAGCGTATTCTTGCAGCTATCATGATTCGATTCGTGTTACGACATTTTCCCAAACGGCTTGGTTTCGGTGCTGTCTTTGCAAAGCCGCAGGAAACTAACAATGCTTGCAACGCTGTCTCATGTTTGTAAGCGGGACGCTCTCTATCGCGTAGCGGCTGATTTGCGCGGTGTTTTGGGCAAGATAGCCGCAACTCTTTTCACAAACGTATGTTTTGAAGAATACTCACCGGTTCATGAATAACCTGGGTTAGATCGCGTCCTGCAAGTGCCAAGCGTGTCGGGTAGTGGCTTAAAGTTGAGGGGAGACTTTTAGAACCTCCTCGAACAGTTCATCAAACGACCAGACGTGTCCGGCCAGTTTCGCCATCATAGCCGCGCTCGGGCGCTTCGTACCAGCCTTACCGCTCTTGTCCGGGTATCGCGTCTGCCAGCAATAGTTGTAGTAGGCCGTGAACATTCCGAAGGCCGCTTCGCGTCGCTGGTGTGTGGGGCAGGTCGGGCCAGCCGCTTCGCAACGTCCATCATGAACCTGCGGGCATTGTCAGCCGACCGCTTCCCAACGAGAAACGAGGGCGTCAGTTTTGTTTGCTGGTCGATGCAGGTCCAGATATACATTTCTCCAATGTCGTGGCGTTCGGCCTTCTCGGTGACGGTTAGGCGAGCCTGCTTTTTCAAAACTGTTGTGTGCTGCTCGTCAAATTGTAAATGAGTCAGTTTCAGTCCGTGCATCCGATCGTCAAGGAATCGTTGGCAGGCGTGCCCAAACAAGACGAGCAGTTTGCAAATGGTGTTGCGGTCAATGCCGGTCGTCCGCGAGGTCGCCCTGAGCGACATACCTTCCGTCAGCATCCGCAAGGCAAGCTTAGCCTTGTCGAGGTTGACTTGCATCTCGCCAAGCGGCTTCGGATCGTAGTTGGTAAAACAAACCCCGCAGTCTTTGCACGTCCACCGCTGCTGGCCCTTGCGATCCCGACCCTTGCTTGTCTTTCTCTTGTGCTGGCATGTTGTGGCTATCATCTAACGAAACCTTCCCGTTGTCGGGGGCTTTCGTTAGAATGCAATTACCACGTCGCATCTGCGCGAAAGCCCGTTGTGATTGAGCCCGGTGAGTGTTTCAGCACTTGCCGGGTTTTTTCGTTTAGTTGGGTATCAAAGAACCGTCGTTATTGTATATCATTTATTCGCCTCGTCAAGGGTTGACTTAGATTATTTTTGATATACATTTATGGCATGACAAACAAACGTGGAGCACCGACAAAATCCCCCGAGGACCGCAAGGACGCCATTGTCCTACTTCGCCTCACAGCGACCGAAAAGGCTGACTGTGAGCAGGCCGCCGAATTGGACGGCACGAAGCTGGCAACGTGGGCGCGGCAGCACCTCACGAGGATCGCTAAGAACCGCATTAAACGCGGTTAGCGGAGAGCTGGGGGAATCGAACCCAATCCCGTGGGGACTCCCTTGGGTCGCTTATAAGACGATTGCGCCGCCAAGGCGCGGGCCACTCTCCAGAAAGTGAGCGGCGAAGCCATCGGATAATCTCATGTGTTCGACCATGAAAACTAAGAGGCCGAATGGACTGACAAGGTTCGCTAACGCATAAAGCGGAACATTTTCATGTTGCCAAGTTCATCGCGTTCGCGAAATTCGTGGAACTCGAATTCGCGGTACAAGGCAATTGCGTTCTCGTTATCCACATGCACGTGCAAACAAAGCATATCTGTGTCGTGCTGCGATGCTTGCGCGATAAGGTCTCGCATGATCTGGCGAGAGAATTTACTATCCTTCGCGCCCTTGGGCTTCCCCTGGAACCGCGACGAAATTGCCATCTGTGGAATGTAGCTAACCTTCGTAGGCTTACCGTCAGGCAGAGGCCACGGCCACTTGGGCTTGCTCAGAGAACCGAAGCCGACCAAACCGGTAGATGTGTAATAGAGCCACACTTTTGTGCGATAACGCGCCATGGAGAACATCGCACCAACGCCTTCTGCCTTGGGTGTTTTTATCCATTCAGCTGCACATGTAGCCCAGATTTGATCGCCGCAATAGAAGTCTTGCACATCGGCAAGATCGTCGTGGGAGAAGTCGTGCGACTCAAGGAGTTGCGGCATCGAGAATCTATTTTGAGGTGCGCGTCGGAAGTGGCACGAAGTTGCTTGCTGGTACTCCGTGCTGTTGGCGTGCCAGCGCAAGATCCTCTGCATCAGATTGCGAGAACTGACCAAACTCCAGTGGCGCATCGATCGCCAACAGGAGAGCATGCCGCTCACTTGAGAAAACAAACGAGCATAGGTCGTCAGACGCACTAGTTTCCGCAGTGCCGGTCACTGGGTCGTTAACAACATGCAGTCGCGGCCTGATGCTAAACTTTTTGAGAACGGCTTCCATTAGATCGCGCGCTGACATTGTAGCCTCCCGCTGAATGCTAAGGTGAGCCTCTACGCTTGCGAAGGACATTTGGTTTTCCCTTGGGTGTTCCAGCAATGACTACGTGAATGGGATACGATCTACCGAGCGTGCGACGACCCGATTTCACTAGGAAATAATAATCCCCAGGTTTGCTAAAAATAATAGTTACATCACCCTCAAGCTCTATGAACCCTTCAGGCTTGCAGTCAGCCTCAACGACTGTCGGTGTCGCTGAATCAGCCGTCTTGCCGTCCGGGCCGATCAACTCGATTGCTACTTTATGTTTCCCGCTGCCACCGTACAATCGAGCGAAAACGGCAAACCTAGCCACCAATGGCAGTTTGTCACCATTAATCCTGTTGAATACTCCGTAGTGGTTTACTTTCTTGTTGGGGTCTCGCGTTACCGCATCACAGACAAGAATGTAGCCGAGTTGCGGCGGTTCAGTTATCGGTTGTGTTCTCTTCTTAGCCATTCTACTATTGCGCAAAAAGAAACCGCTGCAATAGCGGTATCGATCTAGTTCCATATCGAGCGATCATCGGCACTCCGTTGCTTCGCCCTTTACTCAAGTATAACTCTACTTTGGCAAACTACTGCCTGGAAATGATAAAGTCAATATCCGCAAGGCTTTCCAGAAACTGAACTTCTGGACACCTGAAGTCCAGATTGTAAGGATTAGATGCAGCCCGGCTTGAAAAGTTCGCTAACGTCCCCTGCTACGATGCCCCCATGCCCAGCGAGCGAGACAAAACGAGAAGGCGACGGCAGTTCAGCATTCGTGAGATGCTTCTTTGCACGCTAGTTGTTGCCCTAGCACTCGGGTGGTGGAACGACAAAACACGTCTCAGTAAGGAACTGCAAGAAGCTCGTCGTAGTATTCAACGCCTTGAAAATTACATTCAAATGCACCAAGACGAGCTAAGAAATGCTTCACGTGTGAACGGGGTCGATGACGGTATGGCAGCCGACGCATGGCAACGACAACAGCAATTCAATGGGGATGTGGATGATCCTATCAATCGACTGTTTGGCCGCTAGACGGGCGTGGTCGCAACTGCCGTCCGAGACCTCCCCTCAACTTTAAGCCACTACCGCGTGTCGCGTCGGCTCGAATGACAGCCGTTTTAGTAGCGCTCAACCGCAGCCGTCAGCCGCCGCTGCTGCTCGTCGATCTGGCCCTGGAGTCGGTTGCTGGGACCGTGATTTGGCTCTTGGGCGAGCGCGGCAATGAGCGCTAGACGCGCGTTGGTCGTATCGCCTGACAGTAACTGTGCCTCGGCCAAATGAAAGAGAAGCTCTGTCGAGGGCTCGCCGAGTTGGGTCGCTTGCGCCAGCAACGAGGCGGCATTCTCGTGACGTCCCAATGCTTTCAGGGCTAAGCCCTGCTCCAACAACAGATCCTGGGGCATTTCATCTGGCGGATAGTGCTCGGCTAAAGAATCGAGTGTCGACAAAGCTCGCCGAGGACGATTCTGCTCGCGATAGATCGATGCCAGCGCGAGCTGCACGTGCGGGCAATGTCCTTCGAACGACAGGCTGCGATGATATTCCGCCAGCGCCTCTTGGAGCTTCCCTTGGTGCCGTCGAACGTCACCTCGCAAAGCCCACGCACACGGCAGTTGGCGGTTTGATTGGATGGCCCGTTCCGCTTGCTGCCAAGCTCGCTCCGCATCGCCTTGCGCGAGATACATTTCGCCCAACCGCACGACCAACGTCGCCTTGCCGCCCGACAACTCCACGGCCTGCTCGAGGTGCTTGATCGCTTCGTCGCGAGCGTCGCGCCGCCAGAGCAATTCGGCGTACTCGACTCGGGCGTCATCGTCGACCGGATTGATCTCGATGGCGTTCGCAAACCAGGCTTCCGCGTCCTCCAGCTTGCTTTGCTCGAGCGAGTCGAATCCGCGCAGCGACATTTGCCTCGCGGTAATCACGTCTTCCGAGACAGGATCGCGACGAAGCGTCGCACAACCGAGCCCATGAAAAAGGCACACGGTCATCACGAGCACAGCCGTCGTGCGACCGATGCCGTGGAGGATGCCGAATGTTTTCTGTGTCGAACGGACCATGTGGAAGTGGTCTTCCTGACCCTCTAAAGCAAATCCGCGCAACTGCAATCGCGATCCCGCATCTGGAGTATCGGCAGATCACGACGCACACGGCGAGGCAATCCGCCGGGCGCAAAACAGTCTGCGAGCCGGGAAAGTAACACAACTGCGTCAGCCGGACAATGGAAACAGCTTGCCCAAGCATTACCGCTTGCCGCTCCCGGTGTCTCGACGGCCGATCAGTTGCTAGCATATTCGGCTCCCAGGCAACCTGCACACTTGAACCGATTACATGACCGTTATCTACGACAAACTGGGCGTTCGGTTCTTCTACGCCGAGGGCTGGAAGATCACCGAAGACGAAATCGACAACGAACCTCGCACGTTGTCGCTGGAAAGTCCCAAGGGCGGTATCTGGGCGTTGATGCTTTACAACGATCAGCGCAGCATCGAAGACTTGGTGGGCGAAGCCTTAGCCGTCATGTGCGAGGAGTACGAAGATCTGGAGACGGCTCCCTACGCGACAGAATTCGGTGACGTGCAGGCCCGCGGCCGCGAGATTTACTTCTATCACCTCGACCTGCTGATCCAATGCCGAATTGTTGGCGCGCCGCTGGGGTCACAAGTGGCCCTCCTCTTGTGGCAAGCCGAGGATCGCGACTTCGAAGAACTGGAACCGGTCTTCCGCGCGATGGCGACAACTCTGCTTAACCCGCACAAGTTCCCAACGCCCTCCGCGGACAGCTGAAGCGTTTGCAATAATTACAATTCGGGCGACACGCTGTTGCGAGCCGAGCCCGCCCGGGATGCCGAATAAATCTTTGGTTTGCATGATTTCTTCTAAAGTTCGCCGCCCCGCGCGCCGAGTGGCACGCGACCTGCTTTGTACTCGTGCGACAACGCATGCAGGGATGCCCGTGAATCTTAGTGCCGCGTCGCCGAGGTATGGCGACCTTTGAAACACGATACGTGATGGCCTTTTTCACGGTACGCAGGGCTCGTCTGGATTCCCGTCTTCAGGCGAGCCCTGTGCTTTGCGCCCGGCAACGCTTCCCCGTACGATGGCCTTCCGAGGCCGTCGTCGAGCAATCGACGGCCTTGGAAGGCCATCGTACAAAGGACCATCGAGCTAGCGCCCGGTCTCGTCGTACAGCGGCAAGTGTCGGTAATGAACTTCGAGCGACAGCAGATTCATCGCAGTGACGTAGAGTCTGCCGGCGTGCGGAGCCCAGCGATCCGCAACCGGAAGTCGCGGATCCCAACTCCCCGCATCCGCGCCGCTCTGGATTTGAGTGTCGACCAGGACAGGCCGGAGCTGATCGTTCCACTTCTGCCATCGTTCGCCACCCATGTGAAACATGACTTGCGTCGCGTAGTACCAGTAGTACGTATCCCGCTTCGGATCGCGAACCGTGCCGACGGCCGGCGGAGATTCTAGCAAGTAGTCCGCTCCACGAGCCATATCCTCGTTGTCGCGGTGCCACCCGGTGTAGAACCGCATCAACAGACCGACGGCCGTCATGGTCGTGCTGACATCGCGGCCATGCTGCTGCTCCTTGGTGTCCGGTGCTTGCGGGTTGTAGCGGTACTTGTGTCGCTCGCTGCGCGAACCCTGCGCCATATCCAACCACCGCTCGATGCGGGCATACGTCTCGGTCGGAACTTCCAAGTTCGCCAAGTCGCCGCTCTTGAGCGCCATCATCATCCAACCCGTCACCGAAGTATCCGCTTCAAGATTCGGGGCATACCGCCAACCGCCATACTCCTTGTGCTGGCTGGCAACGATGAAATCGACGGCCTTTTGAGCCGGCTCTTTCAACTCCGGATCCTGTGTCATCCCATAGGCCTCGCACATCGCCAGCGCCGCGATGCCATGGCTGTAAAGCCAAACGCTGCGGTTCGATTCGTCGTCCAACGGAATGAACAAGTCGCCATCGTCCTTTTGATGCTGGACGAGATAGTCGATCGCTCGCTTCACGACAGCCGCGTACCGGTTGTCGCGATGCGTGTAACCGTAGCCTTGGAACGCCAACAACGCCAATCCGGTCGCCGCGGTATCGGAGACGAGCGCGGCACGGTGATCGACGGCTTGCAGATTCCAGCTCCCATCGGCTAACTGCTGGCGAGCCAGGTAAGCCAAGCCCAGCTCAATCGCCTTATCCGATTGCTGGCCCGCCGCCGAGCCCATCGAACCGGGCGAATCGCCCGGCTTGCTTCTGCCGCGGAAGGCCTCCGCCGCGACCACGGCCGCCGTGTTGAAGTTTGGCGCGCCGCCAATCTCTTGGCGCACGAAACGAGTTACGCGTGATTGAATCTGAAGGCTGTCCTCACGAGCGCGGCGGTTGCTTAACCCAACGTCGGCGGCCACCACGCTGCCAAGACCGCCAGGTCCTTCCGGTGCTTCGATTTCAACCGGCAGAGAAGAGGACGATTGTCGAGCCATCGGCCCAAGATCACTGCCGAGTCCGACATCGCCTGTGTCAGCACTTGCCAGCGCGGTCGATGACGGAGCTGATGGGACATCGATCGCTGCCGCAACGGAACCGCTCAAACCAACGGGACCAACGGCCGTACGTCGCATCGGCGAGGCGCTCGACGATTCGCTCCCAACAGACGGCCCGTCAGAATTTGCCGCCGAACGGGACTGACTCGCGACACCTGCGATCGCACCGGCATCGGCGATTCCTTCGACCGGCTGCTGGCCTGCCGCGGCTCCGACCGTGGCCGCGACCGGTGCTCCGCTGCGTCCGCCGGTCAACTCGGCTGCTCGGATTCCGGCCGTATCGACGGGCGATCCAGAAGGCGAACCGCTGGAGTTGGGTGAACCTGCGACCATCGCCACGCTCGCTACGGCGTTGGCGGTGAAGCTGCGAGACGGAGAGGCTTTGCTTGGCGAACTTGTTCCTCCGCCAAGCTCAGGCGTTCCCGTGAATCCATCGGTTGCTTCCGCCCGGCGAACAACGATCGCTCCTGCCAGCTCGCCGCCCCCGCCAGCCGCTTCCATCGTCGCTTTTCGCTCCGCGAAAAGACGTTCGTTCGCGGAGCGAACGACGACGCTCTTCGCCAACTGACCGCCCGCTGCTTCGGCACTGGCATCCGGTTCCGCGCTGGCCGGTTGCCCGCTTGCGCCAGCTGCCATGCCGGGCGCTAACTCAGCTCGCACGGCGATCTGCGGCGCGCCGCCGGACAATTGTCGCGTCAGGCGTCGGGCTCGCTCTTCTTCGTCTTCATTCTCTTCACCGCCCGAAGCTCCTCCGGCGGCGGCGATCTCTGGCATGAGTGGTCCGCCGTCCGCTCGCGTCGGTGTTCCTCCGGCCAGTGCCGCATCAGCAGCCGGCGCGTCGGCCGGTGTGGACTGGGTGGAAGGAGCTGCGCCGGACCCGATCTCCATTTGCGATGGTTCGCCGCGACCGACCTCCGCCAACGTCGGCGCGATCCCTTGCGGCGTCGGTTGCCCGCCTCCGGCACCGGCGGGCGCGGCGGCTTCGGCGGCGACCGTGTTGCTTGCCAACGTCGGTTGCGGCGTTCCGCCTGAACTGCTGCGAGCCAACTGCTGTGCCTGTGCCGACTGATTCAGCTCCGGTTGTCCGCCACCTCCCCCTCGGCTCGCTCCACCTCCGCTAACAACGCGAGTTGGCCCGATGTCCACCTGCACTTGTCCGGCATCCGCGGTCACGGTCCCGGGCGCGGCATTGGCATTGGCACGCGTGAGCGCTCCGCTGGAGCTAGCTGTCAGCTCGGCGGGCTGTTGCGAACCGGCCAAGGTTGCTGCTTCGGTGGTCGTCGCGCGAGCGGCAGCACTCGGTCGATCCGCTCCGGCCAACGAATGCCGCACGAGCGCCGGAGCACTCGGAGCCAAGGCAGCTCCCTCCGGTGTGTTCTGTGTCGCTTTGGCTCGTCGCGCGGAACCGGAAGCGACAAGCGACGGGCTGTCCGCTGCTTCCAGCGCCCGGTCCAGATTCGCAGCCTGCCCGACACCCGAAACACCACCAAGCGATCGGGTCATCGCCGTCCGCGATGCTTCCGGCGTCGGCGCGGCCGGGCCGGGATTTGCTTGTGCCGTCGCGGGGTTGTCGACGTTCGCGGGCGAAGCGGCAAGCTCGGCCGCTCGCATACTGCGTGCCGGATTGCTCGAAGGGGCCGCCTCGGAATTGATGGTTGGAACACTGGAAGCCGCCGCGCGAGACGACGAAGCGACAACTTCGGTCGCCGGTGAAAGTTGCGGTCCGCCGGAAGCCGGCGTCGCGCCCGCGGCCGACGCTCCCGAAGTGGCCTGACGACTCACACTGTTCGACGCGGCCGCAACTGCCGTCGCGCTGCCGGAAGCCGAACCGGTCGCCGCTTGAGCGACATTGTCGGCCGTTGCGGCCACGTTCGGCGTGGCTTGCGAAGTGCTCCGTCCAGACGTTGCCACAGCGGCCGAAGCCGCGACGGCGGGCACGGCCATTGTCACGCGTTGTGGGCTCGCCGTCGCACCGGTCACGGACGGGACGCTAGTCGACGCGCTCGGTGCGCTGAAACTGCCTCCACTGGCTGCCACCTGTGGACTAGTGACCGCTTGCCGCCGCACGGCGGATGCGGCCGCCGCGACTTCGGCCGTTGGTGTCGAGGCGGCTGCCGTGGCGGTCGGTTCCGCGGCGGCCGAGGTTGTTGGCGCACGGTCGCTCGTTGTGCTACGACGTGCAACTTGCGATTCACTCGGCGGCGCGGTTGTGGTCGGCGACGATGTTGACGGGCTGAGCGTGCTTCTTGTCACGGTGGGCGACGCCGTGGTCGCGGGCGTCGTTGGCTCGGCGACGCTCGACGGTGATTGAGCCCGAGTTGTGGTTTGTGTCCGGGCAACGGCACTCGAAGTTGCCTCGATGGTTGGATTTGCTTGGGCGCTCGGAGACGGTGACGGCGCGACTTCCGCGGCCACCGTCGCGACATCAGGCCGCGAAGTGGCACGCGTTCGCTGGTTCGCGACGGGAGTCGGCGTTTGCGCCAACGTCGGCTGCGGCGCAGTCTGCTGCTCGCGTTGCTGCGAAGTTGCTGGGACGTTTGCAGCGGGGGTTGGTGTCGGCTGCGTCGCCACGCGATCCGCCTGCGGACTGGCCGTCGCCTGTTGTCGCGCGGTGGTATTACTCGGAGCCACCTCCTGCGGCTGAGTCTGCCGGGCGACGCTTGGTTGGACGTTGGCGTCGACTTGCGTTCGCGAGACGGCTTGCGGCGTGGCAACTTGGCGCGTCATCGTCGGCACCGCCGCCGTGGTGGCTTGCGGAGTCGGCTGTTCCGTTGCGCGGGCGCGTTCGATGCGCGGCTGTTCGGCTTGCGCCGTTGCATCCGGCGTCGTCATGGCTCGATTGGCTTGCGACTCGGTGGTGCGGCGTTGCAATTGTGAATCTTGCGAAGCGACGGCGGATGGCTGCGGCGTCTGCTGCGACGCGGGTTGAGGTTGCTCGACCCGTTGATTCGGCTGAGGCGGGGTCTTTGCCGTCTGCCGGCTCAATTGAGACATCTGTTCGGCCTGACGCGGTACCGTCTCGGCGGGCGTCGGCCGCTGAATCTCGTTCGGCTTAACGGTGATCTCGCGTTCCGGCGTGGGAGTCGGCTGGCGCTCGGTGGGCGGTTGCGGCTCCTGTTGCTCTTGCTGCAGCTGTTCCATCTCCGTCTCGGGAGTTTCCGTCTCGACGGGCCGGAGGAGATCTTGCTGCTGATCCGGTTGCGACTCGAACTGAACCGATTCGTAAACCGGCTCGATCAATGGCTCATGCTCGTCCCGCGTATCCGCCAACTGCGTAAACTGTTCCCAGAAGCGGCCGAAGATATTCGTCTCGATCGAAATGACGAACAAGATCAAGTGAACGATGATGCACAGCACGGCGGAGAATTGAACGCCGCGTCGCAGCGCGCGGCTTGCCACTTTTCTCAGCAACCAAATCATCGCGCACACAACGATTGGAATGACGAACAGCCACGTCCAAGCGTTCCCGAACCACGGGACGTCTTCAAAGGGGAGGTACGCCAGCACGGTTCCGACCAGAAAGCCGCCGAGCACGAACAGCGCGAGCATGACGGGCCAGAACTGCTCGTCGAACGACGCTTCGGTCGGCTGCTTCGTCTTGCGGATTATGCGACGTATCTTCGCCATGCTTTCAGTCTCGACGAGGCGGTTAGCCTCCCTCTCCCGATGTGTTCATCATGTAGTCGTGAATGCCTGCACGTTTGCAGAGATTGATCGCCGTCACGGCGTATTCCACCGCGGCACGTTTGTGGGACCGAATGACGACCGACTGATTCACCGGGTTGTTCGTGACGGCACGCACCAACACCTCTTCCAACTCATCCGCCTCCAGGATTTGACCGTTGACGAGAAACCTGCCGTCTTGGTCGATATTGATGAACAACTCCTTGGGGGCGATCGTCAGCGGCATCGCTTCACTGGCATCGGGAAGCGGCACATCGATCTCGCGATCTTCTTGTGCGAACCGCGTCGCCACCAAGAAAAAGATCAAGAGGAGAAAGACAACGTCGATTAATGGCGTCAAGCTGAGCGTCGAGATCGCCGTGCCTTTGTGGATTTTGACTGCCATGTGACGGGCCTGCTATTTGGAAGCGGGACTGGATGCCGCGACGGGCGGCGCGGGAACACTGTCAGGCTGATCCGCCGATTCGCCATCGCCGGCTTGCCGACCGAACCGGACTCGTCCCTCGAATCGCTCGACTTGCGGCATCAAATTGAACAGCATCTCGTCAATCTGGTGAAACAGCATCTGAACACGGCCTTCGAAGTGATGTGCGAAGATCGCCGCCGGAATTGCTACGCACAACCCGCCCAACGTCGTCACGAGCGCGACGTAAATCCCTTCGGCCAGATAGTCCGCTTTGTTCACATCAGGCGTCAACTGGGTCGTGTCGTGGAAAGCCCGAATCATTCCCCAGACCGTACCGAGCAACCCGAGCAGCGGTGCCACTGCCGCGGCCAGCATCAGCCAGCGGACATTTGCATACAACCGATTCCCCTCGCGTTCGCTGGCTTCGGCAACGGCATGTTCGACCTCGCTGTGTGGCCTCCCGACTTTTAACAGCATGGCGCGCACGACCGTCGCCGCCGCAGAGGGATATTGCTGGCACAGCTTGTAAGCCTTGCGCGGATCGAACCCGCCTTGCGGACCGCCGAGTTGACCAAGTCCGGCGACCAGAGCCTCGGGCAAAACGCGCACGCGCCGCAAGCCGATAAAGCGTTCGATCGTGAAGGTCACGACCAACAGCGACATCAGCAGAATGGGAATCATGAAGGCCCCACCCTGCACCAAGAGATGGAAGATGTTGATGCTTTCGATCTCGGGCCGCGGGGCCGTGCTCGCGCCATCTTGCCCGAAGGTCAGCGATGGTGAGACGATGCTGGCCACCGCCACGAGCAGCGCGGTCGAAAAGGCGGAGTACAAGGCGAGCTTCCGCTCGTCGGCGACGCGATGCAGCATTCAGGGCCTCTATTCTGTAAAGTAGCCATCACGCTCCGCCGTGATGAGCCCGTTCGTGGCGGGTGTCGCACTTGAACCCTTCTCTTGATTGTAATCCAAATTGAAAGGCTCATCACGGCGGAGCGTGATGGCTACTTTCGGCTCATCACGGCGGAGCGTGATGGTTACTTTCGGCTCATCACGGTGGAGCGTGATAGTTGCGTTATGACTACAGCTTTGCCAACTTGGTTAATTGTTCCTTGGCTTGCGGGACTTTGTCGTGTTTGGGATGACGCTGAACCACGTAGCTAAAGCTCGACTTTGCATCGGCGATAAGTTTTGCTTTTGCGTCCGCGTCGCTGGCAGTTTTGATCTGAACCTCGGCGCATCGCCCGGCTTCGTAGCCCGCGACCGCCTGCCACTGTTTGACATCATCGGGAGCCTGCTCGCCGCCATAGCCATACATCACACGCTTAAAGGCTCGGATCGCCGTATCAAACTTCTTTTGTTCAAACAGCACTTCGCCGATCATGAACTGGCCGCGAGCCCCAACTTCGCCGCGTGACAACTCGGTCGCACGTTCGTAATCCTTGAGCGCCTCATCGAGTTGCTTGAGGTTCTGCTTGGCAAAACCTCGCTCGTAAATAGCTTCGGCAAGAAAAGGCGTGTCGGGGAACTTACTGGCGATCTGGTCCAGCATCTCCAGGCTGGGCTGCCATTTCCCATCTTGAGCCGCACTTTGTCCGCCGTGCAAAAGCGTCAGCACCTGTTTCTGTTCGTCGGCGGAAGGTTTCTTGGCGGCAGCAGTGAAGGCTTGGAAAGCGTCCGCGGGTTTCTTCAGCTTGAACAAGCATTCGCCTTTCATGAACAAACCATCGGCTACTAAGCCGCCTTCGGCGTAGGCCTTGAGCTGCTCGACGAACTCCGCCAGCGCGGCATCGTACTTCTCAAGCCGATATTGAGCCCAGCCGAGCTTGTGGACTGCCCGCTCGGCCACTTCGCCGGGTTCGGCTTTACTCTTCGAGGCGGTATAGAACTTGACCGCTTCGGCAAACTCTCCCTTGGCATAAAGCGATTCAGCCACGTGGAGGTTGGCTTCGGCAGCCAGCGGGTTATCCGCGTGGTCGGTCGCCAGCTTTGCGAAAGTCGCCACCGCATCGTCTGGCTGATTCCGGTTGGTGTAAGCCCAACCCAGTTCGTACAACACATTGGCCGTGCTCGCATATTCTTTGTTCTCAGCCAGCAACGACTCCAACGTCGCAGTCGCTTGCTCGAAATTCTTCGACCCGATTTCGGCGAGCCCGCGTTCGTACAAAGCATCGGACTTTTGCGGTTGAGTTGGGTTCGTTTTGAGAAACGCGTCAAAGTCCTTGACCGCGTTTTCGAGATCAGCCGTTTGGCGTCGGCACATGCCTCTTGCCAAGAAAGCTTCCGGGGTGAGCGTGTGTTCCGGAAACTTGTCGATCAGCGCAGTAAAGCTTTCGCTTCCCGCCAGGTATTGCTTCGCCTTCAGCGACGCCCATCCTTTGCCATAATAGGCGAAGGGCGCATACAGCGAATCATTCCACTTGGCGATCACCACATCATAGGCGGCCGTCGCCGCCGCGTAGTCGCCGCCGGCATAGTTGTATTCACCAAGCCGGAAGTGCGCCTGGTCGAGCAACCCGCTTTCTGGAAAATCAGTGATTAACTTGCTGACGGTCGTCTTGGCGACATCGAGTTGCTTCAGGCCGCGTTGGGCACGCGATAAGAAGAGCAACGTCTCGTCGGCTTGTCGCCATTTCGAGTCGGCAGCGATCGCCGCCATGAGTGATTGCGAAGCAGGCTCGAATTGATCGAGCTGAAACTGACTGGCCCCGATCAAGAATTGCGCCTCCGCCAACTGCGCCGGCTGCTTCAACTCTTTCACCGTCTCTTGCAAAGCTGCGATCGCGTCTTCGTATTTCTTTTGCAGATACAAGACGAGCCCCAACCGAACTCGCCACGAAGCGTATTCCTCATGTCCTTTGTGGTTAGCCAGCAAGTCGCGATATCCGGCCTCGGCTGGCTCGTGCTTGCCAAGCTTCAAGTTACAGTCGGCAGCCACGTACTTGGTGTCGGGCAGGAAGCGGTCTTCGGGATACTTGGCGATGAACGCCGCGGCGTGCTTGAGCCCGTCGTCGTACTTCCCGATATCGAGGGCCGTGAAGGCGGCATTGTAGAGAGCTTGTGAGGCCAGCGCGTGATCGCCATGCTCGTTCACAAGTTGCAGGTACTTGGCCAGCGCCTCTTCGCGGCGAGCCGGCAAGGCGTACATGCCGTCCGCCTGATCGAGCTTCAAGTTGACAAGGAATGTACTCTCCACGGCTTTGGGAGTCTGTTGCTCCGCGAGCGCAATGGCCTTCGCGGGCTCTTTGCCTTGCAGATGAATGCGACAGAGCCAGTGAGCGGCTTCCGGAGCGTCGGGCCGGCCGGCGTCGATGCTTTTCTGAAACCAAGCCGTCGCGTTGGCGAAGTCGTTCGCGCGATAAAACGTTCGCCCGGCCGAAATCATTGCCTCGCCAAGGTAAGTCGACTCGGGAAAGTTCGTCCCGAGCTTGGCGTACAACTTTCCGGCCTCTTCGAACTTTTCAAGTTTCGACGCACAGTACGCCTGGCGATATAGCGCGTGGTCGGCGGAGGCAAAGCCCTCGACGTCAGCCACTTCGCCGAACATTTTTTCCGCCGCGGTAGCGTCGCCGCCCTGCAACACGGTCTCCGCCTTCCGCATGCGGACTTCAGTGTGCAGCGTGCTGTCCGGGAACTCTTTCAGGAACAGGTCGTAAACCGCTCCCGCTTCGGGATACGCCTGTTCTTCCTCGTAGGTCACTCCCAACGCATACAAGCCATCGCTGCGTAGCGACGATTTTTGATGCTCCTCGACCAACTTGCGGTAAGCGGCAATGGCCTCGGGCTTTTTCTGAAGCGCGTAGGCCGATTCCCCAAGATAAAAAAGAGCCTGGTCGGTGAATTTGCCCTTGGGGAACTGTCGGGCCAACGTGGAAAACGCCTCCGCCGCCTTCGTGTAGCTCTCCGTCTTGTCTTCCGCCTTCGTCTCATAGCGGCACCAGCCGAGATTGAGCAGCGCGTCCTCGGCCAACTCAAACTTGGGGTCCGCCTTGAGGATCGTTTCAAAGTGATCCGCCGCCTTGTCATAGGCCTTTAGCTGTAGATAGCAGACGCCCGCGTAGTGCCTGGCTTTGGGGGCCAGTGGATCTTTCGGGAACTGCTTTATAAACTTCTCCCACTCTTCGGCGGACAAAGCGAATTCGCCGTTGTTTTGAAAACTGGCTGCGTCGGAATAGACAGTCAGTGCCTCGGGCGAAGATTTTGCGGCGGCGTTGTCTTGAGCGGGACAATCCGTCATCAACGCGACCGCGGTCAAAACGAAGAAAGTCGTGAGAGCAAATAGCGGTCTCATGCCAATGGTCCTCATTTCCTGGTCGATTCCCTGAAGGTGGTCATTGCAAATCGTGGCCACATGGATCGTGCGCGCGGAGCAGAATTCGCGTTCTCGGCCATCGTTGGGAGGGAGTAATCGATTGCGTGGGGTGCTTTCGTAATGCCTGGCCGGCCTTACCCTCGTATCTTGTCTAACAATTTACCGCTCTCGGCGCGAAAAGGAAAGCCGCGAGCTTGCCCTGAATTTGCGGGAGAGATTATGATGGGGCTAGAGAACCGAGCAAATTGGACCACCATACCGACTGCATCAAGGGAATCTCGTGGCAAACGTCCAGCAGGATCTTGAGCGACGAATCGCGGTCACCCAGCAAGCCCTCGCCGAAGTCGAGCGGCAGAGGATCTATACAGCCGATCCGATTGAACGACCGAGGATCGAGAAGAGAATTGAAGCGCTTCAGAAGGGACTCTTCGAGGACCGAAAGCGACTCGCGTCCCTGTCGAGTGAACCGATCCCCGAACGCCTCGGGAATTCGAGCGATTCCCGCCCCCTCATTTTCATCAGCTACGCTCGTGCCGATCAGGAATGGTTAGAGCGACTGCTCGCTTATCTGAAGCCTCTGGAGCGTGATGCCGTTCTGGAGATTTGGGATGATGCGCGAATCGAGGCGGGCAGCCGCTGGCGCGAGCAAATCGAGACGGAATTGCAGGCCGCCCGGGTTGCCGTGCTGTTGGTCAGTGCGGATTACTTGGCCTCGGATTATGTCATGGACCGAGAGCTGCCATTTTTGCTGGAGGCTGCCCGGGATCGTGGTTTACATGTCCTTTCAGTGATCGTCAGTCCCTGCCGCTTCGAGCGGACCCCACTGCGCCAGTTTCAATCCGTGAACTCACCTTCAAGTCCGCTCACCAGTAAAAGCCGGCAGGAGCAGGATCACATTCTCGCGATCGTTGCGGAAAGTGTTCGGAAGATTCTCATGTCGCCGCCGCGGCAGCTTTCCACGGTGCAGGACTGACGGCGGACAGCCAGACCCACCAATCCAGGACAAGATGCGTTGGCGCGTACGAAAATCTTCATCAGCTACAGCCACAAGGACGAGAAGTGGCTGAACCGTTTGCTGGTTCATCTGAAGCCGCTCGAGGTCGCTGGGATCACGGATGTCTGGGCCGATACCAAGATTGACGCCGGACAGAAGTGGCGCGACGAAATCAAGGGCACCTTGGCAGAGACAAAAGTAGCGATTCTGCTGGTCAGCATTGATTTCATCAACTCCGACTTTATCGCCACGAACGAATTGCCGCCCCTGCTAAAGGCGGCGAAGGACGACGGCGTGTTGATTCTCCAGGTCATCGTCGGTCCCTGCCAAAAGCGATTCAAGAAAACAGCAGTGCTTGATCAATTTCAGACTTTCAATGATGCAGCCGATCCTCTGTCTAAGATGAGTACGAATGAGCGGGAAGAATTGTGGGATCGGCTGGCGGATGGCATTGAGGACTTTTTGAAAGCGGCTCCCAATCTGTGATGCAGCGCTTGGCACCGCCGAGGTTGGCCGCGCTTGTCGACGATCATTTTCCGCCTGCGCCGTGCTGGGCGTTTGGCCGCATCCCGAAGATCACTCTGCCATGAACATCGCTCAGGCACGCGTAGAATTTGGCGATTTCCAGACACCGAAATCGCTGGCACAATCCGTGTGCGACTGTCTCGCTCGCCGCCAAGTTGCTCCCGCGACAATCATCGAGCCGACCTGCGGAGTCGGGGCGTTTCTGCTTGAGTCGCTCAAAGCATTTCCGGATGCCGGCAGGGCACTCGGATTCGACATCAATGCCATGTACGTTGCGAGTTGCCGGCAATCCATCGCGGATGCTGGGCACGAGAGTCGATGCCAAGTAGCGGAGGCGGACTTCTTTCAAACGGATTGGCCGGAGCTACTGGACTCCACAGCCGGGCCGCTGTTGGTCATTGGCAATCCACCCTGGGTGACAAATTCCGCGCTCGGTGCGATCGGCAGCTCGAATCTTCCTGCCAAGTCGAACTTCCAGGGCCGGAAGGGTTTGGACGCGTTGATGGGCAAGAGCAACTTTGATATTTCGGAATGGATGCTGCTGCGTCTATTGGAGTGGCTGAGCGGTCGCGACGCCACGATGGCGATGCTCTGCAAGACAGCCGTGGCGCGAAAGGTGTTACGCCACGCGTGGAAACACGAACTTCAAATACGACGGGCCGAGATTCATCGAATCGATGCCGCTGCGGACTTCGGAGCGGCGGTGGATGCTTGCTTGTTCGTCTGTTTCATGCAACCCGGCACGCGTTCGCGCGACTGCGACACTTACGAATCGCTGGGAGACGCGAGCCGGCAGCGGACGATCGGTTATCAAGAGGGACGCTTGATCGCGGACGTGGACCTTTACCAGCGGTGGCAGGAACTCGCCGGTCCGTCTTCCCGCCGCTGGCGATCCGGCGTGAAGCACGATTGCGCGAAGGTCATGGAGCTGGCTCAATCGCCGGAAGGACTGACCAATGGCCTTGGCGAGTCGGTCGAGATCGAAAGCGAGTACCTCTATCCGTTGTTGAAGAGTTCCGACGTCGCAAAGCGCCCGTCCGAACCGCCGAAGCGATGGATGATCGTCACTCAAACGCAAGTTGGAGCGGATACATCGGTCATCGAGACCTCGGCACCGAAGACGTGGGCGTATTTGACGGCCCACGCCGACCGCCTCGATGCACGCGGCAGTTCCATCTACCGCAAGCGGCCCCGTTATTCGGTCTTCGGAGTCGGTGGATACACGTTCGCGCCATGGAAAGTGGCCATTTCCGGGTTCTACAAATCCTTGTCCTTCGCGGTGGTTGGTCCGCATCAGGGGCGACCGGTTGTATTCGATGACACGATCTATGCGATTGGCTGCGAAACAGAACGTGAAGCCCGATTGCTTCATCGCATGCTAATGAGCGACGAAGCGCAAGAGTTCTATGCGTCACTGATCTTTTGGGATGCGAAACGGCCGATCACCGCCGAGCTGCTCGCGACGCTCAGCTTGGATCAGCTCGCCACCGCCTTGGCAATTGAGAGCGATTTTCGCGAAGTCTGTGAGCAGAATCCGTGGACGACCGTCGCGCCACGATCGGCACCGAGTCCTTGTCTCGATACGGCGAAGCGATTAGTCTGACATGACTTATCGCGAGTCATTCTTTAAGGATCGTGGCCCACGTGAAACAAGTTCTAGTCACCGGCGGAGCGGGATTTGTCGGCTCGCATTTAACCGAAGCGTTGCTCGCGCGGGGCGACCGAGTGACGGTGGTCGATGACGAGTCGACCGGCAACGCCAAGAATCTCGCTGCCGCCCTCCCGAACGAACGATTGACCTACGTCCAAGGCTCCGTGGGCGACAAGCAGATCGTCCGGGAGCTAACCGCCAACGTCGACGAAGTCTATCACCTCGCCGCGGCCGTTGGTGTCGCGCTGATTGCCCGAGCGCCGATGGAGACGATCGAACGGAATATCTATCCGACGGAACTTATCCTGTCGTGTCTGCGCGAACGGATTCAGCGCGGCGAGACCGTGAAGTGCTTTCTCGCCAGCACGAGTGAAGTGTATGGAAAGAACCCGAAGGAGACGTGGGCGGAAGAGGATGATCTCGTCTTTGGGTCGACGACCCGCGCCCGTTGGTCGTATGGAGCGTCAAAGGCCATCGACGAATTCATGGGGCTGGCCAGCCACCGCGAGTACGGATTGCCGGTCGTCATCGGCCGATTCTTCAATGTCGTGGGGCCGCGCCAAACGGGAGCCTATGGCATGGTGTTGCCTCGGTTCGTCGAAGCAGCGTTGGCGGGCAAGCCCCTGATTGTCCACGACGACGGCCAGCAAACTCGCTGCTTTGCCCATGTTGATGACGTCGTGCGAGCTGTCGTCACGCTGATGGAGACGCAGTCCGCCGTGGGCCGGGTCTTTAACATTGGCAGCGACCAACCCGTCTCGATCCTTGAACTCGCACAACACGTGATTGAACTTTCTGCCTCCAACTCGACGATCGCGTATCAAACCTATGCCGATGCTTACGACGAGGATTTTGAAGACATCCGCCGCCGCGTCCCTGATTTAACTCGGCTGCGTTCAACCATCGGCCACGTCCCGGATCACGACCTGGATAGCATCATTCGCAAAGTGATCGAATTCCACCGCCACCGCGTCAGCTAGATCGATTCGAATGCCGAAAGATCACCAAGTATCGCAACTCGACGCGACCGGTTCTGCTCCGCACATCATTCGCCTGCATGGCCCGTGGGAGTATGAGCCACTAGCGTTCACGCAGTGGGGACCGAGCGGCGAGTCGGTCGATCTGCCCGGCGACGTGCCGCCAGCCGGCACGATCACGATTCCGGCGGATTGGGGAACCAGCCTCGGTGTCGGTTTCCGGGGGCGAGTTCTTTATAAACGCCGATTTGGCAGGCCCACTAATCTCGATCCGAACGAACGAGTTGATCTCGTCCTTTATGGAATCAGCGGAATCGCGATCGTCGCACTCAACGGCGACCGGCTCGGCGAGATAAAGATCGGTGAGCGGGTCCGTCGATTTGAATTGACCGAATTGCTGCTGCCGCGAAACGAATTGCGCATCGAAGTCAATCTGCCGCGAGGCGGCGACGACGCTGCGGCGGGCGGCATCGTCAGCGAAGTTCACCTGGAGATCTATGAAGTGACACGATGAATGTATTGAGCGATTACCTCCCACGGACTGTCAACCGAGGATCGTGGCTGACCGCCTACACCTTGAACGAACTCCAGGCACGAATCAGCGACCAACGCATCGTGCTGCCGATCTGTTCGCTCGGCACGCCGTTCGAAGAACTCGCGAGCCTCGGCGCGTTCGTGTTGCCGCCCCTCTATCATGAGGCGTTGGACGACGAACTCAAACACGCCCTCATCGCTCGGATTCACAGTTGTTTTCCGTACTTCGAGGAGACGTTTGCCGCGAACGAATCTTCGACGTCCGTCGAAGTTGTCGAGATGCCGCGGGTGCGGCACGACGCGCCGCCGAAGCCTCGTGTACTCAGCTTTAGTGTCGACACGGCTGTCGAGCAACATGGACCGCATTTACCATTAGCGACAGACACGATTCAAAGCTACTTGGTACTGGGACGTCTCGCTGAAGAGACCGATGGTTTCCTTGTTGGCCCGCCGGTCGAGTACGGACATCTCACGTGGGGCTTGCCGTTTGGGATGAGTATCGATATCACACCGGCGCTACTCACTCGTTACGTAACCGGTTTTGCGAACGCGCTGCAAGACTGGTCGCAGCCGGAAGCCATGTATGTCGTCGATGTTCATGGATCGATCGTACATCGCACGGCGATCGTCGACGGATTGAAAGCTAGTTCCGTGGAGCGATTTGCGTTTCGGTGGCTGTACGATCCGATCGTCGAATTTGCCGGCGACCGAGGCGACCAACACGCGGGCGGTGTCGAAACTGCCATGGTCGAGTTGGCCAATCCTGACCTGATCGATCGTCGCTGGTGGCCGGCACGGGTCGATGAGTTGCAGGCCCGGCAGATGGATCTCGAAACGGCGATCGAATTGACGCCTGACCTGACGCGTTTCATCGAGCATGTCAAGTCCCATTCACTCAACGGGATTGTGGGTGACGTCCGCAACTACTACAACGTCGATGCACCAACGATGCTCGCTAGAATGCTCGAAGTAACGCGAGCCGACCTGAAGAAACTTGCCGGAGTCTAAGCGATGCGTATTCATGTATCTCGTTTCGTTGTTTGTTTCGTTGGCTTGACGCTGTTCCCGCTGGTTGGCTGTGGTCCGGCAACACCGCCCGCAACGCGATCCACTCCGGTTCCCGCTGTCGGGTCGGACTCCGCCGAAGGAAAGACCACCGTTGCAACAACCGCGAGCGGCGTTGCCGATGACACAACGCCACCGGTCACAGAAGCACCGAAACCGCTCGCCGATATCGAACTCGCGCAAGGCTGGATCTCGTTGTTCGACGGCGAAACCTTGTTTGGCTGGACCCCTGTGACCGACGCTAACTGGCGAGTCGAATCCGGCGCGATCGTCGTGGATCAGGGGGAACCAGGGTTGCTTTGTACGACAACACGATTCACTGACTATGTCCTTCACGTCGAGTTTCGTAGCGCCCCCGGGACGAACAGTGGTATCTTCTTGCACACGCCGCTCACGCCAAAAGATCCGGCGGTCGATTGCTACGAACTGAATATCGCCGACAGCGACAATCCGTTTCCGAGTTGCAGCCTCGTCAAGCGAGCCAAAGCGCCAGGCAACTTCGATAGCAACGACTGGCAGACGTATGATGTCACCGTCTTGGGAGACAAGGTGATCGTTAATCTCGATGGAGCCCAAGTTCTCGAGTACGTCGATCCCAAACCACTGCATCGTGGCCACATTGGTTTGCAGCTGAATCAGGGGAAGGTCGAGTTTCGCAATATCAAGCTGAAGCCGCTCAGCACGACAAGTTTGTTCAATGGCAAAGATTTGGCGGGCTGGAAGACTTATCCAGAGATGCCGAGTAAGTTCACGGTCACTGACGAAGGCTGGCTCAACGTGAAAGACGGGCGCGGCCAGTTGGAGACAGAGGGATCGTACGGCGACTTCGTGCTGCAACTGGAATGCATCACACACGCCCAGCAACTGAATTCGGGCTTCTTCTTTCGTTGCATTCCCGGCGGACCGATGAATGGATATGAAAGCCAGATCCACAATGGCGTCAAAGAGGGCGATCGCCGCAAACCGGTTGATTGTGGCACTGGCGGGATCTTCCGGAGAATCGACGCGCGGCTCGTCGTCGCGAACGACCTGGAATGGTTCTACAAAACAGTGAGCGCCGACGGGGCTCACGTTGCCACGTGGGTGAACGGCTATCAAGTCGTCGATTGGATGGACGATCGCGCACCGGATGAGAATCCTCGCAAAGGGTTGCGGCTGGAACCGGGGACAATCATGATCCAGGGGCATGATCCGACGACCGATATCTCGTTCCGCAATATTCAAATCGCGGAACTCGCCGCTCGCAGTGAACCGGCCGCTTCCGAATGAACCCGGCAGTCGCATCGCGAGCGGATGGCGTTTATGCCACTGTACGATGGCCTCCCAAGGCCGTCGACTCACGCACGACGGCCTTGGAAGGCCATCGTACAGTTACAGCTTCGCAGCTTCACCCAGAGTCCCAGATCCGTGCTCGGCGGTAACAGTCGGCACTTCGTGAAGTATTTCACAAGATCGTGAAATCGTTGACATTGGTATGCGCGTTAGGCTATGTTGTTGAGCCAAGAGGTTTGCGGCTGTTCAGCCGCAAGGCAGAGTCGCCACAATTCAGAGACGCAGAGAAGACGGTATAGTCCCAAAATCAACTCTATCTCATTCGAAGAGGACTAACCGATGCTGTTAAAAGATATCCTTGCCACCAAGGGGAACGATATCCTCGCGATCGAACCGAGTGCGACGATGGCCGATGCCGTCGATAAGATGGTCGCGCATCGCTGCGGTTGTCTCGTTGTCTGTGAAGGCGAATCGATGGTTGGCATCATCTCCGAGCGAGACGTTCTTCGTGCCATTTCTGGCGTCTCTGTGACGCTCGACAAGATCCCGGTCGAAGCCCGCATGACCAAGGAAGTGATTACCGGTACCCCCGACCAGGACATCAACGACACGATGGGGCTGATGACGAAGAACCACGTCCGCCACTTGCCGGTGATCGACAAAGGAAAACTGGTCGGCTTAATCTCGATCGGCGACGTTGTGAAAGCTCAACACCAAAAGCTCGCGATGGAAAACCATCTCCTGATGAGCTACATCCAGAGTTGATGCTGGATTGGCCGTGCATCGATCGACGCCCATCATCGCCGCCCCGCATGAATTTGGACGCAGCGCCCTACGTGGCGAGCGTCCGCAATTCTTTCGGCAACGGAAAGTGAACTTCTTCTTTCCTTAGCTCGCGGGCTTCGACCGTTGCCTCAAATTTCTCACGGAGGAACTCGACGCACTGCCGGACAACCGACTCGGGTGCGCTGGCACCCGCGGTCACGACGACCTTGTCGTTTGGATCGAACCAACTCGGATCGATATCGGCGGCTCCGTCGATCAAATAGGCGCGTACGCCCTGTTCCGCGGCGAGTTCTTTCAAACGCAGGCTGTTCGAACTGTTCTGGCTCCCCAATACCAAGACCACATCCGCGCCTTCCGCCAGGACGCGGACGGCCTCCTGGCGATTTTGTGTGGCGTAGCAAATGTCGTCTTTGGGCGGCGATGCAATCTGGGGAAAGCGGCTCCGAAGTCGTGTAATAATCCGATTCGCGTCGTCGACCGAGAGCGTTGTCTGGGTGAGATACGCCAGCTTCGCACCAGCGGGGATCTCCAGCTTGTCGACGTCTTCCGGCGACTCGACCAGCAGGATCGCTTCCGGCGCTTCTCCCATCGTGCCGAGAACTTCATCGTGCCCTTCATGTCCGATCAAGATGATGCGATAACCTTCCTTGGCATAGCGCACCGCTTCCAGGTGTACCTTGGTCACCAGCGGACAAGTCGCATCGATCGCGTACAGCTTGCGTTGGCGCGCGATCCGCCGAATCTCGGGCGAAACACCGTGTGCCGAGAAGAGCAGGTTCGCGCCTTCGGGAACGTCGCTCAAATTGTCGACAAAGATCGCCCCCTTGTCGCGAAACGTCTCGACCACGAACTTGTTATGCACGATCTCGTGATACACATAGACAGGAGCCCCGAACGTGTTGATGGCGAGATCCAAGCTCTCGATCGCCATGTTCACGCCCGCACAAAAACCTCGCGGGCTGGCCAGAATGATTTCCATCTTCATGTGCCTCATATTCCTGTGACCAGCATAATGCAAATTCGACGGAGCGGCTAGATTGACAACCGCTGCATTCGCTCCGCAATAACGGCAACTCATGAGTGACCCAAGATTCGCAGCGGACCTTCGCCGCTTCGGCCCGCAAGCCGAAGGCAATCGCGTCTCCGGCGCGGAAGCTCGTTTATACTGCCGCCGGCTCGCCTCGTCGCACTACGAGAACTTTTCGGTCGTCAGTTGGCTGCTGCCGCGAGCGCTCCGGCAACACTTTTGCAGCGTCTATGCCTATTGCCGCTGGGCCGATGATTTGGCGGACGAGATCGGCACGCCCAGCGAGAGCCTTGCGCTACTCGAATGGTGGCGCAGCCAATTGCTCGACTGTCTCGAAGGGGAAGCCCGGCATCCGGTCTTCGTCGCGCTCCTTCCTACGATTCGACAGTTCTCAATTCCCGCCGCGCCCTTCCGCGACCTCCTCGAAGCGTTCGAGCGCGACCAGCAACAAGTTCGCTACGCGACGCATATCGAACTGCTCGAGTACTGCCGCTGCTCGGCCAATCCCGTCGGACATTTAGTGCTTTACCTCGGACGCTGCTACTCGGAGACGACCGCCTCGCTGTCCGATTCCGTTTGTAGGGGCTTGCAACTCGCGAACTTCTTGCAAGACGTCGCGGAAGATTTCGAACGAGGCCGCATCTACCTTCCGCAAGAAATATGCGTCGAATTTGGCTACACGGAGGAGTGCTTCCAGCGTCGAATTGTCGACGACAGGTGGCGAGCCATGATGAAGGCGGAAGTCGAGCGGGCGTCGCAGCACCTGCATCGCGGTTGGCCGCTGGTTGACCGGTTGCCCAAGGAGCTTCGGTTTCAAGTCGAGTTGATCATTCGCGGTGGACTTGCCATTTTGCAAGCCATTCGCGACGTTGACTACGACGTCTGGACAGCGCGACCGAAGGTTGGGAGACTAACACAACTGAGACTTGCAGCCGGCAGTTGGCTGCGGCACAGTGTCATTGGCCGACGACCGGCACGGGATCACGGATGACCAACGACCTCGACGATGCATACCGCCACTGCGAACGGATCTCGCGCGCATCCGCCTCCAGCTTCTTCCGGTCATTTCGCTTTTTACCTTGCGAGCAACGCCGCGCCATGTGCGCGCTATACGCCTTTTCTCGCCTGGCGGACGATCTCGCCGACAGCGATGAGCCAGCGGAAACTCGCCGAATACAACTAGCCAGATGGCGATCCGAGCTTCATGACGCGCTGCGGGGCGAATTTCGATCTCCACTGTGGCAAGCATTGCACGACACAACGGTTCGCTTCGCGATTCCCGCGGAGTACCTGTTTGCACTCGTCGATGGCGTCGCGATGGATCTGGTGCCGCCGCGTTACGAGACCTTCGACGACCTGAGACACTACTGTTACCACGTCGCTTCGGCAGTTGGCTTGGCCTGTATTCACGTATTCGGCTTCGAGGACGACCGCGCCAAGGCGCTGGCCGAGACTTGCGGCGTCGCGTTTCAGTTGACCAACATCTTGCGAGACCTGTCCGAAGACGCCGAGCAAGGCCGCATCTATCTGCCGCGCGAGGAACTCGCACGGTTCGATTGCCAGCCGGAAGACTTTCGCCAACCCGCGATGAACCCGCGAATCCGTGAACTCTTGCGATTCCAAATCGCCCGTGCTGAATCGCTGTACGACGAAGCCACTCCCCTCGCGACGTTGCTTCATCCGCACGGCCGGCGAGCTTTCACGCTGATGTTCACGACGTATCGGACGTTGCTCGCCGAGATCAAACGACGCGAAGGCGACGTCTTCAAGCGGCCGATACGCCTCGGATTTCGCGGCAAGTTGAAGGTCCTGGTTGCCGCCTTCTTGTTTCATCCGCGTGAACTGGCTCCAGCAAGCAACGAAACCGAACTGCGTCCTCACACGCCCGCCACTTTAAGTCGCGGTCGTCCCGCGGTGCGGCAATCGGGAAGTTGAGCGGTGAGCAAGAACGTCGATTCGCCGTCACCGCGACAGCCCGCTCGGATTGGAATCGCTGGCGGCGGATTAGCGGGACTTGCCGCGGCGATTGCACTTGCTGAGTCGGGACAGGCTGTCGAACTATTTGAATCAAAGAGAAGGCTTGGCGGTCGAGCAACATCGTTTGAAGATCCGCCAACGAGCGAATTGATCGACAACTGTCAGCACGTGGCAATGGGTTGCTGTACGAACTTTCTCGACCTTTGCAAACGAACGCACATCGACCATCTCTTACGATGCGACACGAGACTTCACTTCTTCGCAACAGATGGGAAACGCAACGACTTCCGTGCGACGAAGTGGTTGCCGGCACCGCTGCACCTCGCTCCGGCCTTCCTGCGACTTTCTTATCTCAGTCTCACCGAACGAATTCAAATCTGCCGCGGCATCGTGAAACTCGCGCGATCGTCGAGCCAAACCGACAGCAAACAAGCTACGATCGGATCATGGCTGCGGCAGCACGGTCAGTCTGATCGCGCGATTCGATGCTTCTGGGAAGTCGTGCTCGTCAGCGCTCTGGCCGAATCGCTCGATCGAGCTTCGCTCGCGGTGGCCCGTAAGGTCCTCGTCGATGGATTCCTTCGTGCCAACTCGGCCTACCAAGTTTACGTTCCAGCGGTTCGGCTGCGACGACTGTATGACCAGATTGCCACGCACTTGTCGAACCATCGCGCGACGCTCCACCTGGGAAAGAATGTGAGGAAGGTCGAGCGAGATGCGAGCGTCGTCAATCTGCAGCTCGACGACGACACTTCCCGCCAGTTTGACTTCGTGGTCGTCGCGGTTCCGTGGCGGCGAGTCGCCTCGATCTTGCCACCAGAACTTGCGAACCTTGGCACCGCTGCCGATGCGATTCCGTCGTCCCCGATCACCTCGCTCCACCTGTGGTTCGACCGGCCGATCATGGCTCTGCCACACGCCGTGCTCGTTGATCGGCTCAGCCAATGGGTCTTTGCCGGCGCGGCGGATGCCGACACAGATTCAAAATCGCACTACTATCAAGTCGTCATCAGCGCTTCGCGGGATATCGCTCGCCGCGAACGCGAGTCGGTCCTGGACGAGGTTCTGGAAGACTTGCGCGCGACGTTGCCTGATGCGCGCGACGCGAAGCTGCTCGACTGGCGAATGATCACCGAGCCGCATGCGGTTTTCTCGGTCACGCCCGAAGTCGAGCAACTGCGTCCGCCGCAACAAACCGTTTGCCCGCGGATCGTGTTGGCTGGCGACTGGACTCAGACTGGTTGGCCAGCCACGATGGAAGGAGCCGTCCGTAGCGGCTATCTGGCGGCCGAAGCCATTCTTGCGCAATTGGGAATTGCCAATCGCCTAGTCGTGCCCGACCTGCAACCAACGTGGCTCGCTCGCTGGTTGCGGCTGGCTTAACATGAGGCGTGTCGCCCTCGAACTCTCGCACTCCCAACGAAGCAAAGCAGCAGTTCCTTTGACCCGCACTCGCCTTCTCATCGTTGTCACGATCGGCATCGCCTTTCTGTGGTGCTTCGGATCGGTGCTGTTTCGAGATCGTAGTTTTGGATTTCGGGATGCGGCGAACTACTACTACCCGCTGTTCGAATGGGAGTGCCACGAGTGGCGAGCAGGACGCGTGCCATTGTGGAACCCGCTCGATAACGCCGGGACTCCGGTTCTGGCCGACACCACGTCGAGCGTGCTCTACCCCGGCAAGCTCGTCTTCGCGCTGCCGGTCAGCTATCGGTTGCGATATCACATTTATGTGACGGCGCACATCCTGCTAGCGGCGGCAATGGCATACCGCCTCGCGCGGCATTGGAGTTGCAGCCGCGAAGCCTCCGGGCTCGCCGCGCTGTCGTACGCTTTCGGCGGCAGCGTTCTGTTCCAATACTGCAACGTCGTGTTCCTGGTCGGCGCGGCGTGGCTGCCCTTCGGCCTGCTGGCCGCGGATCGCATGTTACGTGAGCGAAGTCTTGGCTGGGCGGTTGCGCTGGGCGCAGTACTGGCCCTCATGACCTTGGGGGGCGATCCGCAAGCGGCGTACCACATGGGAATGCTGGCGGCGTTTTACGCGTGCTTGCTCCCCCGCGATTCAGCGTCTCCATCGGTCACGGCTCGAATTCCGTGGCGCAGGAGCCGCCCTGCCCTGCTTGCCGTGGCCGCGATTGCCGGCCTGTGCCTCGCTCTCGTCCAGATCTTGCCTGCCGCGGAGTGGACGCGGCAGAGCAACCGCGACGCACCAGATGCCCCGCGCAACGTGTACGAGGCCGCCGCCACGCTCACCGCAGGCGCGCCGACGGGTACGCATCCGGTTGCCAGCGGCCTCGTCGGAACTCCTCAGCCAGCGACGCACCTGCGGCATGTCTACGAGTTCTCCGTTGGCCCGTGGCATGCAATTGAATTCATCTGGCCGAACTTTTTTGGCCACATCTTTCCAACGAACGATCGCTGGAGCACGGTGTTTTCCGGCGAAGGTAGAACTTGGACGCCTTCACTCTATCTTGGTCTGCTGCCATTGGTGTTGGCGATTTGCAGTTGGCGCGTACGGCGAGGCGATGCACGCCTTCGTTTTGTCTCGCTGCTGACGTTGTTGGCCTTACTTGCGAGCTTCGGTTGGTACGGCGTTGGCTGGCTCGTCCACGAGATTCGCGCGAGTCTGTTGAGCCAAGCTCCGGACGAACTTACGCTCGGCCAGCCCGTCGGCGGCGTGTATTGGATGTTTGTCACACTGTTGCCGGGCTACGTGTATTTTCGTTTTCCGGCCAAGCTGCTGGTTGTTGCATCGCTCGGGATTAGTATGTTGGCGGCGCGTGGTTGGGACGACTTTGTGGAAGCGAAACCGCGTCGAATCGCGAACACATTCGCTGTGATCGCGGCGATCAGCCTGATGGCGGCCGCCGGGTTTGGCTTGTGTCAAACAAGTTGGAACAGATGGCTTGCCGACGCCTCTGCTGATCGGATCTTCGGTCCGCTCGACACCGAAGCGGCCACGAGTTGTATCTTGACGGCCTTCTTGCACGCGGCGGTTCTCGGTCTGGCGTATTGGTTCCTGCTTCGCGCGACACATGAACATCTGAAGCAAACTCGCGGCATCCTGCTCCTCGCGATGACCGCGTTTGAACTCTGTGTAGCAAACGGCTGGATGACGCTTTCGATTCCGGGCAGCGTCTGGTCGGAAAGACAATTCCTCGCGGAAGCAATCGTCGCCGAGACCGATACATCCGTGCCGCCTCGCTTGTTTCGCGACTCGTCAGCGACGCTGTTGCCAAAAGCGTGGAGCGAACAAGGCGACGAAGCACGTCTTGCCGACGTCGTCGCCTGGGAGCGTGCTACGCTGCTGCCGCAACATCATCTCCGTTCCGATATCGCGATGATCGGCAGTCAAACGACGTTGGCATCCGCCGACTGGCAGTCCTTCCTTCGTGTCGCTCGGCAGTGGGACCGAGATCATGCGTCCGACCAAGCCGGCGAGTTATTGCGTTCGATGTCCGCGCAGTTCATTGCAACGCCCGGCAGTGTTCTCCCAACGGGAAATCGCGAATTGATCACAACGTCGGGCGAAGGCGTTCGGCTGTATGCCGACTCGCGAGCGCTACCGCGCACATGGATCGTCCATGACATCCAAGTCATCCCGCCGCTGGCCGATCGTTCGCGTACGGCGATCGATCGGCGGACGCGCGAAGTCTTCTTCGACGGCGAACGTCCCCGCGATCTTCGCGCGGTTGCAATGCTTGAAGCGGAGGAGACACTAAGACTTCCGAAGTTTCAGAAACTTGGGAACGCTGACGAGGCCGAATCGTGCGTCGTCATGCACTATTCACCCCCACGAGTCGAGATCGAAGTGAGTCTGACGGAACCCGGTTGCCTCGTCTTCAACGACACGTATTACCCCGGCTGGCACGCCGTTCGAGTGACGGATGGCGTGACGAAGGAACTAGCAATCTTTCGAGCAAATCGCTTGATGCGAGCGGTACTGTTGCCTGCCGGTCAGCATCGCGTCGTCTATTCCTATCGCCCGCAACGAGTCGTCTGCGGAGGCTTCGTCAGTGGTTGCTCGTGGTTGCTGCTCGTGGCTTACGGGATTCGCTGGGCAAGGATTTCAAAGGCGAAGCAGGCTGGTTGTCAGTAGACGGCCACTTCATCCAAATTCAGATTTGATAGTTCGCGTCGGGGTTCAAATCGTCCGGCACTTCGGCGCGAATGCGGAGCTTTGGCGATTCGATCGTGACCGTGGTGTGCGGCGCGACGCTCTTCGTTAGCCAGACGCTCGAACCGATCACGCTGTCGTGGCCGATGACTGTCTTGCCGCCCAACACCGTCGCGCTGGCGTAGATCACGACACGATCCTCCAGCGTCGGATGCCGCTTCATGTTGCGGATGATCTTGCCGTCGGCGTCCGTCGGGAAGCTCAGCGCGCCGAGCGTGACTCCTTGATAGAGCTTGACGTGGTTGCCGATCTCGCAGGTCTCGCCGATCACGACACCTGTCCCGTGGTCGATGAAGAAGTGACGTCCGATCTGGGCTCCGGGGTGGATGTCGATGCCGGTCTCTTTGTGAGCCCATTCTGTCATCATCCGCGGGATGAATGGGACGCCAATCTTGTGCAACTCGTGAGCTAAGCGATAAACGGTCACTGCCTCCAGACCGGGATAGCAGAAGATCACTTCATCCAAATTCTTGCACGCTGGATCGCCGACGAACGCAGCTTCGACGTCCTTTGCCAAGACCTTACGCAACCCGGGCAATCGCTCCAAGAAGTCGATGGCCATCGCTTGCCCTTTGGCTTCGTAGTCCAACTGATCTTCACAAACTTCGACGCCTTCCGAGACGCGGTCTTCGTGGTGCAACGCGCGGGCAATTTGTGTTGTCAGCGTATCGTGCAGCCGGTCGACCAAATCACCAACGTGGTAGGTAACATTGCCCATGTGAAGACCTTCCCGCCGTCGGTAGCCGGGATAGAGAATCTCCTTGAGGTCTTCCAACGCCCCGATGATTTCCTCGTATTTGGGCAGCGGGCAATGCCCCAGATGATTGATCGTACCGACCTCGGTATAAGTGCTAACGATGCGATCAGTCAGGCGGGGGAGTTGTTCTTTGCGGCGAAAGTCCGAAGACATGATTGGACTCCAAGACGCGGATTGATCGCGGGACGACGATCCGCAATGGTTGGCGTGAAGGAAACAAGAAAACGCGATATACGTTAGGTGTGCGAAGCGAGTTGGTCCGGGTCAACCCGGACAGATACAGAGACAGCAGCAAGTGATGCTGCGAGGAGTGAGGATCGGGTGTCTCTGGTAAGTCGACATCAACACATTCCCTTCGCTGGGAATCGTAGATCATACAACCGGCGCAATCAAGGTATCAGAATTATCTTCGGGCGTGGCAAGCGACAAAGTTTAGAGGATTCCTCATAACGCGACAGTGCCGCGGGCAACCGGCGAGCGGGGGACGTTAGTCCTCTGATGGGATGTAATGTTGCGTCATCAGGGGACTAAGCACCGTTCTAGGAATTAGGAGTCGTCCCAAAATAAGTTACCGAATTGCGAGTGTAGCGGCAGGGCGCAAGCCCTCCGGTTTGC
>JAQBZB010000371.1 GCA_027622275.1 Planctomycetota bacterium | reverse complement strand
CGAGCGTGAACGAAGCCGGACGTGTGCGGCCCGGCCAGTACGCGGGGCGGATGGGAGGTCAGTGGGAAGCCTGGCACATCGATATCGCGGCGAAGTGCCCGTTGGGGAATGGTGCCTGTCCTGATTGCTTCCGTTTCGAAGGCACTCCCTTCGAACACGCCAGCAGTTCGATCTTTGATGTTCCCGTCTTGTCGCTCCCCGAAGGCGGGCAGCCTCGCTTTGCGGGGCGCATCGGGTTGCTCGACTTCATCCATCGACAGCACAGCTCGCTCGTACACCTCGCCGAAGTCGGCAAGTTTGATCGGCAGCGGCAGCAGGCCGCCGGTGTGCTGACCAATCCGAAGACCAGCAGCGCGTTCGATGTCGAAAACGCCGATCAGGCGACGCAAGAGCGATATGGCAAGAACAAGTTTGGGCTGTCGTTGCTGATGGCCAAGCGGTTGGTGGAAGCAGGTGTGAAGTACGTGCAGGTCAACCTTGGCAAGAACTCGACGTGGGACACTCACCGTCGCAACTTCGTCAACCTGAAAGACAATTTGCTGCCGCCGATGGATCGAGGGATGGCGGCTTTGCTCGACGATCTCACCGAAACCGGACTGATCGACGACACGCTGGTCATCATGACTGGCGAGTTTGGCCGCACGCCGAAGATCAACAAAGACGCGGGGCGCGATCATTGGGGACCTACCAACACCGTGCTCTTCGCTGGCGGAGGCGTTCAAGGCGGCCGCGTGCTCGGCGCGACCGACCATATCGCCGGCGAAGTGACGGACTTTCGCCAGACGCCCGGGAATCTCGCTGCTACGATGTACGAGGCACTCGGTATACCCAGAGACGCCCATTGGACCGACATCGACGGTCGACCACATGCCGTCTATCACGGAGTGCCGATCGTGGGACTGATGTGAGTTCTCGTCGAGCGATTTGTGGAATCAAGAATCGCAACATCAGACATTCGACGATTTCGGCAGAGAGACGGGTCGTTCACACGCCTTGAGCGGGATTCGGCGGCGCGACCGAGTTGTTGAATTCCCTCGCCTCGTGCCTGAGCCCGCGAATATTCTTTTGGGTAAACGGTAGGACCGCGAAACGGCATGTGACTACTCGGCACCCGGGATCAGCTTAAATGCCGGCCCCGCGACTGCTGAATACCCTAGTTTCATAATTGACCTCCTGCTACCTCGGTCACAACTCGCTTATCACCAACACGCGCCTCATAAAAAATGCTACGTATTGAATTTGGACGGTTGACCTGGGCCTTGTGGAGCGACGTAGGGTACCTGCCAGACCTGCTTGTCGTCGAGTTTCACGGTTACTTGGCCGAGCGGTAAACCGGTTGGTCATTCGCTCTTCGCCGCCATAAAACTGTAGCGAGCGGGCGGCTTCGCGAGTCACTTCCAAGGCTTCAGCAGCGCGGGCTTCATCCTTTGCTTGATCCGTTTGCGGTTCGTCGGCGCGGACGCTTTGGATCGCACCGCGATTCGCGACAAGTGATAGCAAAACGAATGAAGCGACCAGATATCGCATCATGGTTCTGCACCCGGATCGAGCAACGGAACGAAATACGCTTTTCGCGGATCACGAACGTTCTCCCAGGGAGGCGCGACTTGCGGCACGCTCCAGACTTGCTGCCCGTCGTATGATGCTCGCAAGGCGACGCTGTTGAACCGCGCCAGGGCATGTTGCCAGACATGCTCGTTGCCTACTTGCCGGGCTTCCAGCAACAACAGCACTTCCGGATTGGTTCCTTGAACAAACGCAAAGATCGCGCCGTCGAGCAACGTGGGATTGGTGGATTCGTAGCGGTAGATCGGCTTTGGCAAAAGTCTGAGTTGTTCGCGGTTCTCCGGTTCGTCGCGGGCTGACGTTTCCGCCGAGAAGCCGCGGGCCAAAGTGCGCATCTGCAATAGCCGCTGCGGTGCGGCTCGTGCCACCGGCGGTGCCTCGGGCAACAATGCGAGCGAAACGCCCGCTTCCTGGGGAACCCAGAACTCCTGCTCGTTTTGCAAGCCGAAGATGGGACCGCGCGCCAAGGAATGGAACTCGCCCGTCATGTGCCGCCGCGTTGACTGAAAGAACTTGTGCATCGATGCGATGATCTCGGGACGTCCGGCGGCAGTCCAGACGAAAACTTCGCCATACAGCGCTGTCGATACCGGGTTCGACCACCGTAACACCGAGCGGGGATGCAGAGTCAATTTCTGCTTGCGGTCGTTGCCAAGATAGAAATCGAACTCCGTCGCCTTTTCCGTAGCCAGCTTCAAGGTCTCTTCGGCACGTTCCTTGTCGATCTGGTCTTGGGCGTAGATTTGAGTGACGCTCGTCAACGCGGGAGCCGTGACGAAGACGGCAGCCAACGCGAGCATGATGTTGCTCTGAGAATATGCATTCATCGTTCGTAACGCCTCCGTCAATCGGTTGCTTGTGGGCGCTGGATGTTTCCGAAGGACGTGTAAGGTTCGAGGTGGTTCGTCACTCGTCCCCACGGCAAGCGTTCAACACGCCACACCTCGCGATTCCGGTACTTCGCGACAAGCCGAACGCTGTTCATTCGCGCCAGTGCATATTGCCATTCCCACCGTTCTCCATTCTCTCTTGCCTCGACCAACAACACCACTTCGGGATCAGTGCCTTGGACAAACATGAAAACACCGCCGTCAAGGACGAGTGAACCGTCCTTGGGATAACGATAGACGGGTTGCGGCAGCAGCCGCATTTCCTGGGAGACTTCTTCACGATCCGTTTTTACGATGGTGAATTGCCGCGCTGCTTCCCGCATCTGCCGCAGGCGGGCGGGCGGTGTGTCGGCCACGGCTTGCTGTTCCGGAAGGCGGCGCAACTGAACGCCCGGTTGGTCTGATTTCCAAACCACCTTTTCGTCCCGCGCGCCGCTGAGCGAGGTCGTCGCGAGTGAATGGAATTCGTGAGCGCCATGTGTATGCGGCGAGTACCACTGGTATAGCGAGCCGATCACTTCCGGCCTTCCTTCGTGTGTCCAGACGAAAACATTCCCGTAAAGCTCGCCCGCAGCGGGGTTCGACCAACGGAGAATCGACGCGGAATGGAAAGCAAGTTTACGCGGCGGGCCGTCGGACACTTCGAACTCGTAGCCTGTGGCCGCGTCGGTCGTCAGTTGCAATGCTTCGGCGATCCGGGCTGCCTGTTCCGGCAGGTTCACATCGTCCCTTGGCGATTGCCCAGCGACCATCACCGAGAACAGAATTAACGCGTGCATGGTAACCTCCAGTCCGATATCGATTTTCCCATGATTCGCTCGGCGGTGGCGTCTTGCCACTGCAGCCGTTCTCAGAACACTGGGTTCGACCTAGACCGTTCTAATCGGCTTCATCAAACTCTCGTCGTATGACCGTGTACGGTTCACGTAATCTTGTGTGTGGCCATTCCAACGGCGCGACGCTCCAAACCTTCTGTCCATCGTAGGTCACTTGCAACTCGCGCGTGCTCAGCCGCGCCAGGGCATATTGCCACTGAAAGCCATTCGCGGTGCGGCGTGCTTCGATCAACAACAACACTTCGGGGTCCGTGCCGTTGACCAGCGAAAACAGCGCGCCGTCAAGCAGGTCCGAAGATGTCTTCTCGAACCGGTAGAGTGGTTGCGGCAATACCTGGACTGTTCTGTGGACTTCTCCTTCGTCCGTCATTGTACCCACGAAACGCCTGGCAAATGATCGCATTTGAATCAGCCGCCCAGGGAGAGTCGCGCCAGGTGGGTCGCCGTCGGGAACCGGTCGGAACTTCACACCGGCCGGCGGTTGCCACACAGTTTCATCATCCCTCGTGGCCACCATCTCGTGTTCACAGAGCGATTGCAATTCCGCGGCAATATAGTTGTGGGGCGAATAGGACCGGTACAACGAACCAACGACTTGCGGCCGTCCATCTAAGGTCCAGATGAACACATTGCCATAAAACTCACCGTCCAGATTGTTCGTCCAGGATTTAACGGGCACCGCATGCAATGACAGTTCCCTCTTGCGGTCCTCGGCCAATGAGATTCGAAACGCAATAGCTTCCTCGCCGATCATCTTGTCAGCATCTGCCTTGCGTGCCTTCGGATCGTTCGCGCCTTGAGCGAGTGCCGCGACGGGATAGATTGCCACGATCACTGTGACGAGAAGACGCCGTGAATTCGTGCGAATTACTTGGTTCATAATTCCCTCTCAGCTGTTAGCAGATCCAAGGTTGGGGCTTCGTTGAGGAAGCTTGGTCGCGGTTACTCGTTCATTTTAGAACGACTGAACGGCCCGAAGTTAGTGTATGGTTCTTGGCCGCTTTTTACTTTGCTCCAGGGCCAAGTTTCAACACGCCAGACTTCGCGATCCTGATACTTGGCGACGAATTGCACGCTGTTCAGTCGAGCCAGGCCGTACTGCCATTCCCACAGGTCGCCAACTGGACGAGCTTCCACAAGCAGCAAAATCTCGGGATCGGTGCCTTGAACGAACACGAACAGCGCGCCGTCCAGGACGGCTTGCGAGTTGTCGCTTGCATAGCGGTAGATGGGCTGAGGCAAAAGGCGCAACTCGCGCGAGACTCCTTCGCGGTCCGTTTTCTGGCCCGTGAAGTGTCGAGAGATCGCTCGCATCTGTGTTAAGCGGACGACCGGCGATCCCGCGACGGACTGTTGATCGGGAACGCGGCGCAATTGAATTCCCGGCTGTTCCGAAGTCCAGACCGGATCGCCGTCTCGCGTGCCGCTGATTGGACCGGTCGCGAGCGAATGAAACTCATGTGAACCATGAGTGAACGGCGAATACCACTGGTGCATCGAGCCAATCACTTCCGGCCGGCCCTGGTGCGTCCAAATAAAAACGTCTCCGTAAACTTCTCCCGCGAGAGGATTCGACCACCGGAGCAGCGATGCGGGGTGAAAGACGAGTTCGCGTCGCGGTTCGCCAGCTAGTCCGAACACGTATGACTTTGCGGCACCGGTATTAATCTTCAGCGCATCGGCACTTCGCTCGGTCGATCCCGACTCGTCCGTCTCGCCAAAACAGAGTGGGACGAAGAGGATCAGCAACGAAGCGATAACCAATCGTGGCGTTATGCGAGTCTTCATGAGTCAGTCGGCGGGTGGCCCGTCAACATCACGGCGACATGTAGAAAGGTTCTCATGGCGTTGCCTTGCTCTCGACGCTTTCCAGCGCCTCGTCCAACGGACGAGAGAATTCGACGTGGTTGAGCGTCGGATTGTCCTTGGGGGGATACCTGTCGGCGGACCACATCAGTTGGTCGCGAAAGCGGCCTTCGAGCGCGCCGGAACTGCTTCGTACGAAAGCGTATTGCCATCGATAGACGCCTGCCTCGCCAAACGCTTCGATCACCAGCATGACCTCGGGATCAGTGCCAGTAGCGTATGCAAAGAGCGCCCCATCGAGCACTTTGTCCGGTTTGTCGATCTCGTAGCGATAAAGCGGACGCGACATCATGCGAAGCTCTTCGCGTTGGCTGTTGTCAGGTGCCCAGCCAAGCAGCGTCGCATTGAATTCCTTCGTGAGTGCCTTCATTTGCCGCAGCCGTGCCGCCGACGATGGGGCAGGCGCGGGAACGTCGGCGATCAGTCGAAACTGAAGTCCGGCTGTCGTCGGTCTCCAAACGACTTGACTGTTGCGTTTGGCCACGACCTTACTGCGCGAGAGCGAATCGAACTCGTGCATGAACAGGCGGCCTTCCCACGGATAGATCGCCGCCACCGCTTCCGGTCGACCGTTGGCGATCCACAGAACGCTCGCACCATCTGTCGAGCCGCGAACGCTGTTGGGCCATCGCATGACCACGATCGGCTTCATCGGTTCCGTGCTTTCTTCGCTCGGAAACACTTCGTACCAGGCGACTGAATCGTCAATCAGTCGTCGAAGCTTTGTTACGGGCTCGTCGGCAGCGACCGTCGTGCAAATCAACACCACGATCATCATTGGTCTAGCATCGATCTTCATGGTTTCAGCTCTGATGGTGACGTTGTTTATTCGGACTCAATGACTTCACTTTGAACGGAGACTCCGTAGAAGAGCTTGTATCCCATTGCCGGGTCACGATGCAGTTTACTGTCTCGCGCGTCCCGCCACACCTCTTTCTGCCGATGATGCACAGTCAGCGTCAGGTGTGTGAAGCGGACCGGCGCGTATTTCCAAGTTGGACCGCCGTCGGTTTCTCGTGATTCAATCACCAGGAATAGATCCGGATCCCAGACAACGCAGTACGCAAATACCGCACCGTCGCTAGCCGCGGATGATCCTCGTTCATAACGATAGAGCGGCTGAGGCAGCAAACGAAGCTGCTCCTTGGATTCGTCTTTCGGATCAACGCGAGCAACATTCAATTCCTTCGCCAAGTTCCTCATCTGCGTTAGACGTCCAAACGTCGAAGGTGCTGGTCGCGGCACCTCGTCTGGAGTGATCCACTGGACGCTTGGTTGTGTCGTTGACCAAACCACTTCGCCGCTCCGTTCGGCAACCACTGGTTCCGCGGAGAGGGAATGGAATTCGTGAGACACCGTG
This sequence comes from Planctomycetota bacterium, assembly GCA_027622275.1. Taxonomy (GTDB): domain Bacteria; phylum Planctomycetota; class Planctomycetia; order Pirellulales; family Pirellulaceae. The sequence continues at coordinate 1,444 of JAQBZB010000371.1, read as the reverse complement.
CGCTGGTTCGGTCCAGGCGTGTTGGCATGAGACCAAATCGCACCAACAACTTCGCTTCGCCCCTGGTAGGTCCAAACAAAGACCGCCCCGTGAGTAAGTCCGCGCGAGCCAACTGGGTTTGTGTAGAGCAGAACAGGGGATTCTCGGAGTTCCAGTTCCTTTGTGTGGTCAGAACTAAAATGAAAGCGATAACTCGCCGCTTCTTGGCGGTAGTACTCGATCCAACGCTGGTACTGGCCTTTGTCGATTTCAGGGTCCACGTTCACGTCACCGAGTTCCGGTCCACGCCGTTCGTCTTCGCTTATCGCGGGCATCGCGACTACTTGGAACCAAAGCAGTACAACGATTATCAGCGGTCTAGCAAGGGCCTTCATGGATTCAACTCTCGCTAACTGGTAACAAGTTTCGATTTCACTCGACTTTAAGCGTTCGAAATACGCCCAGCCGAACCGCGTGGAGCGAGTTTGATCGAGTTCGTTGGTTCATGGATTCTCATTTGGAGAAGCACCGAACAGAACGGGCCGAACGTCGACTCCGTGAACCGCGAAAAAACCACCGCTCGGGTCGCCGAAGCGGCTGTCCTGCTGTGGACCTGTCTCGACACGCCACACGCTTTCACCAGCAAGATCCAACCGCAACGGGCAAATATTGAATCGGGCCGCGGCATAATGCCAGCGCGGTCCCGATTCGCTGTTCCGCGCCTCGAGTACCAACATGATTTCGGGATCCCATTCGTTAAAGAATCCAAACAAAGCCCCGTCGGTCAGGTCGGGCGACTGGCTCTCGTATCGATACAGCGGTTGCGGATGAAGCCGCAGGCTGATCTCCTTGTCAACCGGCGAGCCATATCCGGCAAAACCGCGTGCGATCGATCGCATCTGGATGAGCCGCAGCCGACCGTCCGAGGCTGGCGGTGGAGCGTCCGCCAACACCTTGAGTTCAATTCCGGCCTGCCTCGGGTGCCACGAATACGCGCCCACTTGCACTTCTTGAAAAGTTTCAAGCGACAGTGAATGAAACTCATGCACCACACTTCGCCGTCCGCCGCCGATCTCATAGGACCAGATCGAGCCGATCACCTCCGGTCTGCCGAGGTGGGTCCACACAAACATCGTGCCGTGCGTCCCCTGGAGTCCAGTTTCCTGATTGAACTTGAGTATCGGCTCGGCCGCCATCTTGAATTCCATGTCCGAGCCAGCAAGAAACCGGAATCGGTAAGCTTGCGCGGCCTGCTTGTAGTAATCGATCCAAAGACGATGCTCGCGACTGTCGTTTTGACGCTCGCCGTCACCGCCACGGACGTCGCGTGGCACCGTTAACTGAAAGAACAGCACCCACGCAGTGAACATCATCGTCCGATGAACAGTCAACATACAAATCACCTTAGAAACTGTGTCTCTACTTCATCCCGATTTCCGTAGTGGTGGCTTCCAGCCGCCACCGG